>NC_011894.1:5646666-6010000 GCF_000022085.1 Methylobacterium nodulans ORS 2060
CATCGGGCTCGTCCGCTCGACCACGATTCCCGCCGGGCCGGACGCGGCGAGGCTGCCATCGGGACGGAAGACGGGCGCCCGCAGGTCGCGGGCCTTGAAGCCCGGGGTATTGGCATTGGCGACGTTCTCGGCCAGGACCTTCTGGCGCGTCTGGTGCCACTGCATGCGGTTGCGCAGCATGCTGACGAGCGGGAGATCGGCGACTGGCACGGGACGGCCCCAGGTTCGGCCGGCAAAATCTGCCGGCCTTATGGTTAAGAGGTCGTTAATCGCGCCGGCCCGCATCGGGCGCGGGGCATACCGCTGAGTCGCCACCCCGCCATGAAGTTGTTAAGACGCCTTAACTCGCCCTGCGCAGGCGCAAGGCCCGCGTGTTAGAACCCCCTCGTGTGGTGTCGGTGCCCCGCGCACCTCAGTCGTGAGAGACCGTGCATTGCTCTCCTCGCTTTTCGGGACGGATGGATCGCCCGTGATCTCCTACCTGATCGTATTCCTGATCATGGTGGTGCTGCTCAGCGCCTTCGCGTTCGGCGCGAAGCGCTTCGCCCGCGGCCGCCTGAGCCTCGGCAACGGCGGCGCGCAGCGGGGCCGGCAGCCGCGCCTCGGCATCGTGGACATCTACGAGCTCGACCGGCAGCGGCAGCTCATTCTGCTGCGCCGGGACAACGTGGAGCATCTCCTGCTCGTCGGCGGCCCGAACGACGTGGTGGTGGAGCGCAACATCGTGCGTATGGCGGGCGCGCGGCTCCCGGCCGACCTCGCCGAGCGTAGCGAGGCGCCCCCCGAACCGCCGCTGCCGCTCCCGGCGGAGAGCGAGCCGGCCTCGCTGCCGCCGCCCCTGCCGCCCTTCCCGGAGCCGCCCGCCCCGGTCGAGGCGCCCGAGCCGACCTCCACCTTCCCGCCGCCGCCGGCGCCCGCCCCTCCGCCGCCGCCACCGCCCGAGCCGGCCGCCATGCGCCCGCCGATGCCGCCGCGCCCGGCCTCGCGCTTCAACGCCGCGCGGCGGGTCGAGCCGCCGAGCCAGCGCGCCAACCGCCAGACCCCGCCGCCCCTCGAGGTGCCGCCCGTTCCCGCCGCGGAGCCGCACGGCCCGGCGCCGGCCCCGGCCGGCACGCGCGGGGCCGAGCCGCGCGCCGTGGACGCCGCCATCCTGAACGACATGGCCCGCCAGCTGGAAGAGGCGCTGCGCCGACCCTCCTCGGCCGTCGCCCCGTCCCGCCCGGCCATGCCGATGATGGAGCGGCCGCCGGAGCCCGAGCCGATGGTGACGGCGGCGCCCCCTGCACCCGAGCCCGAACCCCCGCCGCCTCCCCCGCCGCCGGAACCCGAGGCGGTGGCCCCGGAGCCGCCGCCCGCGCCGGAGGTGGAGACGGCGCCTGAGCACCCGCCGGAGCCCACGCCGCCCGAGCCCGAACCGGCTGCCGCGCTGCCGCCCGAGCCGCCCCCTCCTGCGCCACCCGAGCCCGAACCGCCTCCACCGCCCCCCGAGCCGGAACCGCTGGCACCGGAGCCGGCGGCCGCGCCCGAACCCCCTCCGGCGCCCGAGCCACCCCCTCCCCCCGCACCGGAACCGAAGCCGGAGGCTGAGAAGGCGCCTGCCGCACCGAACCCCTTCTCGGTCGAGGAGATCGAGGCCGAGTTCGCCCGCCTGCTGGGACGGCCGCTCGACAAGCGCTGACGGACCGATCGCCGGCGCTGTTGCCGTCCCGCCGCGGCTGCGGACAAGCGGCGCGCCGGTGCGGTCGCGCCCTTGCGCCGGCCGCGCGGACGACGCCAGGGTGCGCGCATGGGCCTCCTCACTCGGTCAGTCCGGGGCCGGCGCGCCGTCTGGCTCGCCGGGCTCGTCCTCGTCGCCTCGGCGAGCGGCGCGCTCGCGCAGAGCGTGACCGTCGATCTCGGGCCGAGCGGCGGCGTCACCGAGCGGGCGCTCCAGCTCGTCGCCCTCATCACCGTGCTGGCGCTCGCGCCTTCGGTGCTGGTGATGGCGACCTCCTTCACCCGCATCGTGGTCGTGCTGTCGATCCTGCGCTCGGCGCTCGGAACCCAGACCGCGCCGCCGAACGCCGTGATCGTCAGCCTTGCCCTGTTCCTCACCGCCTTCGTGATGGCGCCGACGGCCCGGGACGCCTATCGTGCAGGGATCGAGCCCCTCGTGGCCGGACAGATCCAGCAATCCCAGGCCTTCGAGCGGGCCGCCGCGCCGTTCAAGGCATTCATGCTGCGCACGGTCCGCGAGAAGGACCTCCAGCTCTTCCTCGATCTCGCCAAAGCGCCCCGCCCGGCGACGCCGGAGGCGGTCGGCCTCGAGATCCTCACGCCGGCCTTCATGATCTCGGAGCTGCGGCGGGCCTTCGAGATCGGCTTCCTGCTCTTCATCCCCTTCCTGATCATCGACCTCGTGGTGGCCTCGATCCTGATGTCGGTCGGCATGATGATGCTGCCGCCCGCCACCGTGGCGCTCCCGTTCAAGCTGATCTTCTTCGTGCTCGTCGACGGCTGGACCCTGGTCGCCGGCTCGCTGGTGCAGAGCTACGGCGGGTGAGCACGAGAGGCGCTAGCCCGGCGGCGCCCCTCCGGCCCGCCGCGCCTCCGGCCCGGGCTCCGGCGGGGGAAGGGGCCGCTCGGGCACCGCGCTCTCCGGATAGCGGGCCCGGTAGGCGCGCAGGAAGGCCGTGAGGGTGTCGGCGCTGATCGCCTTGCCGGCGAGGTCGCGGAACGCCGCCGTGCGGGTGGCGTTCGGGGCCGAGAGAAGCGCGAAGCTGCGGGCGTCCGGGCTCTCGGCCATCTTGGGGGTGAACTTCGCCCGCAACCGGTCGAGGCTCAGGGTCTCGTCCGCGAGCGCATAGGCGATGGCGGCCCGCATCACGTCCGCCCGCTCCGCGTCGCTCAGCGGCCCGGGCTCGCGCCAGCGGGTCCCGACCAGGGCCTCGTGCGCCTCCCCGGCCTCGCGCCAGCGCCTCGCGCTCCAGACGATGTCGGCCCGCAGCCGCGCCGCATCGGGGCCCTCGACGCCCTCCAGGAGTTCGAGGGCGAGGTCGGTGCGCGAGAGATCCGACAGGGCGCGGGCTTCGAGCAGCGTGCGCGCCTCGCGGATCCGCTCGGGCAGTTCGGGCAGCCGGGTCGCCTGCAGCACCTGGAGCGCCTGGAGCGGCCGATCGTCCATCAGGCGGATGCTGGCGAGGCGCGCCGCCACGCTCGCCCGGGCCGCGCCGGTGAGCCGCTTGTCGACCTGATGCTGGAGCAGGTCGGCGGCGGCGTCGAGAAGGTCGAGGGCGACCAGCCGGTCGGCGAGGCCCCGCACGATCTCGTCGCCCTGGCGGCCGAGCGGCGTGAACTCCTTGAAGTCGAAATAGAGGGCGAGCGCCTCGACGCGCCCGAGGCTCGCGCCCTTGTCGGTGAGGAAGAGGTCGGCGAAGAGCGCGACGGTGTCCTGGTGCAGCCCCCGCGTCGCCGCATGTTCGGGGAAGAGCCGGTTGGCCTTGCGCGCCGTGGCGAAGGCGTCGCGCCAGCGCCCCGCCTCCGCATAGGCGCGGCTCAGGCGCGCCAGGGTCTCGGCCTCGACGTCGCCGCCGTGCCAGCTCAGCGCGAGCCGCTCCAGCCGCGCGAGGATCTCCTCGCGCGGGACCGTCCCGGCCCTGCGCGCGAGATCGATCAGATGCAGGGCCGCCTCGGCGGCGACCGGGGCCTCGGCCTCCGCGCCGAGGCGCTGGTACTCGCGCCGGGCCAGGGCCTCCTGGCCGAGCTGCTCGGTCAATCGGTTGCGCAGCAGCGCCACCTGATCGCGGGTGAGGCCTGAGTCGGTGATCGCCGCGGCGGCGGTGATCGCCTTCTGGGCGAGGGTGAGGTCGCGGGCATCGAGGGCAAGCCCCGCGAGCGTCAGCAGGACCGGGAGCCGGAGATCCTCCGGATAAGCCTCGACGACCGGCAGGGCGGCCTTGAGGGCGGCGAGCGCCGCCGGACCGGCGAGGCGGCCCCGGCGGGCATCCGCCACGGCGCGCCAGAGCCGCGCCTCCGGATCCTGGCCGAGCTTGGTGTCGCCGCCGAGGATCTCCGCCGCCTGCGCGTCGCGCCGCAGGCGCAGGGCTGCGATCGCCGAGAGGATCCGGGTCGCCCGATCGGCGGCGATGACGGCGTCCTCCTTGGCCGCGAAGGCCAGCACCGTGGCGGCCTCCGCGTCGAAGCCGTTCGCCAGGAGCACGCGGGCGAGGTCGATGCGCGCGGGCGAGCGGCCGGCCCTGTCGGCCGTCGCAACGGCCTGCTGCGCGGCCCGGATGCGGCTCAGCACGTCGCCGCGGCGATCCGCCCGCCAGCGCTCGGGCTGGACGACGAGCCCGTCGGGAGAGACCGGGGGGCCGGCATCCATCGCCTCCGCCACCGCGGGGCTCACCGCGAGGCCGCCCGGGCGGGTGATGGCGACCTCGGCGAGGCCGGGGCGCACCACGAGGTCGTCGGCGAGCGCCAGCACCGCGACGCCCTGGCGGCTCGCGAGCAGCTCGAAATCGACGAAGCGCCCACGCTTCGGCACGCCCGCGAGGTCCGGCCCCTGGGCCGTCACCACGGCGATCCGCTCGCCGTTGCGCTCCAGCCAGAACACGGATCCGGCCCGCGCCAGCGGGACCGAGATTGCGGGCCGGCCGGCCCCATCGGCCGCGCGCTGCGGCGCCAGAAGGTCGCCCGGCGGGAGGCTGCCGTCGCCGAGGACGAGGGTCCAACCCTGACCATCGCCGGGCGAGAGCTGGGCGATCGTGCCGCCCGCAAGGACGAAGCGCAGCACGGCGTATTGCCCTTCGGCCCGCGGCGCCTCGGCGAGCCGGACGGGCGAATCGGGCGCGAGCGCCGCCGGATCGAGCCGCACCGGCGCGGGCGTCTCGAAGACCAGGGTCGCGATGCCGCCGCGCTCGAACAACGCTGCGGCGGGGCGCGCCGCGAACGGGAAGGTGATCCGGACGGTCTCGCCGAGGCGGGCGACCCGCGCCTCGACGGGGCCGGAGGGGGGGACCTCGGATCCGGCCCGCCGGCCCGGCCCGGCCGGCTCCGCCTCGGCGGCGGGCGGATCGGCCTCCGGCGCCTCGCTCCTGCCGGCCTTCGGCGGCTCACCCGCCGCGGGCTTCGGTGCCGGGGCGGGCGGGGCCTCCGCCGCTGCCGAGCGCTCCGGCTTGCGGGTGAAGTCGATGGTGTAGCCGTCGTCGTCCCGGTAGCCCTCGGCGTCGTATCCCTCCGCGAGGGTCAGGGCGAGGCGAGTCTGCGCGGGGGTGCTGTCGGCGGTCAGCGTCTCGACGGCGGGCTTGAGGCGCGCCCTAGCGTCGTTCGGCTGGATGGCATAGGCGCCGTCGAGGATCAGGCGCAGGCTGCGGCCATTGCGCTCGAACGCCGCCGGCGCGGCGGGCGCCAGGCGCACGGTGAGGCGCGTCAGGGTCGGCAGCTCGGCGGTCTCGAGGCGCAGCGGCAGCGGCGGCCTGGCGCTGCGCTCCGCCTCCCGGCGCAGGCGGGCCTCCGCCTCCTCGGCACGCCGCGCGAGCTCGGCCACCACCTCGGGCGGCAAGCCCGGCGGCAGGCCGCTCCAGGTCTCGGGCAGCAGGTCCACGAATACCCGTTCGGCGGCCTCCAGGACATTGACGGTGAAGGGCCGCTGCAGGGCGAGGCGCAGGCCGCCGCCGTCGGGGTCTCGGCGCGCCTGGGCGACATAGGCGGGCATCTCCACGGCGAGCCGCTCGCGTGCGCCTCTGGCCGGCTCCCGGAAGCTGATCACGAGGATGCTGCCGGCGGCCTTGGCCGTCACCTTGACGCTCTGGTCGAAGGTGAGGGCGATGCGGCCGAAATTGCGCTGCTCGGACCCCGTGATGGAGACGAGCTTCGCCGCCGCCGCCCCGGCCGTGCCGAGGAGCAGCGCCGCGAGCGCGATGAGGAGCATCGCTCCGCACCGGCCTGTGCCCGTCCGACCCATCCGCCCACCGTTTCCCGACCGGGCCGGCAGCCTCTCACGGCGAGGCTAACGCGGGCTTAAGCATGAGCTCACCACCGGCGTTGCCGCCCCTGGCGGGTGATGCGGCTTCCGGTTGATCTGTTCGGAGACAAGAGGGCGCGGGGACCCCCTCTCCCGAGTGGGAGAGGGGCAGGGGTGAGGGCCCAGGTGGTTCAGCAAGTATCCTGAACCGTGCCGCTGCCACCACCACGGCTTCAGGATTATTGCGGATCCGTCCGGGACCCTCACCCCTACCCCTCTCCCGCACGGGAGAGGGGATCCCGCGGTTCCCGCGCCCTCTTGTCTCCGAACAGATCAACCGGAAACCGGATTAAACCGGCTGACTGAGTGCTCCCTCTTGTGGCAACGGCCCCGGCCCTCATGCTGAGGAGCGGGGCGGCTGCCACGCAGGTCAGGTGCGATTTGGACGGGAACCGTCCGCGGCGGGCCGGCCCGCCGGGCTCAGCCCACCGCGATGCGCGCCTCGACGCCGAGCAGACGGGCCAGGCCGCGCAGGCGGTTGGCGACGCGGTCGCTCGCCAGCGCCCGCAGATCCTCCGGCAGATGAAGCACCAGGGCCCCATCCCGCAGAAGCAGCGGCGTGCGTGGGAGAACGCCCTCCATGGCGACCGAGATCGGGAAGGCCACCCGCAGAGTCGCCCCGAGCAGACGCGCGAGCTCGAACAGGCGACCGCCCGCGAGCTGGCGCAGGGTCGGGCTCGCCTTCTCGGGCGCCACGCCCTCGTGGCGGAAGAACACCGCCACGGCGAGATAGGCCCGGCCCGGATGATCGATGCCCACGAAGGCACCGTGGGCGATCAGATTCAGGCTCTGCTCGCCGCGGTAATCCGGATGCGTGCGCCAGCCGATATCGGCGAGCAGGCAGGCCGCGTGGCGCAGGCGCCGCTCGTCGGCGGTCTCCGGCATGTTGTCGAGGCTCGCCATGAAGGCGTCCGTCCAGGCCTGGAGCTCGGGGCCGTGGCCGGGGCTGCGTGCGCGCAGCCAGTTGAGTTCCGCAGCCGCGACGAGGAGCGGATCCTCGCTGCGGCTTGCCGGGTCGAGGAGTTCGTAGAGCAGTCCCTCGCGCACTCCCGTCGCCGAGACGGCGATCTCCCGCGGGCGCCCGCTGCGGATGATCTCCTCCAGCACCACCGCCCCGTAGGCGAGGAGAGGACGGCGCGCCTCCGACACACTCTCGACGGCGGCGAGCGTCGCCGCATCGACCCGCTCCACCACCTCCAAAAAGGTCAGCTCGTCGGCCGGATCGATGGTGTAGCCGTGCATCACGCGCATCGGGTAGCCGCGCGCCGCCTGATGCAGGCGCGCGAGCGCCCGCCAGGTGCCGCCCACCGCGTAGAAGGTGCGCCCGCGCAGGGTCTCGAGCTGCGGCGCCGCCTTCTTGAGGGTCTCGGCGGCGATCTTCCGCGCCTTCTTGAGCGAGCCGCCGCTGAGATCCTGGAGCGCGAGCCCGCCGAGCGGCGTCGTGACGCCCCGCCCGACCGCGGCGCCGCGCACGTCGACGAGTTCGAGGGAGCCGCCGCCGAGATCGCCCACCACGCCGTCGGGGGCGTAGAAGCCCGAGATCACCCCGTAGGCCGAAAGTTCCGCCTCGCGCCGGCCCGACAGGAGCTCGACCGGCTGGCCCCAGGCCGCCTCGGCGGCCCGCAGGAAATCCGGGCCGTTCTCGGCATCGCGGGCCGCCGCGGTGGCGAGCACGAAGGTGCGCCCGACCTGGATGGTGCGGCAGAGCTCCCGGAAGCGCGCGAGCGCCTGGAGCGCGCGCCGGACCCCCTCCTCGTGCAGGCGCCCCGTCGTCAGGACGTTGCGGCCGAGCCCGCACAGAAGCTTCTCGTTGTAGAGAGGCGTCGGCGCCCGCGAGAGGCCCGAATAGGCCACGAGCCGCACCGAGTTCGAGCCGATATCGACGATCGCGATCGGCTCACCCGGGACGACCTGGGCGAGGGCCTCGCGCGGCATGCGGGCGGGGGAAGACGAGTCCAGGTCCATCGGGATCCTCGCGACGGCACCCCGGCGAGCGGGACGCGATGGGACGCGGCCTCCCGCGCCCCCCGAGCGACAGTCCTTATGACCCGAAGGGGCCGCCGTGTCAGCCGCGCTGGCCGCGCCGGCTGAGCGCCCGCGGGCTCGACTTCTTCGAAGCCTTGCCCCGCCCGGACAGGCTCGGGTTGGTCATGAAATACTTGTGCGCGTTGAAGGGTTCCTCGCCCTCGGCGGGCTGGATGCGCTCGCTCGCGCCCGAGGCCAGCACCCGCCAGCTCTGCTGGTTATCCAGAAGATTCGCCAGCATGATCTGGTCGAGCACCTGCTGATGCACGGTGGGGTTGAGGATCGGCAGCAGCGCCTCGACGCGCCGGTCGAGGTTGCGGCTCATCAGGTCCGCCGAGGAGATGTAGACCTTGGCCCTGGGATTCGGCAGGCCGACGCCGTTGCCGAAGGCGTAGATGCGCCCATGCTCCAGGAAGCGCCCGACGATCGACTTGACCCGGATGTTCTCGGACAGGCCCGGGACCCCGGGTCTCAGGCAGCAGATGCCGCGCACCACGCAGTCGATCTGCACGCCGGCCTGGCTCGCATCGTAGAGGGCATCGATGATCGGTGCATCGACGAGCGAGTTGCACTTGATCCAGATCGAGGCCGGACGCCCGGCCCTGGCATGCTCGATCTCCTCCTCGATGTGCTTGAGGAGGCGGGTCTTGAGCGTCAGCGGCGAGACCGCCATGCGCTCGAGCTCGGCCGGCTCGGCATAGCCGGTGATGAAGTTGAAGATGCGCGAGACGTCGCGGGCGATCACCGGGTCGGCGGTGAAGAAGGACAGGTCGGTGTAGATGCGCGCGGTGATCGGGTGATAGTTGCCGGTGCCGACATGGCAGTAGGTGACGAGCCGGTCCCCCTCGCGGCGCACCACCATCGACAGCTTGGCGTGGGTCTTGAGCTCGATGAAGCCGAACACCACCTGCGCGCCCGCCTTCTCCAGGTTGCGCGCCCAGCGGATATTTGCCTCCTCGTCGAAGCGGGCTTTCAGCTCGACCAGGGCCGTCACCGACTTGCCGGCCTCCGCCGCCTCGGCCAGAGCCGCCACGATCGGCGAGTTCGAGGAGGTGCGGTAGAGGGTCTGCTTGATCGCCACCACATGCGGATCGCGGGCGGCCTGGGAGAGGAACTGCACCACCGAATCGAAGGATTCGTAGGGGTGATGGACCACGAAGTCCTTCTGGCGGATGGCCGCGAAGCAGTCGCCGCCGCTCTCGCGGATGCGCTCGGGGAAGCGCGGGTTGTAGGGCTTGAACTTCAGGTCCGGCCGGTCGATCGAGACGATCTGGGACAATTCGTTGAGCGCCAGCATGCCCTCGACGAGGAAGACCGCGTCGGTGGGCATCTCCAGCTCGTCGGCCACGAAGGTGCGCAGGTCCTCCGGCATGCCGGCCTCGACCTCGAGGCGGATGACGACGCCGCGGCGGCGCTGCTTCAGCGCCGTCTCGAAGTGGCGGACGAGATCCTCGGCCTCCTCCTCGATCTCGAGATCCGAATCGCGCACGACCCGGAAGCCGCCCTGGCCCTTCACGAGGTAGCCGGGGAAGAGGCGGCTCGTGAACAGCACGATCACCTGCTCGATGGCGATGAAGCGGGCGGCGCCGGTTCCGGTCGGGTCGGGCAGGCGCACGAAGCGCTCAACCACGGCGGGCAGGCGGATCAGCGCACGCAGCACCCGTCCGTCCCGGGGCCGCACCAGCATCAGCGCGAGGGTCGAGCCGAGATTCGGGATGAACGGGAAGGGATGGGCCGGATCGATGGCGAGCGGCGTGAGGACCGGGAGGATGTGCTGGAGGAAGTAGTCCTCGAGCCAGGCCGCCTCCTCGGCCGAGAGGCCCATCGCCTCCACGAGCTCGATGCCGTGGCGATGCAGGTCCGCCCGCAATTCGCGCCAGCGGCGCTGCTGGTCGCGGGCGAGTTCCGACACCTCCGCGTCGATGCGGGCGAGCTGCTCGGTCGGTGTCAGGCCGTCCTGCGACGGGGTGGCGATGCCGGCGCGGACCTGATCGTGCAGGCCCGCGACGCGGACCATGAAGAACTCGTCGAGATTGTTGGCCGAGATCGAGAGGAAGCGGAGCTGCTCCAGCAGCGGATGCCCGGTATTGGAGGCCTCCTCCAGCACCCGCCGGTTGAACTGCAGCCAGGACAGCTCGCGGTTGACGAAGCGGCTCGGCTCCCGGCGCAGGGCCCGTCCCGCCGCGACGGCCTCCCCGACCGCAGCCGCCACGGGAGCCGGCGCCTCGGGCAGCAGCGCGAGATCGTCGGGAACCTCGATGGCCTTGGGATCGGCTGCGGCGGGTTCGGTCACGGTGGAACCTCCTGTGAAGCCTGTCTCGCGGAAGCGCCCCTAGCGCGTGGCAGGTCAGTTTGACATTCCGATGAAGCGGACGGGATCCCCCCGGCCGATCCTTGTGCTGCGGGTCCTCACGGCCCCCCCTCCCCCGCGGAATCGTCGAGCGACGCCAGGGTCGCGAGGGCGAGCGGCCGGGTGATGCGCCGGCCGCGGGCAAGCCCCTCCCGGTCCAGGGCCGCCACCACGTCGCGGGCGCGGCCGAGCGAGCGGTCGATGCGCAGCGCCAGGGCATCGACCACGCTCGTGTCCACCACGAGCTGGCGGTCGACGAAGAGCTTGACCAGCACCGCCCGCAGCAGGGCCTCGTCCGGTGGGGCGATCGCGACCGTGGGCGCAAGGCGCAGCCGCGAGCGCAGGTCGGGCGTGGCGATGCCCCAGCCCTCGACCGCCCCCGCCCCGGTGATGACGAGGCTCGTGCCCCGCTCGCGGGCGAGGTTCAGCAGGTGGAACAGGGCGGCCTCGTCGCGGCCGCTGCGCCGGTCGGCATCCTCGATCACGAGGGCCGGATGTTCGGCGAGCTGCGGCACGGCCGCGCCCGTGACCTCGGCGATGCCGACCGTGCGGGCGCCCGATTGCGCCGCCCAGACCGCCGCGAGGTGGCTCTTGCCGCTGCCGGAGGGGCCGGTGAGGACCAGAACCGGGTCGGGCCAGTGGGGCCAGGACTCGATGCGGGCATAGGCCGCCTCGTTGCTCGGGCCGACCAAAAAATCCTCGGGGCCGAAGCGCGGGTCGAGGGGCAGGTCGAGGGTGAGCTGGCGCGGGAGGTCCGGCATCAGGCGCGGCCCCGCGTGTCGAGATCGGCCACCGGCAGCGGTGTCGGCGCCGGCGCGGCCAGGGGCGGCGCGCCGGTGCGGTAGAGTGTGCTCTCGAGATAGCGGCGCACGCCGAAGCGCGCGATGACGCCGAGCGCCGCCGCGATCGGCACCGCCAGCAGCAGGCCGAGAAAGCCGAAGAGCGAGCCGAAGGCGAGGAGCGCGAACATCAGCCAGACCGGATGCAGCCGCACGGCGTCGCCCACGAGCTTGGGCTGAAGCACGTTGCCCTCCAGGAACTGCCCGACGAGGAACACCCCGAGGGTCGCCAGGATCCAGGTCCAGTCCGGCCAGAACTGCACCACCGCGACGCCGGCGGAGAGCAGGAACCCGGTGAGCGAGCCGACATAGGGAATGAAGGTGAGGAACCCGGCCATCATGCCGATCAGCACCCCGAAATTCAGCCCGATCAGCCACAGGCCGACCGCATAGAAGGTGCCGAGCAGCAGGCAGACCAGGCTCTGGCCGCGGATGAAGCTGGTGATCGCCGCGTCGATGTCGCGGGCGAGCATCCGGACCGTGTCGCGGTGGCGGGGCGGCACCCAACCGTCGAGGGTCGCGATCATCCGGTCCCAGTCGACGAGGAGGTAGAAGGCGACGACGGGCGTGACGACGAGGAGCGACAGGATGCCGACGATCGCCTGGCTCCCCGACCACAGGGAGCCGACGAGATTGACGATCCAGCTCCCGGCCTGGCCGACGAGGCGCCCGACGGACGCCTGCAGGTCCTGGAGCGTGCCCGCCCCGCCCGCCCGCTCCAGCAGCGGGCCGGCATGGTCCGCGATGATCGCCTGGATGCGCGAGACGGTCCCCGGCAGGGTGGCGACGAGCGCCCCGATCTGGCGCGCGGCGAGCGGCACCGCGATGATGAGCGCGAGCACCAGCAGCAGCACGAAGACGGCCAGGATGGTGAAGGTCGCGGCGAGCCGCCCGATGCCGAGGCGCTCCAGCCGGTCGGCGATCGGGTCGAGCACGTAGGCGAGCGCCGCGCCCGCCACGAACGGAACCAGCACGTCGCGGAGCTGATAGAGCAGGAAGACCACGACCGCGAGCAGGGCGAGCACGATCGTGGCGCGGCGCTGGAGCATCCCTGACCCCTCCGACGGCGACCCCGCGCCTTGAGCGGCAGATAGGGATCCGGCTGCACAAGGGTCAAGCAACCGCCGCGCGTGGCTCACCGCGCGCCCTCTCCCGCCATGTGGCGCATCCAGAGACCACCGTAGACCGCCGCCGAGAGGGCGGCGAGGCCCGCCACGAGCGCGGCCGCGAGGGTCTCGGCCGGGTGCGGGGCGATGCCGAAGGCCCGCAGGCCGAGCACGCCGCCCGCGAAGGCGAGCTGGGCCGCGGTATTGAGCTTGCCGATCAGGAGCGGGCGGATCGCGACGCGCCTGTCGAGCAGCCAGGAGACCAGGATCGCCGCTACTATCATGACGTCGCGGGAGACCACCACGATGGCGAGCCAGCCCGGCACCACGCCGGCGATCGACAGGGTCACGAAGATCGACACGAGGAGCGCCTTGTCGGCCAGCGCGTCCAGATAGGCGCCGAGTTCGCTCTTCATGTCGAAGCGGCGCGCGATCCAGCCGTCCACCGCGTCCGACAGCCCGGCCACCGCGAAACCCGCGAAGGCGAGGCCCCAGGCGCCCTGCCCGATCATCGCGATCACGAAGGGGACGAGGACGAGGCGGCCGATGGTGATCAGGTTGGGCAGCGTCATGAGCGGAGGGATGGGCGGAGGGCGGGAACCCGGGCGGGGCCTGTCCGGGCCATCGTGGCAGAAGGCGCGCGCGGTCTCCATACCAACGGCCCAAGATGCTGGCGCATCGGGTCGTTGACCATCTCGAATTTTCGACACCAAGCCAAAGGCTTGGCGAAAATCCGAGACCAGAACCAACGGTCACATGAAAATGACCGTTGGTATCCACTCCCCGCCACCGACTCGCCGCCCGGCGCAGAAGCCGCTACACGAAAGCCGACGAAGAGCCGAGGAACCAGGGTGATGACGGGCGAGCGCGGGCTGACCTATGCCGAGGCGGGCGTCGACATCGACGCAGGCAACGCCATGGTGGAGGCGATCAAGCCGCTGGTGCGGTCGACGCGCCGGCCCGGGGCGGATGCGGAGATCGGCGGCTTCGGGGGCCTGTTCGACCTCAAGGCCGCGGGCTTCAAGGACCCGATCCTGGTCGCCGCCAATGACGGCGTCGGCACCAAGGTCAAGATCGCCATCGAGACCGGGCGCCACGACACGATCGGCATCGACCTCGTGGCGATGTGCGTCAACGACATCGTCGTGCAGGGCGCCGAGCCGCTGTTCTTCCTCGACTACTACGCGACGGGCAAGCTCGTGCCGGGCGTCGGGGCCGATATCGTGCGTGGCATCGCGGAGGGCTGCCGGCAGGCGGGCTGCGCGCTGATCGGCGGCGAGACCGCCGAGATGCCGGGACTGTACGACGGCTCCGACTACGACCTCGCGGGCTTCTCGGTCGGAGCGGCGGAGCGCGGCGCGCTCCTGCCTAGGCCTGGCATCGCGCCCGGCGACCTCGTGCTTGGCCTGCCCTCCTCGGGCGTGCATTCCAACGGCTTCTCGCTGGTGCGGCGGATCGTGGCGGCCTCCGGCCTCGGCTGGGACGCGCCCGCCCCCTTCGCGCCGGGCCGGAGCCTCGGGGAGGCGCTGCTGACCCCGACCCGCATCTATGTCCGCCCGCTGCTCGCGGCGCTCAAGGCGACGGGAGCCGGCGCCATCAAGGCGCTCGCCCACATCACCGGCGGGGGCTTTCCGGACAACCTGCCGCGGGTGCTGCCGGAGGGCGTCGGCATCGCCCTCGACCTCGACGAGATTGCGGTGCCGCCGGTCTTCGGCTGGCTCGCCCGCACCGGGAAGGTGGCCGAGGCGGAGATGCTGCGCACCTTCAACTGCGGCATCGGCATGGTGGTGGTGGTGGCGGCCGACCGGATCGCCTCCGTCGAGGCCGCGCTGCGCGAGGCCGGCGAGGCGCCGGTGCGGCTCGGGCGGATCACGCCCCGGGGCGAGGCGCCGGTCACCTTCTCGGGCTCGCTCGCCCTGTGACGCGCCCGGCCCGTCCGCGCACCGCGATCCTGATCTCGGGCCGCGGCTCCAACATGGTCTCGCTGCTCAAGGCCGCGGAGGATCCCGCCTACCCGGCCAGCTTCGTGCTCGCGGCCTCGAACCGTCCGGAGGCGCCGGGCCTCGTCCATGCGGCCTCGGCCGGCCTCGCGACCCTCGCCCTCGACCACAGGGCCTTTCCGGACCGGGCCGCCTTCGACGCGGCCCTCGATGCGGGCCTGCGCGCCCACGGCATCGACCTCGTGGTGCTGGCGGGCTTCATGCGCGTTCTCACCCCGGGCTTCGTCGAGGCCTGGGCCGGGCGGATGGTCAACATCCACCCCTCCCTGCTGCCGCTGTTTCGCGGCACGCACACCCATGCCCAGGCCCTCGCGGCGGGGGTGCGGCTCCACGGCTGCACGGTGCATTTCGTGGTGCCGGAGCTCGATGCCGGCCCGATCATCGCCCAGGCCGCGGTTCCGGTGCGCCCGGACGACGACGAGGACAGCTTGGCCGCACGCGTGCTGGCCCAGGAGCATCGCCTCTATCCGGCGGCGGTCGCGCTCGTGGCCTCGGGCGGTGCGCGGCTCGACGGGGACCGGGTGGTGTTCGCCGCGGAGGCGGTCGGCGGCGACGGGGCACTGCTGTCGCTTCCGGTGTGATACGGCTTCCGGCTGATTCCTTCCGAGACGAGTAAGCGCGGGGAACCCCTCTCCCGTGCGGGAGAGGGGCAGGGGTGAGGGTCCAGGTGGGTCCGCTGAGACCCTGAACCGGGCCGCTGCCAGCACCACGCTCAGTGATTCTGGCGGCACGGTCCGGGACCCTCACCCCTACCCCTCTCCCGCACGGGAGAGGGGATCCCGCGCTGCCCGCGCCCTCTTGTCTCCGAACGGATCAACCGGCAACCGTATGACAGGCCGAGCCCGCTGCGCGGCACGCGCCTTGTCGCGAGCTCAGGTCAGAACCCTGTCTCCGCCCGCCACGCGCACGATCGCACTGAATCTGAGGTCCGGCCCCGTCGTCACCACGGGCGGATCGACGATCCCGAGACGGGCGTAGAGCGCGGCGACCCGGTCGGGCTCGGGATGCGCGACCGTGAAGGAAAGAAGCCGCGCCCCGACATCATTCATCCCGCCGGCTGGGCCGGGCTGCCCCTCCCAGTCGATGACCGAGGGCGCGACACCGCCCGCCGGAAGGGCGCCGTCCGGACGCAGCGAGAACAGCCAGGAGCGCGCTCCCCGCGACACCCGGGTGCTCCGCCCGAGGCTGTCGCCGTGCCGGGCGAGCACCGCCTCAATGGAGGCGGTCCGCGCCACCCAGGCCCGCAGCCGGCACCCGTTCTCCCAGGCCGTCCGCACAGCAGCGGCATCGTCCAAGCTGAACCAGCGCGGCCCGGACGGGGCAGGAGCCTCAGGATCGACCGCGATGACCTCCAGATAGACGTCGTCGCCGAGCCGCAGCACGAGGTTGTGCGTCCCCATCTCGGGGTGCCGCCCTCCCGCCTGCATCGGCAGGCCGAGACGGTCCCGCACATGGGCCTCACCCTCCGCCAGGGAGGGGGCGACGATCACCAGATGGTCGAGCCGCAGCATTCCGGCGCTCCCTGGCGGTCCTTTGCGGATTCGCCCCTCAGAGCCCCCGCGCCGCCATCTTCTCGTAGCAGCATTTCTTGAACTTCTTGCCGCTGCCGCAGGGGCAGGGATCGTTGCGGCCGACATCGCGGTAGGGGTTGTGGTGCGGAAGCGGCAGATCCGGGAGGTTCTCGGCCTCGGGATCCGGCTCGGCCGTCCAGGCGAGTTCGTCGACGATGTCTTCGATATAGCCGAGCTTCAGCTTGTCGAAGCGCGCGCGGCTCGCCGGATTGTCGCGGGCCTCCTGCAGGGCGCGCTCGAAATCCGTCACGAAGGAGAAGTCCGGGGGTGTGCGCCCGCTGCGGCGCGAGTCCCGCACGCGCTCGGCGAGGTCGGTGAGGCCGAGCACCCCGATCGCATCCTCCCAGCCCTGCCAGGCGGGATCGCCGACTTCCGCCCGATTCTCCTCATCGAAGCGGACGAGGAAGTCGCGGGTGCGGGCGGCCTCGATCCGGCCCTCCGCGGTCAGGAAGGCGATCGCACCGAGCAGCGACATCCGCAGCAGCCCGTCCGTCGCCGGGTCGTCAGCGGCCGCAAAGAGGTCGTCGGCCTCGCCGTCGAACAGGCTCGCGACGACGCGGGGCGCGGTCTCGGCGAAGTCGTCGCCCAGCACCTCCAGCACGAAATCCTCCGGCAGCCGCATCAGCCGCAGGAGCGGGGCATAGGCCCGCCCGTCGCGCCTGGCGGCGAGCACGTGCAGGCCCCAGAACAGCAGGGTGGCGTCCGGAACCGACAGGTTCTCGCCCGCCGCCGCCCGGTCGAGGGCGGCGAGGACCGGCTCGGCGATCGAGTCCGGCGCCAGGACCGCCCGGGCCAGGGCTAGTTCCGGCAGGTGGGCGGCATTCGACAATTCCTCGACGAGCGCCGCATCCGTCATCGCTGATCCCATGGCTGTCCCCATGGCCGATCCCCTTCTCTCCACCCTGCCGCGGGGCCCTGCCTCACATGCGCAGCGTCGCCCCCGTCTTCTTCGCGACCTCGGCGACGATCCGGGCGCTCACCGCCTCGATCTCGGCATCGGTCAGCGTCCGGTCAACTGGCTGCAGTCGCACCGCCACGGCGACCGACTTCTGGTCCGCGCCGATCCCCGGCCCCTCGTAGACGTCGAAGACCTCGACTCCCGCCACGAGGCTGCGGTCGGCCCCCTGCGCGGCCTTGAGGATGTCGCCGGCCGGCACGTCGCGCGCCACCACGAAGGCGAAGTCGCGGCTCAGCGGCTGGAAGTCGGAGAGCTTCGCGGCGGGCTTCACCTTGGTGGGCCGGTACTTGGGCAGCGGCAGGGCGTCGAGCACGATCTCGAAGGCGACGACCGGGCCCTTCACGTCGAGGGCCTTGAGCACCCGCGGATGCAGCTCGCCGAAATGCCCGATCGGGTTCCTCGGCCCGAATTGCAGCGTGCCCGAGCGGCCCGGATGGAACCAGTCGGGCCCGCCGGCCGCGACCTGCAGGCCGCCCGTCGGGATGCCGAGCGCCGTGAGGAGCGCCAGCGCATCCGCCTTGGCCTCGAAGGCGTCGACGGGCCGCGCGGCGCCGTCCCAGTGCCGGCCGGCCCCCGCGAACCGGGCCGTGCCCCGGCGCAGGGCCGCCGCGCGGATCGTCTGCCCCTCGGGCTCGTCGGAGGCGAAGCACTGGCCGACCTCGAACAGGGCGACGTCGCCATAGCCGCGGTCGGCATTGCGCTGGGCCGCCCGCAGGAGGCCCGGCAGCAGGCTCGGGCGCATGTCGGAGAGATCGGCCGCGATCGGGTTGGCGAGCGCGAGTTCCGGCCGCCCGCCGCCGAAGGCTTTGGCCTCGGCCCTGGAGATGAACGACCACGTCACCGCCTCGACGAGGCCGCGGGCGGCGAGTTCGCGCTTGGCGAGCCGGGTGCGCTTCTGGAGCACGGTCAGGACCGGGCGGATCACCGCCGCCTCGATCCGCGGCAGCGGCTTCGCCTCGATGCGGTCGAGGCCGGCGATGCGCACGATCTCCTCGACGAGGTCGGCCTTGCCCTCGACATCCGGCCGCCAGGAGGGCGGCAGCACCTTCACCCGATCGCCGGTTCCGGAGACGTGGAAGCCGAGGGATTCGAGCGTCACCTTCATCTCGGGTCGCGGCAGATCGAGCCCCGAGAGCCGGCGCACCTCCGTCCAGGGGAAGTCGATCACGCGGTCGGCGTCGGGCAATTCGCCCGCGACGGCGGCTTGCGTCGGCACGCCGCCGCAGAGCTCCATCACCATCCGGGTCGCGAGATCGAGGCCCGGCAGCGTGAAGGCCGGGTCGACGCCGCGCTCGAAGCGGTAGCGGGCATCCGAGATGATGCCGAGGCGCCGGCCGGTCTGGGCGATGTTGCGCGGGTCCCAGAGCGCCGCTTCGATCAGCACGTCGGTGGTGGCCTCGTCGCAGCCCGAATGCGTGCCGCCCATGATGCCGGCGATCGATTCCGGCCCCGCCTCGTCGGCGATGACCACGATGCCGTCGTCGAGCCGGTAGCTGCGCCCGTCGAGGGCGACGATTTCCTCGCCCTCGCGCGCCCGCCGCACGGTGAGGTTGCCCTTCACCTTGGCCGCATCGAAGACATGGAGCGGGCGCCCGCGATCGAAGGTGATGAAGTTCGTGATGTCGACGAGCGCGTTGATGGGCCGCAGGCCGATCGCCTTGAGGCGGCGCTGCAGCCAGTCGGGCGAGGGGCCGTTCCTGACCCCGCGCACGAGGCGAAGGCCGAAGAGCGGGCAGAGATGCTCGTCGCCTGGCGCGAAATCGCGGATCACGGCGACGGGGCAGGCCCCCTCCCCGCGCAAAGGCGACAGCGGCTCGCGCCTCAGGGTGCCGAGGCCGGCCGCCGCGAGGTCGCGGGCGATGCCGGACACGCCCGTGCAGTCGGGCCGGTTCGGCGTGAGATTGATCTCGATCACCGGATCGTCGAGGCCCGCATAGGCGGCATAGGGCTGCCCGACGGGCGCGTCGGCCGGGAGATCGAGGATGCCGTCGTGATCCTCCGAGAGGCCGAGTTCGGCGCCCGAGCAGAGCATGCCTCGGCTCTCGACGCCCCGGATGGTGCCGACCGAGAGGGTGATGTTCTTGCCCGGCACGTAGGTGCCCGGGGGCGCGAAGACGCTCCGCATGCCGGCCCGGGCGTTCGGCGCGCCGCAGACCACCTGCACGGGCGCCGTGCCGTCGCCGGGATCGACGGTGCAGACCCTCAGCCGATCCGCGTTCGGATGCTGCTCGGCGGTGATGACCGCCGCGATCCGGTAGGCGGCGAGGTCCGCGGCCTTGTCCTCGACGCGCTCCACTTCGAGCCCGATGCGGGTGAGCGTCTCGACGATCGTCTCGAGGGAGGCGTCGGTGTCGAGATGGTCCTTGAGCCAGGAGAGGGTGAATTTCATGGTGCTCTGGCCGATGGTTTCGAGAAGATCGGGACCCGGCGGGCGAGGAGCGAGCGGGGGTGGGCCTCGGGGCGGGCTCCCTCCGGCGGAGGTCGCACCCGGCCCGGCCTTTCGCCCTAGCCGGTCAGCCCGCCGACGAGGCTCGGGATGTCGAGGGGCCGGAAGCCGTAATGGTCGAGCCAGCGCATATCCGCCTCGAAGAAGGGGCGCAGGTCCGGCATGCCGTATTTGAGCATGGCGATGCGGTCGATGCCCAGGCCCCAGGCGAAGCCCTGCACCTGGTCCGGGTCGAGGCCGCAATGGCGCAGCACGTTCGGGTGCACCATGCCGCAGCCGAGGATCTCCAGCCAGTCGTTGCCCTCGCCGAAGCGGATCTCACCGCCCTGGCGCGAGCACTGGATGTCCACCTCGGCCGAGGGCTCGGTGAAGGGGAAGAAGGAGGGCCGGAAGCGCATCTTCACGCTCTCGACCTCGAAGAACGCCTTGCAGAACTCCTCCAGGATCCATTTGAGATGCGCGAGGTTCGCCGAGCGGTCGATCACCAGCCCCTCGACCTGATGGAACATCGGCGTGTGGGTCTGGTCGGAATCGTGCCGGTAGGTGCGGCCGGGGCAGATCACGCGGATAGGCGGCTCCTGCGCGCGCATGGTGCGCACCTGGACCGGCGAGGTGTGGGTGCGCAGGAGCTTGCGCGTCCCGTCGCGGCCCGGCGGGAGGAAGAAGGTGTCGTGCATCTCCCGGGCCGGATGGCCCTCGGGGAAGTTCAGCGCCGTGAAGTTGAGCTCGTCCGTCTCGATGTCCGGCCCCTCGGCGATGGAAAAGCCCATGTCGCCGAAGATCGCCGTGATCTCGTCGATCACCTGGGTGATCGGATGGACGCGCCCGCGCGTCTCGGGCCCCTCGCGCACCGGCAGCGTGACGTCGATGCGCTCCGCGGCGAGCCGGGCTTCGAGGGCGGCCTCGGCCAGCGTCTCGCGGCGAGCGAGGATCGCGCCGTGCACCCGGTCGCGCAGGCCATTGATGAGCGGCCCGCGCTCCTTGCGCTCCTCGGGCGACATCGCGCCGAGCGTCTTCAGGAGTTCGGAGACGGCGCCCTTCTTGCCGAGCGCGGCCACCCGCACGCCTTCGAGCGCGGCCTCGTCGGGGGCGCCCTGAACCTGCGCGAGGAGGTCGGATTCGAGGCTCTGGAGATCGGTCATCGTGTCCCTGCCGGATCGCGCGGGATGCCCTGCCCCGCGAGGCTCGGGCGGTCAAGCCAAACGAGAACGGCCCGCGCGAGGGCGGGCCGTCGAAGCGTCGGAAACCCCTCCCGAACGGGAGCGGGTCCCCGGGTCACGCCGCCTTGGCGGTCTCGGCGGGCAGCGCCGCCTTGGCCTTCTCGACGACGGCGCTAAAGGCCGCCGGCTCGTGGATGGCGAGTTCGGAGAGCGCCTTGCGGTCCACCACGATGCCCGCCTTGGCAAGCCCGTCGATGAAGCGCGAATAGGTCAGGCCATGCTCGCGCACCGCGGCGTTGAGGCGCTGGATCCACAGGGCGCGGAAGCTGCGCTTGCGGTTCTTGCGGTCGCGATAGGCGTATTGGAGGCCCTTCTCCACCGCCTGCTTGGCGATGCGGATCGTATTCTTGCGCCGGCCGTAATAGCCCTTGGCGGCCTTCAGCACCTTCTTGTGCTTGGCGTGACTCGTCACGCCGCGCTTGACGCGAGCCATGATGATCTCCTCGGAATGTCAGAAACAGATTGATCGCGGGTCGTTGAAGACTTCAGCCGTTCGGCAGGAAGAACTTCTTGACGTTGGCGGCATCGCCCTCGAACAGGGTGGTCGTGCCGCGCAGGTTGCGGATCTGCTTCGTCGTCCGCTTGATCATCCCGTGGCGCTTGCCGGCCTGGGCGTACAGGACCTTGCCGGTCCCGGTGATCTTGAAGCGCTTCTTGGCGCCCGACTTGGTCTTGAGCTTGGGCATTTTGCTCTCCTGACGCGAACTCCACCGGGCCCTTGCGGGCCCGACGATCACGCGCGATCGATTGCGTGGAGCGAAACGAACCGCCACGGCAGCCCTCACGGCCGGGCGGTTCGGTCGAGGCGCGCGCTCTAGCACAGCCGGATGCGGCCCGCAATCGCGGCGTTCAGCCCGGAAACGGCTTCAAGGGAATCCTGTGGGCAGCGGGGGCCACGGCCTCGTCTTGTGCATCGCACCGGAACCATAACCGTGGCCCGGCGGTTCTGTTCATGTCCCGCTCAGGCCCGATCGTGCTTGTTCCCGCCAACGATTGGCGTCTTCAGGAGAACTCGTCGTGCGCATTGCCCAGATCGCCCCCCTCGCGGAGGCCGTCCCGCCCAAGTTCTACGGCGGCACCGAGCGCGTGGTCTCGTGGCTGACGGAGGAGCTGGTCCGGCAGGGCCACGACGTGACGCTGTTCGCGAGCGGCGATTCGGAGACGAGCGCCAAGCTCGTGGCCTGCGCACCCGAGGGCCTGCGGCTCGCCGGCATCCGCGACCACGTCGCGAGCCACCTCGCCATGCTGTATCACCTGCGCCGGCGGGCGGACGAGTTCGACATCATCCACTTCCACATCGACCTCCTGCAGTACCCGCTGTTCGAGGATCTGAACCACAAGTGCGTGACGACCCTGCACGGCCGTCTCGACGTGCCGGATTTCATGCCGGTGTACCGGACCTTCACGGGCATGCCGCTGGTGTCGATCTCCGACCACCAGCGCGGCCCGATGCCCGCGAACGCCAACTGGCTGGCGACGATCCATCACGGCCTGCCCGCCGAGAATTGCCGCTTCTCGCCCGAGCCGAAGGACGGCGGCTATCTCGCCTTCCTCGGCCGCATCTCGCCGGAGAAGCGTCCCGACCGCGCCATCGAGATGGCCAAGCGCTCCGGCGTGAAGCTCAAGATCGCCGCCAAGGTCGACAAGGCCGACCAGGATTACTGGGACGAGGTCATCGAGCCGATGACCCATCATCCGCTCGTCGAGTATATCGGCGAGATCAACGAGGATCAGAAGCACGACTTCCTCGGCAACGCGCTGGCGCTCGCCTTCCCGATCGACTGGCCGGAGCCCTTCGGCCTGGTGATGATCGAGGCGATGTCGGCAGGCACCCCGGTGATCGCGTGGCGCAACGGCTCGGTGCCGGAGGTGATCAAGGACGGCGTGTCGGGCGTGGTGGTCTCGTCGATGGACGAGGCCGTCGCGGCGGTCGAGACCGTGAAGAGCATGAGCCGCCATGCGGTGCGGCGCTATTTCGACACCCGCTTCACCGCGACCGTGATGGCGCGCGCCTATCTCAACGCCTACGAGTCGCTGCTGGCGGCGGAGACCGATGCGATCAAGGTGCCGGGCCTCGCGCTCGGCCAGGGCCGCGAGATCACGGGCGCCGTGAACGGCGTGCACGGAGCGACGCCGGCCGGCCTCTGGCCACTCTGATCGGCCCCGGCTCGATCGAAGGCCCGGCCTCCCGACGGAGGCCGGGCCTTCGCCGTTTCAGGACGGGCGATCGTCGAGACGACCGGCCTCCCCTGGCGCAGGCCGCAGGATGGCCCACATTGGCGGGCGTATGGGGCACTCCGCGCGCTGATTCGCGCTTCGCCCCCCGATCCGCTCTCGAGACCTGGAGAACCACCCGGATGGTCGCGACCGTGCAGGACCCCTCCGCCCTTCTCTCCGGCTCACCCGACGACGAGCCCCTGCCCCAGTACCACATCGAGGCCCAGACCTCGCTCGTCGAGCGGCCCCTGCGCTCGCTCAAGCACGGCGACGCATTCGCGGTGCTCGACAGCTACGGCGATATCGGCGTGTTTCCGGGACCCGAGGGCCTCTATTTCCAGGACACGCGCTTCCTCTCGCGGCTCGAACTGACGGTCGAGGGCCAGCGGCCCCTCCTGCTCGGCTCGGTGATCCAGGACGACAACGGCGCGCTCTCGGTCGACATGACCACGCCGGACATCCGGATCGATGCCGGCGACGAGACCTCGATCCCGCGTGAGATCATCGCGCTGGAGCGCACCAAGTTCATGTTCCGGGGCACCTGCTACGACCGCATCGGGCTTCGCAACTACGACACCAAGCCCCGCCACCTGCGGCTCGCCCTCACCTTCGACGCGGATTTCCGCGACCTGTTCGAGGTCCGCGGCAGCAGCCGTGAGCGGCGCGGCCAGCGCAGCGTCGCGGTGACGCGCCCCGACGAGGTGACCTTCCGCTACCTCGGCCTCGACAACCGGCTGCGCACCACCCGCCTCCGCTTCGGCCCGACGCCCGCCCTGATCGAGGGGCACCGGGCCGAGTTCGAGGTCCGCCTCGCGCCCGGAGGCCGGACCTCGGTCTTCGTGCGTGCCATCTTCGATGCGAGCGATGTCAAGGCCGACACCCTCGTCGCCGTGACGGGCAGCGCGCTCCCCATCACCTCGCCGGTCTACCCGACCCCCCGCCGCGAGGATGGTCACGCCAAGGGCGAGGGCATGGCCTTCGCGCTCGCCTACCGGGACGCCCGCCGCGACCTGCGCGCCGCCACCGCCAACATCACCACCATCGAGAGCTCGAACGACCAGTTCAACGAGGCGGCCTGCCGGGCGACCGCCGATCTGTACATGCTGGCGACCCGCACGTCCCATGGGATCTACCCCTATGCGGGCATCCCCTGGTACAGCACGGTCTTCGGGCGCGACGGCATCATCACGGCGATGATGACGCTCTGGATCGACCCCACCATCGCTAGGGGCGTGCTGCGCTTCCTCGCGGCGACGCAGGCCCGGACCAACAACCCGGCCGCCGACGCCCAGCCCGGCAAGATCCTGCACGAAACCCGCCACGGCGAGATGGCCAATCTCGGCGAGGTCCCCTTCGCGCTCTATTACGGCACCATCGACGCGACGCCGCTCTTCGTGATGCTGGCCGGCCAGTATTTCGAGCAGACCGGCGACAAGGACACCATCCAGGCGATCTGGCCGAACATCCTGGCCGCCCTCGAATGGATCGACACTTACGGCGACCGGGACGGCGACGGCTTCGTCGAATACGCCCGCGAGACCGACAAGGGTCTGGCCAACCAGGGCTGGAAGGACAGCCACGACTCGATCTTCCACGCGGATGGCCGCATGGCGCAGGGGCCGATCGCCCTCTGCGAGGTGCAGGGCTACGTCTATGCGGCCAAGCGCGCGGCCTCCAAGCTCGCGGCGACGCTCGGCAACGCGGCCCTGGCGGAGCGCCTGAAGGATGCCGCCGAGCGCCTGCGCGTCGCCTTCGACGAGGCCTTCTTCGTGCCGGAAATCGGCACCTACGCGCTCGCCCTCGACGGCGAGAAGCGCCCCTGCGCGGTGCGCGCCTCCAATGCCGGCCACGCCCTCTTCACCGGCATCGCCCTGCCGGAGCGGGCGGCCGGGGTCGCCGAGGTGCTGATGTCGAAGGATGGGTTCAACGGCTGGGGCGTGCGCACCATCGCGCAGGGCGAGGCGCGCTACAATCCGATGTCCTACCACAACGGCTCGATCTGGCCGCACGACAACGCCATCGTGGCGCTCGGGCTCGCCCGCTACGGCTACAAGGCGGAGGCGGCGCGGGTGTTCGAGGGCCAGCACGGCGCCTCGCTCTATGAGGACGGGCGGCGCCTGCCCGAGCTGTTCTGCGGCTTCACCCAGCGCAAGCAGCGCGGGCCGACGAACTATCCGGTGGCCTGCAGCCCGCAGGCCTGGGCGGCGGCGGCGCCCTTCGCGTTCCTGGCGGCCTGCCTCGGCCTCGAACTGCGCCACGACCGCAACCGGATCCGCTTCCGCGACCCGATCCTGCCGGCCTTCCTCGACCGGGTGCTGATCCGCAACCTGAAGCTCGGCCCCTCCCGCGTCGACCTGCTGCTGCACCGCCACGGCCTCGACGTCACGGTCAACGTCCTGCGCCGCACGGGCGACGCGCAGGTGGTGCTGCTGAAGTGAGCGAGGATTTCGGCCTGCGGCCCGGCGAGGAGGCGATCGCCCTCCCGCCGGATTTCGATGCCGGGCTCCACTTCATCGGCCGCATCCGCACGCCCTGGACCCGCCGGGCCGAATGCCCGAAGAACGCGGCGCAGTCGGACGCCCTCTGCACGATCGAGGTCGATCCCCGCTTCGCCCCCGGCCTGCAGGCGCTCGCGGGCACGACCCACCTGATCGTGCTCTACTGGATGGACCGGGCGCCCCGCGGCCTCCTGGTCCAGCAGCCGCGCCACGCGCAGGCGCCGCGCGGCACCTTCGCGCTGCGCTCGCCCGCACGGCCCAACCCGATCGCGCTCTCGGTGGTGGATCTCCTCGGCATCGCCGAGAACCGCCTCACCGTGCGCGGCCTCGACTGCCTCGACGGGACCCCGCTCCTCGACATCAAGCCCTACTTCGCCTCGACGGATTCCAAGCCCGACGCACGGGTCGGCTGGCGCGAGGCGTGAGAGGCCCGGGCTCGGCCATCTCGAACCGACAGCCCCGTCCTGCGGGGAACCATCCGTGAAATCTCGGGCCGGCGGTCGCGCCCGGATCTCCCGCGTCATCACCCCGCCTTCCACTCCGGACTACCCCTACCCCTCTCCCGCTCGGGAGAGGGGATCCCGCGCATACCTGTCTCGGAACAGATCAACCGGAACCCGTATGAGACGGTTCGTGCGCGGTGAGGCGGGTGGTGACGTGGCCGCCTCGTCCAGTCCCGGAGGATGGCCATGAGGACCGTCGGGGCTGCCACAGGCGAGGTCTGATCGACGCGTCGCCCCTCTTCTCCGGGGCAGGCCGGCCATCCGCCCTCATCCCCTCCGGATCCCCCTTCACCCCCGACCCAGCATCCGCCGCAGCGCCGTGCGCACCGCGACCGCCCGCTGCCGCAGGGCGTGATAGCGCCGCAGCCGCGCGGCGAGCCCCGATGCAGACGGACCGCCCGGGGCCGTGGCCGCGATCTCCGCGATCGCGGTCCGGGCCGGGTAGAGGTCGCTGAGCACGCGGCTCTCCCGCGTCACCGAATCGAGCCGGTCGGCCTCCCCGCCCTCGTGCAGGGCCCGCACGATCTCGGCCTCCAGCAGGGCCCCCGGCGCGAAGGCGGCGTGCCGCTCGTCATAGGCGGTCTTGAGCAGGAAGACCGTGCGGCCGCAGACCAGCGCCAGGCTTGCGGCGATCGGGATGCCGTCGAGGCGGAGCAGGTCGGCACGGGCCATCACGGGACCGCTCCCGGCCCGGAACAAAGCCGCCGCGAAAGCCACCGTGGCCGGGCGGCTCGCCAGAGCCGTACCGGTCCGGCCCTTCCAGCCACTGCGCTCCAGGGCGAGGAAGGCGGCCGTCGCCGCGGCGAGATCGCCCTCCGGGCCGATGCTCTCGAGGCTGACGGCACCGGCCTCGTCCAGCCGCCGGCGCCGCCGTCGCAGGTCCTTCAGGCGGCCCTTGTTCGGGTTCGCGGCGAGGTAGGCGGCGTGGCTGGCATGCCGGTCGAGGACGGGCCGCGCGAAGGACGAGACCGGCGCGACGTCCCAGCCGGCCTGCGCCATCGCGCCGAGGAGGCCGCGTCCCGCCGGCATCTCCTCGGGGAGGAGCGGCCACCACCAGGCAGGAGAGACCCGCGCGAGGCCATCCGTGAGCGCCGCCAGCGCCGGCGCGAAGGCCGGGCCGCCCGCGACGAGGGGTGCCGTCGCGGTGATGGTGGGCGAGGTGAAGGGCGTGGCGAGGCGTCCGCGCAGGGACAGGCGCGCGAAGCGGAACGGCAGCAGCGCGAGGAGCGCCGCACCGTCGCGCACGGCGAGGCAGGCGAGATCGGAAGGCGCGAGCCCATGGGCCCGGTGCGCCTCGATCATGCGGCGGCTGTAATCGGGCGAGGGCGCCGCCGCGCGGGCCATGAGCGCGTCCCAGGCCTCCTGGTCGAGGGAGGCGACCGGCATGATCTCGGCGCGCAGGGCCGCGGCGGCGCGGGACGGGACCGGCGCGTTCATGGACGGCTTCGCGCGAAGGCCGGTGTGGCGAGGCCGAGGCGGCGCCATGCGGCGAGCGCCAGGAGGAGGCCGCGGAGGACGACGACGAGGGCGGCGGCGAGTGCTGCCCCGAGCACCCCGAGGACCGGAACCAGGACGAGCATGAGCCCGACCGAGAGACCGAACAGGCAAGCCGTGATCGCTGCGCAGAGCCGCTCGGCGCCGAGCATGGTGAGCAGGTCCTCGGCAGGCCCGAAGGCGCCGGCCACCACGTGCCCGGCGACCAGCACCGCAAGCAGCGGCAGGCCGGTGCGGAACCCGGCGCCGAACAGCCCGAGCAGGAGCGGGCCGGCGGCCAGCACGAGGAGACCCGTCGCCAGCATCGCCAGGAGGGTGAGGCGCGACCAGTGCCGCACGAGCGCCGCGAGCCCCGCCCGGTCGCCGCGCGCCCCGGCCTCCGCGAAACGCTGCGCCGTCACCGACGAGGCGGCGTAATGGACGAAGACGACGACCTGCAGGAGCCGGGTCGCCGCGAAGTAGAGTCCGACCTCAGCGGGCTCCAGCAGGAAGCCGAGCACCAGCACGTCGGCGAAGTTGAAGCCGGACCCCGCGAGATCGATGAGGGCGATCGGCAGCGCCGTGCGCATCCAGCCGCGCCACGGATAAGCGCGCGGACCCGCCGGCAGGAGGCGCGCGAGGCGCCGCAAGATCACCCCCGCCTGGATGGCGAGCGAGAGCGCGGTTGCGGCGAGCGTGCAGGCGACCGCAACGGTGGCGACCGGCGGCGCGCCCCACGCGACCGCGACGAGCATCGCCAGCATGACGCCGCCCTGCCGCAGCAGATAGGGCGGCACGATGGCGAGCAGGGTCCAGTTCTGGCCGCGGGCGACGCCCTCGCAGAAATCCTGCAGGGCGAAGAGCGGCAGGACCAGCGCGGCGACGAGGAGCGGGACCCGGAAGCCCGGCTCCACCGCCTCCGGATGCAGCCCGAGCAGCGCCGCGCCCGCCCCGGCGGCGCCGGCGCCCGCCGCGAGCGACACCGCCGCCCCGAAGGCGAGGAAGCCCCGGGCCCGGTCCGCGCGCGCATGGGCCCGGTATTCCGGCAGGAAGCGGGAGGCCGCCTGCGACAGCCCCCAGGTCGAGGCATGGCCGGCCAGCGCGGCCCAGACCCAGACGGAGGCGAAGATGCCGTACTCGGCGGGGCCCATCAGCCGCGCCATAAGCACCTGCGCCGCGAGCGCGCAGCCCGCCGCGGCGAGCCGCACCCCGAAGACGGCGGCGGCCGTGCGGGCGAGGCCCGCCACGCCCGGCGCCGGCGCATCGCTGAGAGAGGCCCCGGCCGCCATGGGGTGACACCTGCCCGGCTCGCGCGGCGCGCCTCCCGCGCCGCCCGTCCGGACTTAAGGCCGCCGGGCTTGCGCCCCGGTTAAGCCGATGGCTGCGAATCGCGCGTGATCGGAATCACGGGCCCGGCTTGGCGGCGCCGGCCTGTGGGGCGGGGGCGGGCGGCGGGCTCGTGGTCCCGGTCACGTCGGGCTGGAGCAGCGACACGGTGATGGCCCGGGTGACGTGCTCGGCCATGCAGCGATGGCCGAGATCGGCGAGGCGGAAGCCGCTCCCCGGCAGAGGCTCGTCCTTGGTGTGGCCGGCGAGGTAGCGCATGGCCTCGAAGCGCAGGACGAGCGGCACCTGCTTCTCGGCCGCGACGCGCTGGATCGTGCGCACGAAGGAATTGTAGTAGCCGTCCTCGGCGAGGCTCGCGGTGTATTGCGGATCGACCAGCACCACGTCGATGCCGTGCGACTTGATCCAGTCGACGGTCTCGGCCAGCGAGGCCGCGAAGGCCTCGACATCGACGCGGGCGAGCGCGTCGTTGGTGCCCACCTGCCAGACCACGAGGTCGGGCTCGATCTCCGCCACGGTGTTGCGCACCCGCTCGGAGGCCCCGAAGGTGATTTCGCCGGGCAGGCCGCGGCTGTCGACGTCCACGGTCACGTCCGGAAAGGACCGCTCCAGGGCCGATTCGAGCTTGACCGGGTAGGTCATCCCGCCGAGGCCCCCCGAGGGCGAGCCGAGGGCGAGGACGTGGATCGCGCGGTGCTCCCTCAGCGCCTTCTTCACGGCGCGCAGCTTCGCCAGGGTGTAGAGCTTGGAGCCGGGCACCCGGCATTCCGGCGAGAGGCTCGGATCCGGCACGTCCGCCCCCGGAGGAACCACTTTCGCGGCCGGAACCGGAAGGCTCGTGGTCTGGGCCGCCGCAGTGCCGACAGCGCCGGCCCCCAGAAGACAGGTCAGGCCGACGCGGAGGACCGAGGAGAACGGGAGCGCCATTCGACGAACCATGCGGTGAACGCCAATAATACCAGCCCTGATCCTACGACAATGACATCGATGGCGAAACCGCCTCCCGTCCAGAACCTGACGAGTTGTGCCGCAAGGCTGCCGATCGACCCGACGGAGAAGACCGCGAGCGAGTTGCGGCCGAGCGCCGCGAACTGGCGGCCGAGCCAGGGCGCCCGCGGGTAGATCCAGTCGAACACGGCCTGGAAGGCGAGGAGCACGCCGATGAAGTGGATGAGCCGGGCCGGCGGCAGGTGCGACTTGTCGAAGGTGAAGAGGAGCCGCGGCACGGGGACCAGCAGCGGGTCGGGCCGGATGTGGAACCACGCCAGCACCGCGCCGACCGCGACCAGGACGATGCCGAGCGGCATCAGGCGGCGGCGCCAGACGAGGAAGCTCGCCGATTCGAGCCGCCACTCATGGGCGAGGAAGCCGAGCACGAGCAGGAGCTGCCAGCACAGGGGATTGAAGAACCAGTGCCCCTCCACCGGCCAGGACGGCAGGTTGAGCTCGAAGACGAGGGCCGTGAGATAGAGGGCGAGCGAGGCGCCGAGGGCGAGGGTCCGGCTCCGCCGCGCCGCGAGCACGAAGAGCGGCGCGAGCCCGAGCAGCACCACGTAGAGCGGCAGGATGTTGAAGAAGCCGAGCTGGTGCAGGAGGGTCACCCAGCCAACGGTGGCCTGGACCGGATCGGTGAAGACCGGCCCGGCATTGTGCCATTCGAGCAGGAGCGGGTTGTCGAGGAGGAGCGCGGCCCCGGCCAGCATCGCCAGCGCGATCGCCGTGATGACGAGCTGCGCCCGATAGACCTCGACCATGCGCGAGAGAAGGCGCAGCACCGTCCGGCTCGCCGGCTCCAGCTCGCCGGACCGCCCCCGGATCGCGATGCCGATCGACCAGCCCGCCAGGAACACGAACAGCTCGGCCGCATCCGACGTGCCGTACTGCGAGTAGGTGAAGTGCTCGAAGGTGTTGCCGGGGATGTGGTTGATGAAGATGGTGATGAGGGCGAAGCCGCGCCAGAAGTCGACTGCGTTCGGGTCGCGCGCCATGCTGATCGTGTCCTCAAGGACGAGATAGAAACTGACCTAAGTGGAAGCCAGAACGGCCCTCATGCTGAGGTGCCCGCGAAGCGGGCCTCGAAGCACGCCTGAACGCTGGTCCGAGGCCCTGGTGGCCGGGATCACCGGTCCGGGGTGCTTCGAGGCAGCCTGCGCGATCTGCGATCGCCTGCACCTCAGCATGAGGAGCGGGGTTGGCTGCCATGGCAGGGAGCGCTCATAGCCGGTTTCATTCCTCAGAGTCGGCAACGTCGATGGAAACTCATATCAACGGGCATTGAAATGACCATTGGGTCCGGTCTCGGCTTGTCGCCAAGCTTCCGGCTTGGCATCGACCATTCGAGACAGATCAACGGCCCGATGCGTCGGCATCTTACACCGCGGAACCACGTCGGGTCGGCCAATGCCGAACCGGCGGCACACCGCATTACTTAACGATACGGTCGAGCCGGTTGTTGACGAAGAAATAGAGCTCCTTGCCGCCGGGTTCCGCGTAGAGCACCTGCACCTCGCGCTGGCCGCGCCCGCTCTCGCCGACGAGCACATCCGTCGGGGCCGAGCCCTTCAGACGCACCAGCTCGCACTCGCCGATGCCCGGCGCGATCGCCGTGGCGCCGGTCGGCGCCGGCCCCGTGCAGGTGCCGTCCGGCGCGAGGACCGGACCCGCATAGGCCGCAGGCTTGGCCGGCGGCAGCGTCACCACCGGGGAGGCGCGGTCCGGATTGCCGCCGCAGCCCGCCAGCAGCACCGCGCCCGCCAGGCTGGCCGCCCGGATGCTTCCCCTCATCGTCCCTCGCCGGTTCCCTGTCGTGAAGCCAGCGCCGCCTCGTAGAGGCGCAGCGCCTCGCCCCGGAGCGCCGCCCGCGAGGCCTGGCGGAAATAGAACATGTGGCCGCCGGGGAAAACCGCCAAGCTGAGGCGCCGGCCCGGCCCGTAGGCCGGCATCTGGTCGAGGATCAGCTTCGAGGCGAAATACGGGGTGACGAGATCCGTGTAGCCATGCGTGACGAGCACCCGCAGCGACCCGTCGAGGGCGAGCGCCTGGCGCAGCTCGCTCACCACCTCCGGCGGCGTGCGGCCCGAGCCCCAGTTCCAGGTCCGGTTCACGCTCGTGTTGAGGAGTTCGTAGCGCAGGTTGGTCACCCGCCAGTTCAGGGTGCGGGCATAGAGGTCGACCATCGCGCTCGACAGCGGCGCCTGCATGGCCGAGAGGAGCGGGTCCTCGAAGCCCGCATGGGCGGCATTCGGCTCCGGATCCCAGCCGGTGACCCCGGTGTCGTAGGCGCTGGCGACCCGCCTCTCGGGGCGCCCGCTCTCGCGCTGGAAGCTGCCCGGGGAGATGCGCCCGGCCTGCCGCCGCACCAGCTCCGGATCGAGCCCCGTGAGGGCGGCGACGCGCCGGCCGAGCCGGTCGCGGGCCTCGCCGTTCTCGGGGCCGCGCAGCAGGTCGGACAGGTACTCGCCGGTCGCGTAGGCCTCGGCCTCCGCCATCGCCTTGGGGTCGGGGGTGCCGCCGCGGCGCTCGAGGCCGGCCGCCGCGAGCGAGGGGAGCCGCGCGACGTCCCCGAGCGGGTTGTGGCGCGGCGGCTGCAGCCAGCCGAAATCGAGGACCGGCGAGAGCAGCACCAGCCCCGACAGCCCGATGCCGATATCGTCCTGCAGCTTGCGGGCGATGAGCGGGCCGCGGAAGCCGCCATAGCTCTCCCCGAGGTAGAATTTCGGCGAGGCCATGCGGTCGTTGGTGCGCAGCCAGCGGGCGATCGCGGAAGCGAGGATCGAGGCGTCGGCATCGACCGAGAAGTAGCGCTTGGCATCGTCCCCCGCGGCGCGGCTGTAGCCGGTGCCGACCGGATCGAGGAAGACGAGATCGGTGAAGTCGAGCCAGGTCTCGTCGTTCGGCACCGGCACCGGGGCCGCCGAGGGGCTGATGCTGGTCCCGTCGAGGGGCAGGCGCCAGGGGCCGACCGCACCGAGGTTGAGATAGGCGGAGGACGCGCCCGGCCCGCCATTGAGCGCGAAGGTGACCGGCCGGGCGACGCGCTCCCGGTCCGGCAGGGTGTAGGCCGTGAAGGCGATCTCCGCCTGGAGCTTGCCGCCCTCGTCCACGAGGGCGAGGCTGCCGGCCGTCGCCGTGAAGACGAGGCTGCGCCCGTCCGACAGCGTCAGGCTGTGCTGCGTCACCGCATCGGGCGGCAGCCGCCGCCCCTCGGGCTGGCGTTCCGACGGGCGGGCCTCGGCTTGGCGCGCCTCGACTTGGCGCGCATCGGGCGGCCGCGGCTGCGCGAGCGCGGGCAGCGGCGCCGCCGCGGCGAGGGCCCCGAGCAGCATCAGGATGCGGATCATGGTTTACGTCCTCCCGCGGATCGGCGTCACGCCTTCTTCTGCCAGCGGCCGCTCTCGTCCTGCTGCCAATAGGCGACGCTGTGGCCGGCGCCCTTGGCGGCGCGCCACTGCTCGCGCGCGAAGAGCAGCGCGTCCTGGTCGGTCCCGTCGAACAGGATGCAGATGCGCGCATAGCTCCCCGCATCCTCCGGCAGGGGCGCGCCGTCGACGAGGAAGCGGATCGACGCCCCGTTGGGGTTCGCCTCGCGCAGCGTGAGCACCACGGGCTGGGTCGCGGGATCGGGCTCGCGGTCGGTTCCGTGGGGCAGGAAGCTCTCGTCGGAGAAGGTCCAGAGATGGTCGTCGAGCGCCTGCAGCCGCTCCTCGCTCGTCGCCTGGATGGCGACGCGCCAGCGCCGCTCCAGGGATTTCTCCAGGAGGCTCGGCAGCACCGATTCGAGCGGCTGGCGCTGCATGTGGTAGAAGAGGATCTCGGTCACGCGGGCAAGATAGGGTGCGGGCGTGGCCGGGTCACGGCACGATCACGTGCGGCACGAAGCGCGCCTGATTGCCCGTGATCAGCGCCGCGCTCTCCCGCAGGCACAGGCCCGCGGGCTCGTCGCCGACGATCCAGCTCCCGACGAGAACCCGCTCGCCCGCGAAGACCGGGAGTTCCGCCAGCGCCTGCCGCACGGCGCCCTCCGCCCCGTAGGGCCCCTCCTCCCGGGCGATGACGGCGCCGTCGCGGACCATCAGCACGTTCGCTCCCTCGCGCGACAGGATCGGCTTCCTCACGAAGCTCGCCCCGAGCGCGGCCTTGGCGGGATCGTCCTCGAAATAGGCCGGGAGCAGGTTGGGATGGCCCGGCGCCATGGCCCAGAGATGCGGGAGCAGGCCCTTGGTGGACAGGACCGCCTTCCAGGGCGGTTCGAGGAAACGGGTCGGGGTCCCGGCAAGCCGCCGGCCGAATGCATCCCGAAAAGCCCATTCCCAAGGGTAGAGCTTGAACAGGGTGCGAAAAGCCTCGCCGAGCCCGTCCGAGAAGGCGCCGTCCGCGCGCAGCGACACGGCGTCGAGGGGCACGAAGCGGGTGGCAAGACCGGCCTGATGCGCGCAGTCCTGCAGATAGGCGACGGTGCCGCGATCCTCCGGCGCGTTGGGCATGCAGGTGAAGGCAACCGGCCCGCCGATCTGCGCGAAGCGGGCGATCAGGCGCTCATGGACCGCGTTGAACTGGTCGGTGCCGGGGGGCAGAAGCCCGTGGGCGAGCATGTCCTCCAGCCAGAGCCACTGAAACACGCCGGTCTCGTAGAGGGCGGTCGGCGTGTCGGCGTTGTATTCGAGGAGCTTGGCCGACGTCGTCCCGTCATAGGCGAGGTCGAGGCGGCCGTAGAGGGACGGGTCGCCGCGCTCCCAGCTCTCCCGCACGACGCCGAAGGCGTGGTCCGGGATCCCGAGCGAGGCGAGGATCGCCTCATCCCTCACCGCCCGGGCCGCGAAGGCGAGGCAGAGGGCGTGGAGTTCCGCGCTCGGGGCCTCGATCTCGCGCTCGATCTGATCGAGTGTGAAGGCATAGGCGTGGGTCTCGTCCCAATAGGGCTCGGCATCGAAGGTGTGGAAGCTAAAACCCGCCGCCGCGGCCCGCTCGCGCCAGTCCGGTCGCGCGCCGAGGTCGAGGCGGCGCATCAGCTTCCCCCGTGGCCTGATGCCATCGCGTGGCCGGTGCCGCCGAAGCCGCCGCTCGCGACGACCCGGGGCGTGCTCGCCGCGGTGCGGGCGACCGCGGAGGAGACCCGCGCAGTGCTCGACCCGCTCCCGGCCGTCCAGACCCGGCCGCCCGCGCTGGTGCAGTAGCTGCTGCCATGGCCGCCGCCGCCCGATCCGCAGCCCCTTGTCTCGTGCCGGTAGAGCGGCTGCACTGGCAGGTTCTGCTCGGGCGTGCGGCCGAGCATGAATCCGGACAGGGCCGGGATGAAGGCGCCCGCGGCCGCGGGCGTCACCGCATCGCCTGCCCTGCAGCCGCCGCAGCCGTGATGGGCCTCGCAGGCGGCCTGCGTGGCGTAGCGGGGCGCGACCTGCGGGTAGAGGGCGCGGGCCTCCCGGTCAGCGGCCTCGCAATCCTCGCGGCGGCGGGCGCCTTGCGCCAGGCAGGCGGCGAGGTCGCGGTAGACCAGCGCGTCCTCCTCCTGCTGCGACGGGTCCCGGCGGGCGAGCCCATAGGCGGTGGCCCCGGCGCCGAGCAGCAGCGCCAGCGAGACGGCCTGCGAGCGCTTGGAGCCCGGCAGCATGTCAGTAGGTCATCGCGGCGGCGTTGACGACGCCCGCCGCCAGCGAGGCCGCGGCGAGAAAAACCGCCGGCGCGGTCTCGCCCGCGGCGATCTGGCCGGACAGGTTCGGCAGGGCGGCCCGCACCGCCCAGTAGACGCCCATCTGCACGACGAGCGCCACCAATCCCCAGATCGCGCAGTCGAGGAGCCCTTGCGCGTTGTGGATCGCCACGGCGAGCGGGAGGGTGAAGGCGAGAAGGCTGCCGCCAAGCGCGATGGCGGCCGCCGTGACCCCGCGCCGGATCAGCGCCAGCTCGTCATGCGCCGTCGCCAGCATGTAGATGATCAGATAGGCGGCGACGAGAATCGCCGCCGTCGCGCCATAAGCCAGAAAGGCGCCCAATCCCGAGATCGACGCCAGCATCCGCCGCCTCCCCCTTGGTCACATCGGACCTGGGGTACTTGCGTACACCGGCGCGGGCGATCAGACCAGCCGGCTCTGCACCACCGCGGCGCCGATGAAGGACTTGAACAGCGGATGCGGCTCGAATGGCCTCGACTTCAGCTCCGGGTGGAACTGCACGCCGATGAACCAGGGATGGCCCTCGACCTCGACGGTCTCCGGCAGGAGCCCGTCCGGGGAGAGGCCGGAGAAGCGCATGCCCCTGGCCTCCAGCCGCTCCCGATAGGCCATGTTGACCTCGTAGCGGTGGCGGTGGCGCTCGGCGATGGCCGTGCCGCCATAGATCTCGGCGATGCGCGAATCGGGCGCGAGCTTCGCCGTGTAGGAGCCGAGCCGCATGGTGCCGCCGAGGTCGCCCTCGGCGACGCGGCGCTCCAGCTCGTTGCCGCGCATCCACTCGGTGAGCAGGCCGACCACCGGCTCCGGCGTCGGGCCGAACTCGGTCGAGTTCGCCTCCGGGATGCCCGCGAGCGAGCGCGCCGCCTCGACGACCGCCATCTGCATGCCGAAGCAGATGCCGAAATACGGAATCTTCTTCTCCCGGGCGTAGCGCGCCGCGCGGATCTTGCCCTCGGCGCCGCGCTGGCCGAAGCCGCCCGGCACCAGGATGCCGTTGAGCCCCTCCAGGAACGGCGCCGGATCTTCCCGTTCGAAGATCTCGGCCTCGATCCATTCGAGGTTGACCTTGACCCGGTTGGCGATGCCGCCGTGGGTGAGCGCCTCGATCAGCGACTTGTAGGCGTCCTTGAGACCCGTGTACTTGCCCACGATGGCGATCGAGACCTCGCCCTCGGGGTTCTTCACGCGCTCGGAGATAGTGCGCCAGCGGTCGAGCTTGGGCTCGCTCGTCGCCTCGATGCCGAACAGCGCCAGCACCTCGCGGTCGAGGCCCTCCTCGCCGTAGGACAGGGGCACGTCGTAGATCGAGGCCACGTCCCGCGCCTCGATCACCGCCGATTCGCGCACGTTGCAGAACTGGGCGAGCTTGCGGCGCTCCTCGCGGGGAATCGGCCGGTCGCAGCGGCAGAGCAGGATGTCGGGTTGGATGCCGATCGAGCGCAGCTCGGCCACCGAGTGCTGGGTCGGCTTGGTCTTCAGCTCGCCCGCCGAGGGGATGTAGGGCAGGAGCGTCAGGTGGATGTAGGCGCACTGGCCCCGCGGCAGCTCCTGGCCGAGCTGGCGGATCGCCTCGAAGAAGGGCAGGCCCTCGATGTCGCCGACCGTGCCGCCGATCTCGACCAGCACGAAGTCGTAGCCCTCGTTCCCGTCGAGGACGAACTCCTTGATGGCGTTCGTCACGTGCGGAATGACCTGGATCGTGGCGCCCAGATAGTCGCCGCGCCGCTCCTTGGTGATGATGTCGAGATAGATGCGGCCCGTCGTGATGTTGTCGGCCCGGGTCGCCGGCACGCCGGTGAAGCGCTCGTAATGGCCGAGGTCGAGGTCCGTCTCGGCGCCGTCGTCGGTGACGAAGACCTCGCCGTGCTGGGTCGGGCTCATCGTGCCCGGATCGACGTTCAGGTAGGGGTCGAGCTTGCGCAGGCGGACCCTGTAGCCGCGCGCCTGCAGCAATGCGGCGAGGGCCGCCGAGGCCAGACCTTTGCCGAGGGAGGAAACCACGCCGCCGGTGATGAAGACGTACCGCGTCATGGGACCTGCTCCATACAACGGCGAGGCCGCGTTGCCAAACGCCGGGGCTCGAACGGAACCGAATCCGGGCGGCGGGGCCGGCCGGATCCACAGGAAAACCGTCCGGCGGGCCACGAGGCCCGCCGCCGGTATCACGATTCGGACGGGTCGGTCTGCGTCAGCGCGACTGGGGCGCCGCCGGGGCCGCCGGGGCGGCGGGCGCTGCCGGAGCCGCCGGCGCATCGCCCTGCTGCTGGCGCAGCTGGTCCAGCACGTTGCCGGCCGGCGGCGCGGCGGGCTGGCCGGCGGCCGGCGGCCGGGCCTGCCCCGCCCCCTCGAAGATCGAGCGCGGCGCGGAGGTGCGGTGCGACAGGATGGCCAGCACCATGCTGGTGGCGAAGAACAGGGCGGCCAGGATCGCGGTGGCGCGCGTGAGCGCGTTCGCCTGCCCCCGGCCGGTGAGGAACCCTTGCGTGCCGCTGCTGCCGCCGCCGAGGCCGAGCCCGCCCTCGGAGCGCTGCAGCAGCACGACGGCGATCAGCGCGAGGACGATGATCAGGTGGACGACGATCAGAACGGTCTGCATCGGGCTTCCAGCGGCGGCGCCGTGACGGGCCGCCAACGTGCGAACGGCCGGCGCGCCGCGGGACGCCCGGACCTCGAATTCCGGGCGCTCCTACACGAGAACCGGATGCAGGCCAAGCGCGTCACGGCGTCGTGGCGCCGCATGGGCGCAGGGTCCCCGATGCGCCCCGGACATGACAGCAAGCCACACCCGGCCGCCAGGGCTGAACTCCCATGAGACCGAAGGGAACCGCGGCCGCCATCGGGCGGTCGCTGCGCCTCTACCACGGCCCGCAGGCCCCGCGGGCGGCGATGGATGCGCTCTACCGGCGCTTCGTGCGCCCGGGCGATCTCGTCTTCGACATCGGCGCCCATGTGGGCGACCGCATCGGTGCCTTCCGGCGCCTGGGCGCGAGGGTCGTGGCGCTCGAGCCCCAGGCGGGTCCGGCGCGCGCGCTGCGCCTCATCCACGGCCGCGATCCTTGCGTGACGCTCCTCCGATCGGCCGCGAGTGACGCCGAGGGCGAGATCAGGCTCCACCTCAATCGCGACAACCCGACGGTGTCCTCGGCCTCAGCCGCCTTCATCAAGGCCGCGCAGGGGGCCCGGGGCTGGGAGGGTCAGGTCTGGAGCGAGACCGTCGCCTGTCCGGCCACCACCCTGGACGGGCTCATTGAGCACTACGGCCGTCCGGGCTTCGTCAAGATCGACGTCGAGGGCTTTGAGGACCGGGTGCTCGCCGGCCTGACCACGCCCCTTCCCGCCCTGTCCTTCGAAGTCACCACCATCGCGCGCGATATGGCTCTGCGCTGCCTCGACCGCCTTACCGCGCTCGGTCGCTACGGATTCGACATCGCGCTCGGCGAGAGTCAGACCCTCTCGCTCGGCCGCTTCGTCGGCCCGGAGGAGATGCGCTCAATGCTGGCATCTCTGCCGCACGCGGCGAATTCGGGCGACGTCTACGCGGTGCTGCGGGGGTGAGCCGCTGCGGGGGCGGCCCCGCCTACGCGTAGGCCGCCGCGATGCCGAGGAAATCCTCCGCCTTCAGGCTCGCGCCGCCGACCAGGGCCCCGTCGACATTCGGCACCGCCATCAGCTCGGCGGCGTTCGACGGCTTCACCGAGCCGCCATAGAGGATACGGACCCGGTCCCCCTCGGCGCCGAGCCGCGCCTGAAGCTCCCGGCGGATCAGCCCGTGCACCTCCGCCACATCGGCGGCGGTGGGCGTGAGCCCCGTCCCGATCGCCCAGACCGGCTCGTAGGCGATCACCGTGTCGGCGGCGGTGGCGCCGTCCGGCAGGGAGCCGGCGAGCTGGCCGCGCACCACCGCGAGGGTGCGGCCGGCCTCGCGCTCCTCCCGGGTCTCGCCCACGCAGATGATGGCGACGAGGCCGGCCCGCCGGGCGCCGAGCGCCTTGGCGCACACCTGCGCGTCGGTCTCGTGCTGGTCAGCCCGCCGCTCGGAATGGCCGACGATCGTGTGCGTGGCGCCGAGATCGGCCAGCATCTCGGCGGCGATGCAGCCCGTATGGGCGCCGCTCGGGGCCGCATGCACGTCCTGGCCGCCGATGCGCACCGGCGTGCCGGCGGCGGCGGCCGCGAAGGTGCCGACGAGGGTCGCGGGCGGGCAGACCAGCACGTCGATGCGGGAGGCCAGCTCCGGCGTCAGCCCGGCAATCACGGCCTCCAGCACCGGAAGCGAGGCCCGCGTGCCATTCATCTTCCAGTTTCCCGCCACCAGCGGACGCGGTCGCAGCCCAGCCATGCCTCTCCCCTGCCTGATGCGATGCGTAGCCGGTAACAGAGCCCCCCGGCGGGCGCAAACCGCCCCCGCCCGGTGCAAGCCGCCGCCCGGCTCGCACGAGCCGCGACGGCGCCCGGCCTTTCCGCCGCAGCGCGGATGGGCTATCGCGGCTCTCTTCGGGAAGGGCGGCCGCCGCTTGAGCGGGCGGCCGGGTCGTCGAGGGTCGCGATGCTCCAGGGGTTCCGCGCCGCAAGCCAGAGCTGGCTCGGCAAGATCGTCATCACGGTCGTGTTCGGCCTGTTGATCGCGGGCCTCGCGATCTTCGGCATCGGCGACATCTTCCGGGGCAGCGGCAGCTCCACCGTCGCGACGGTCGGCAGCACCAAGATCTCGGCGGAGGCCGTGCGCAGCGCCTACCAGAACCAGATCCAGCGCCTCGCCCGGCAGGTCCGCCGCCCGATCACCCCCGACCAGGCCCGGGCGCTCGGCCTTGATCGCGAGGTGCTGAGCGCCCTTGTCACCGAGGCGACCCTCGACCAGAAGACCCGCGACCTCGGCCTGCGCGTCTCCGACGACACCGTGATCCGCCTGATCAAGGAGGAGCCGGCCTTCAAGGGCGCGAACGGCGCCTTCGACATCGCGCTGTTCAACGACACCCTGCGGCAGGCGGGCCTGAGCGAGGCCGCCTTCGTGCAGGAGCAGCGCGCCGTCGCGGCCCGGCTCCAGCTCGCCGAAGCGATCACCGCCGACCTGCCGGTGCCGCTCGCCGTGCGCGAGGCGATCCACCGCTACACCGCCGAGCGCCGGGCGGCCGCCTTCATCCTCCTGCCGGAGAGCGCCGCGGGCGAGATCCCCGCCCCCACGGACGAGGAAGTCAAGACCTACTACGACGAGCACCGCAGCGCCTTCCGGGCGCCCGAGTACCGCAGCGTGAACCTCCTGGTCCTCGACCCGGCGACGCTCGCCAAGCCCGACGCCGTCACGGATGCCGAGGCCCGCGCCCGCTACGACGCCGACAAGAGCCGCTACGGCACGCCGGAGCGCCGCACCATCCAGCAGATCGTGTTCCCGAACGAGGCCGATGCGGCCGCGGCACTCGCCCGCATCCGCAGCGGCGAGGCACCCTTCGAATCGATCGCCGGCGAGCGCGGCCTCGACCCGAAGAGCCTCGATCTCGGCACCTTCTCCCGCTCCGAACTGTTCGACCCGGCGGTCGCGGACGCGGCCTTCGGCCTCCAGCAGGGCGTGGTCAGCGAGCCCGTGAAGGGGCGGTTCGGCACCGTCCTCCTGCGCGTCACCGCGATCGAGCCCGGCAGCGTCAAGCCCTACGAGGAGGTTGCCGGGCAGATCCGTACCGAGATCGCCCGCGAGCGGGCCGGCGACAACCTGGAGAAGGTGCACGATGCCATCGAGGATCAGCGCGCGGGCGCCAAGCCGCTCGCCGAGATCGCCCGCGAGCGGGAGCTTCCGCTGATCACGGTCGCCTCGGTCGACGCGCAGGGCCGTGACCCGCAGGGCAAGCCCGTCGAGGGCCTGCCCGACAAGGATGCGGTGCTCCCCGCCCTCTTCCGCGCCGAGATGGGCGCCGACAGCGAGGCGCTGCGCACCCGCTCCGGCGGCTACGTCTGGTACGACATTGTCAAGGTCGATCCGGCCCACGACCGGCCGCTCCCGGAGGTGCGCGACGACGTCGTCGCCCAGTGGAAGGCCGAGGAGGTCGAGCGCCGGCTCTCCGCCAAGGCGCGCGAGGCCGCCGAGCGGCTCGACAAGGGCGAGGCGATCGAGGCCGTGGCCTCCTCGCTCGGGCTGGAGGCGAAGACCGCGAGCGACCTCGCCCGCGGCCGCGCCAAGGATGGGCTCACCCCGGAGAGCATCGGACGCATCTTCGCGACGCCGGTGGACAAGACCGGCTCGGCGAGCGCCGGCGACAAGGTCCGGGTCGCCTTCAAGGTGACCTCCGCCACCGTGCCGCCTCTTGCGGCCGGGTCGCAGGGCAATGTCGAGCAGCAGTTCCGCAGCGCGCTCGCCGACGACATCCTCGCCCAGTACATCGCCGATGCACGCAAAGAGGCCGGCGTCTCGATCAACGAGAGCGCCTTCCGGCGCGCCATCGGCGGCGAATATTAAAGTCTCGGGGGCGCCCGCCCCCGACCCCCCGGCAGAGGGCGTGACGCCCTCTGCACACCCCTTGAGTCTGGTCATGCTGGTCACGCCCTCGCTCGATGCCGCGCAGGCCGCCTACGCGGCGGGCCAACCCGTGCTCCTGCGCGCCACCCTCGTCGCCGACCTGGAAACCCCCGTCGCCGCCTTCCTGAAGCTCAAGGCCGGGCGCGAGGGCGCGGCCTTCCTGCTCGAATCCGTCGAGGGCGGCGCCGTGCGCGGGCGCTACTCGATGATCGGCCTCGACCCGGACCTCGTCTGGCGCTGCAGCGGCGGCACGGCCGAGCGGGCGGATGCCCCCGATCTCGACCGCTTCGTCCCCGACGACCGCCCGCCCCTCGACAGCCTGCGGGACCTCATCGCCGAGAGCGCGATTCCCGGCGACGCAGCCCTGCCCCCGATGGCGGCCGGCCTGTTCGGCTATCTCGGCTACGACATGGTCCGGGAGATGGAGCGGCTCGATCCGCCGAAACCCGACCCGATCGGCGTGCCCGACGCCATCCTGGTGCGTCCGACCGTCATGGTGGTGTTCGACGCCGTGCGCGACGAGATCGCGGTCGTCACGCCACTCCGCCCCGTCCCCGGCCAGCCGGCTAAAGCCGCCTGCGAGGCGGCGCTGAACCGCCTGGAGCGGGTGGCCGAGACCCTCGAAGGCCCCCTCCCCGTCGAGGCGTGGGCGAACCCGACCGAGATCCCGGCGCCCGCGCCCGTCTCGAACACGACGCCGGAGGAGTTCCACGCCATGGTGGCGCGGGCCAAGGCCTACATCGCGGCCGGCGACATCTTCCAGGTCGTGCTCTCGCAGCGCTTCGAGGCCCCCTTCGCTCTGCCCGCCTTCGCGCTCTACCGCTCGCTGCGCCGCGTGAACCCGGCGCCCTTCCTCTGCTACCTCGATTTCGGCACCTTCCAGATCGTCTGCTCCTCGCCCGAGATCCTGGTGCGGGTGCGCGACGGCAAGGTCACCATCCGCCCCATCGCCGGAACCCGCCGCCGCGGCGCCACGCCCGAGGAGGACGGGGCGCTCGCCGAGGAGTTGCTGGCCGATCCCAAGGAGCGGGCCGAGCACCTGATGCTGCTCGATCTCGGTCGCAACGACGTCGGCCGCGTCGCGCAGATCGGCAGTGTCACGGTGACGGATTCCTTCTTCCTGGAATATTACAGCCAGGTCATGCACATCGTCTCGAACGTCGAGGGGCGGCTCGACCCCCGCCACGACGCGCTCGGGGCCCTGGTCGCGGGATTTCCCGCCGGCACCGTCTCGGGCGCCCCGAAGGTGCGGGCGATGCAGATCATCGACGAGCTGGAGCGCGAGAAGCGCGGGCCCTATGCGGGCTGCATCGGCTATTTCGGCGCCGACGGGCAGATGGACACCTGCATCGTGCTGCGCACCGCCGTGGTCAAGGACGGCCGCATGCATGTCCAGGCTGGCGCCGGCATCGTCCACGATTCCGATCCGGCCTCCGAGCAGCAGGAATGCGTGAACAAGGCGAAAGCCCAGTTCCGTGCCGCCGAGGAGGCCGTGCGCTTCGCCGCGCAGGCCCGGCGGGGGCAGTAGGCCAGGATCATCTGCCGGGAAAACAGCGCCCCTTGACCGCGCCCGGCCCAGCCGCCACACCGGCCCGACCCAGGCGCGATCCCATGGCCAGCATCCTCGTCATCGACAACTACGATTCCTTCACCTGGAACCTGGTCCACCTGATCGGGCCCCTGGTTTCGACGATCGAGGTGGTGCGCAACGACGAGATCACCGTGCCGGAGATCCGCGCCCGTGCGCCGGACGCGCTCGTGCTCTCCCCCGGTCCCTGCACGCCGAGCGAGGCGGGGATCTGCCTCGACGTGGTCGCGGAGCTGAGCGACGAGATCCCGATGCTCGGCGTCTGCCTCGGCCTCCAGGCGATCGGGCAGGCCTTCGGCGGGAGGGTGGTGCGGGCGCCCGCCCCCATGCATGGCAAGGTCTCGACCGTGGATCACCGCGCCACCGGCCTGTTTCGCGGCATCAACGGGCCCTTCTCGGCCACGCGCTACCACTCGCTCATCGTCGACCGCGCCACCTGTCCACAGGAACTCGTGGTCACGGCGGAGGCAGACGGGCTGATCATGGCCCTGGAGCACGCCGCCCGGCCGGTCCACGGGGTGCAGTTCCATCCCGAGAGCATCCTCTCGCAGCACGGCGACCGCATGGTGCGGAACTTTCTCGACCTCGCCCGCGCCTGGAATGGCGAGCGCCGGGGTGACAAGGCGGCGTCCGCCGTGCATTGACGGGGCGCAATCGGCACCGCCGCGCCGCCCCCAAGGCCCGTCTGACCCGAAGACCCGTCTGAAGGCCCGTCATGGATTCGTTCAAGCCCTACCTGGCGAAGGTCGCCACGGGTGCGGCGCTCACGCGCGAGGAAGCCCGCACGGCCTTCGACCACCTGCTCTCCGGCGAGGTCACCCACGCCCAGGCCGGCGCCTTCCTGATGGCGCTGCGGGTGCGCGGCGAAGCCGCCGACGAGATCGTGGGCGCGGCCGGCGCGCTGCGCGAGCGGATGGTGCGGGTGGCGGCCCCGCCCGGCGCCATCGACATCGTCGGCACCGGCGGCGATCATTCGGGCAGCTACAACGTCTCCACCCTCGCGGCGATCATCACCGCCTCCTGCGGCGTGCCGGTGGCCAAGCACGGCAACCGCGCCGCCTCCTCGCGCTCGGGCGCGGCCGACGTGCTGGCGGCGCTCGGCGTCAGGCTCGGGCTCGACCCGGAGGCCCTGGCGCAATGCCTCGCGCAGGCCGGCCTGTGCTTCATGTTCGCCCAGACCCACCACGCCTCCATGCGGCATGTGGCGCCGGTGCGGGTCGAACTCGGCACCCGCACCCTCTTCAACGTGCTGGGGCCGCTGTGCAATCCGGCGGGCGTGTCGGGGCAGCTCTTCGGCGTCTACGCGGCCTCGCTCGCCGAGCCCCTGACCCGCGTCCTCGCCGATCTCGGCAGCACCCGGGTCTGGACCGTGCACGGCTCCGACGGCCTCGACGAGATCACCACGACGGGGCCGACCGCGGTCGTCGCCCTGGAGGACGGCGCGATCCGCCGCTTCACCATCGACCCGCGCGAACTCGGCCTCGCGCTCGCGGCGCCGGAAGATCTGCGCGGCGCCGATCCCGAGCACAATGCGGCAGCGCTCCGCGCGGTCCTCGACGGCGCCCGCACGCCCTACCGCGACATCGCTGTGCTCAATGCCGCCGCGGCCCTGGTGGTCGCGGGGGCGGCCGCTAATTTAGGCGAGGGCGTCGCGCGGGCCGCGCAGGCAGTCGATTCCGGGGCGGCCCGCGCCACCCTCGACCGCCTCGTCGCGGTCTCCAACGCCTGACCGGCCGCCATGGGGATGCTGCCCGTGATCGAGCTCAAGAGCCCGCCTGCCGCACCCGCCCGGCCCCCGGCGCCGGACGTGCTGGCCCATATCGAAGCCTACAAGCGCCGCGAGATCGCCGAAGCGAAGCTCCGCGTGCCGCTCGCCGAGTTGGAGAAGCGGGCCGCCGAGGCGGATGCGCCCCGCGGCTTCGCGGACGCGATCCAGGCCCATCTCGACGAGGGGCGCGTCGCGCTCATCGCCGAGATCAAGAAGGCCTCGCCCTCGAAGGGGCTGATCCGCGCGGATTTCGACCCGCCCGCCCTGGCGCGGGCCTATGCGGAGGGCGGCGCGACCTGCCTCTCCGTCCTCACCGACGAGCCCTCCTTCAAGGGCCGGCCGGACTACCTCACGGCGGCACGCGCGGCCTGTGCCCTGCCGGTCCTGCGCAAGGACTTCCTGTTCGAGCCCTATCAGGTCGTCGAGGCCCGAGCCTGGGGCGCCGACTGCATCCTGGTGATCATGGCGAGCCTCGACGACGACGAGGCGGCGGCGATCGTCGAGACTGCGCACGACCTCGGCATGGACGTGCTGGTCGAGGTGCATGACGAGGCGGAGCTGGAGCGGGCGGTCCCGCTCGGCACGCGGATGATCGGCATCAACAACCGCGACCTGCGCAGCTTCCAGGTCTCCCTCGACACCGCCCTGCGGCTCGCGCCCCGCGTGCCGAAGGACCGCATCATCGTGGGCGAGAGCGGCATCACGGGCCATGCCGATGCCGAGCGCCTCGCGGAGGCCGGCATCCGCACGCTTCTCGTCGGCGAGAGCCTGATGCGCGAGGCCGACGTCACGGCGGCGACCCGCCGGCTTCTGTTCGGCGAGCGGGCGCAGGGCTAGATCCTGCAAGGGAACAAACCGCGACGGTGCCTGGATGCCGAGCCTCACCCATCTCGACGCGACCGGCGCCGCCAACATGGTCGACGTCTCCGACAAGGCGCCCACCGCCCGCACCGCCCGCGCGGAGGGCACGATCGTGATGCTCCCCGAGACCCTGCGGCTCATCCGGGAGGGCGACGCCAAGAAGGGCGACGTGCTCGGCACCGCCCGGCTTGCCGGCATCATGGCGGCCAAGCGCACCCATGAGCTGATCCCGCTCTGTCACCCGCTCCTCCTCGCGAAGGTGCGGGTGGATTGCGAGCCCGATCCGGCGCTGCCCGGCATCCGCATCACCGCCGAGGTGAAGGTCCAGGGGCCGACCGGCGTGGAGATGGAGGCGCTCACCGCCGTCTCCGTCGCCTGCCTCACCGTCTACGACATGGTCAAGGCGGCCGACCGCGGCATGCGGATCGAGGGGATCCGTCTCCTGCAGAAGAGCGGCGGCCGCTCGGGCCTCTACGAGGCCGAGCCTGCATGAGCGCGCTCCTGCCCGTCGCGGAGGCGCTCGCCCGCATCCTCGCCGAGGCCAGCCCCGTCGAGGCCGAGACCGTGCCGATCGCCCGGGCGGCCGGGCGCACCCTCGCGCAGGATGTCCGGGCGCAACGCACCCAGCCGCCCTTCGCGGCCTCCGCCATGGACGGATACGCCGTGCGCAGCGCCGATGCGGCGCAGCCCCCCGTCACACTCCGCCTCGTCGGGACGAGCGCCGCCGGGCACGGCTTTGCCGGCACGATCGGGCCGGGCGAGGCGGTGCGCATCTTCACCGGCGCTCCGATGCCGGAGGGGGCCGACACCGTCGTCATCCAGGAGGATGCGGAGGCCGAGGGCGACGCGGTCCGCCTGCGCCAGGGCAACCCGCCCGGACGCCACGTGCGCCCGAGCGGGCTCGACTTCCGCCAGGGCGATCTCCTCCTGCCGGCGGGCACCCGGCTCGACGGCCAGCGGGTGGCGCTCGCCGCCGCGGGGGGGCACCCGGTGCTCTCCCTGCGCCGGCGCCCGCGCGTCGCGATCCTCGCCACCGGCGACGAACTCGTCCGGCCGGGCGAGCCCGCCGCCTGGGACCAGATCGTCGCCTCGAACGGCCTCGCTCTCGCGGCGATGGCCGAGGATGCGGGGGCGGAGGCGATCGACCTCGGCATCGCGGGCGACAGCTTCGCGGATCTCGAAGCCGCCATCGGCCGGGCCCACGCGGTGGATGCCGACCTGCTCGTCACGCTCGGCGGCGCCTCGGTGGGCGACCACGACCTCGTGCAGTCGGCGCTGGTGCGCCAGGGCCTCGAACTCGGCTTCTGGCGGGTCGCCATCCGGCCCGGCAAGCCGCTGATGCACGGGCGCCTCGGCCGCATGGCGGTGCTCGGCCTGCCGGGCAACCCGGTCTCCTCGGTGGTCTGCGGCCTCGTCTTCGTCCGGCCGCTGATCCGCGCGCTCCTCGGCGATCCCCTGGCGGCAGCAGACCGCAGCGAACCGGCCCGGCTCGGCCGCGACCTGCCGGCGAACGATGTCCGGCAGGACTACATGCGGGCGCGGCTCAGCGCCGAGGGTGACGGACCGCCCGTGGTGCATCCCGATCCGCGCCAGGATTCCTCGATGCTCTCCGTGCTCGCGACCGCGGAGGCCCTGCTGATCCGCCCGGCCCATGCGCCAGCCGCCCGAGCGGGCGACCCCTGCCGCATCCTGCGGCTCGACCGGTCCGGCTGAGGCCGCCCGCGGCGGGGCGCGCCCGAGGCGGGGTGGCCCCGCCCGGATGGCGGCCTACTGGGCGCGACGGCCTGCCTGGGTGGTCGACTCGCCGCGATCATAGGCGCTGATCGCCGCCCGGCACTGGGCCGAGAGCCGCACCCGATTGCGCGCGAAGCACCGCTCCACCTCCGGGCTGTCCGGGTCCGCCCCCGCGCAGAGCCGGAAATAATCGCTCGCGCAGTTCATCTGCAGGCCCGGGTCGTCCCGCTGCGCGAGAACTGGCGTGGTCATGACGGTGAGAAGGGCCGCGAGAGCGGCGGGGGTACGAAGCGATGAAACCAAGAGACAATCCCCGATGGAGGTTCGGGCCGTAGGTTAGGAATGCGGCGTCCGCGGGCAAGCACCGGGCTGCAACAGCTCGGCGATTGTCGCCCCGCCCCGCACCGCCGGCGGACCGCGCGCGGCGCCGGTTGGCACCGAACCATCCTCTCGTGAGAAGAACCGCCCCGAGCGGCAGCGCCTGGAGCCTGCCCGCAACGCTCGCCGTGAAGCTCGTGCATCGAGATTGTCTGAAGGTTGGCTGAATACAGCTTTCAGACCTCATTAAAATCGAGGTCTTTAGAGCATTCTTCGGCGAAATGGATGCCGGTTCGTCGCAGAGAATGCGGCAAAATCAAAGACCGACAGCAGAATTCGTTCCCCCGTGACCGGATTCTGCTGTCGCGCGGCACACGTGATGAGGTGCGACCATCGACGCATCCATGACTGAAACGTGACTGACCGATGAGCGGCCGCGATGGCGGCCCGGACGAGCGTCGATGACGGACGAGCACGCAGCTTTGCCGCGGCCGCGACGGACAACACGGACGGCCCGGTCGAGATCCCGCTCCGCCCCGATGATCAACGCCGTCTCCCGGGACGAGCTCGGGCGGGCCCTCCGCCGCGTCTACGCGGACCAGCTGACGGCACCGGCCCCGGAGCGCTTCACCGCTCTCCTGGCCGCGCTCGAACGCGGAAGCACCGGGGCCGAGGCCGCGCCGGGGCGTGACGGCGGACCGGAGCCCGCCCGCGACGGCACAGAGGAGGCCTCCCGATGACCGGCGTCGAACCCGAGATGCGCGCGCTCCTGCTCGGCGCGATCCCGGCCTTGCGGGCCTTCGCCTTCTCGCTCACCCGCGACATCGACCGCAGCGACGACCTCGTCCAGGAGACGCTGGTTCGCGCCTGGACCAAGGCGGACAGCTTCCGGCGCGGGACCAACCTGACCGCATGGCTGTTCACCATCCTGCGCAACCTGTTCTATTCCGAGCAGCGCAAGCGCCGCCGCGAGGTCGAGGATGCGGACGGCGTGCGGGCCGCGCGGCTCTCCGTCCTGCCCGCCCAGGAGGCCCGCCTCGAATTCGACGCCTTCCGGGTCGCGCTGGACGGCCTGCCGGCCAATCAGCGGGAGGCCCTGATCCTCGTGGGAGCGCAGAACTTCACCTATGAGGAGGCGGCGGCCATCTGCGGCGTCGCCGTCGGCACGATCAAGAGCCGGGTCAGCCGCGCGCGGATGCGGCTCGTCGCGGAGCTGGGAATGGGCGGCCCCGACGACATCGGCAGCGACGCCGCCACGCGGGCTGCCCTGGGGCAATCCTGACCAATGCGCCGCGGGTCGACCTTGCTCCGGCTCGCCTGCCCCGAGATTGCCCCAACTTCCTCCCCGTGGTAGCGAAGCAACCGCTTCGACCCGCGAGACATGATCGGCGTGTGACGCCTGTTGAGGCGGCAATTCTGCTGCCTTGCCCACCATGATGGAAATTCTTGCAAGGATGCGCACCGTGCCTCGGCGCCGAATCAAGATCCTGAGCAAGCTCCAGAAGAAAATATATCTTTCTCTGGTGCATAATGATGACACCGAATTCGATCACGAATTCTATTCCAGGCTGTACCCGGACCTGCATCGGCTCAAAGGCCGAAAATCCCTGCTGAAGCATTATGTCGAGCATGGTCGGCGGGAAGGGCGCTTCGCCACCGTCGACGCCTACATGGCGGATCTCGTCGCCAAGTATGGCGAGGCACCGGAGGACTTCGATCCGGGCCTGTATCGCGAGCTCAATCCGGACCTGACCGCGCAGTTTACCGACGCGTGGCAATTCACCGCCCATTTCCTGAAGCATGGGCGTGCAGAGGACCGGCGGTATCGGCTCGATACGTCGGCCGAGACGGCGGAGTTCACCCGCGATGCGGGCGGCATGAGCAAGGACGCCTTCCTGCAGGATCACGGCCTAGCGGCCGGGCGCTGGCAGCTCAGGTTCGATCTCGCGCAGTTCCGGCAGCTGAATGCCGACTGGATCACAACCCCACCCGCCACCCGGTCGGAGGGCATCCGCCTGTTCGTGGAATCCGGAATCGATCGCCTGGCCCCGATCAACGGCGATTCGATCTTCGATCCCGCCTTCTACCGCGCGGCCTATCCGGTCGATCGGAACCTCGACGACGCCGCGCTCTATCGCCACTGGCTGAGCGTCGGCATTGAGCAGAACTGGGCGCCGAACGAGGCGGCCCGGATCTTCGCGTTGATCGGGCGGACGGCGTTTCCGGAGTGCTTCGACGTCGACGGCTACCGGCGGTCCATGCCGGCGAGCGCGCGCAACAGTGCACAAGGACGGACGCAGGTCCTGGAGCACTGGCTGGATCACGGCTTCCAAGAGGACCGACTCGACGTCGTGTCAGGCCAAGGCGCCGCCGATTTCTTCGCTCTCGTGGGCCGGCGGGAGCTGCTGCGACAACGCTTCGAGGCGTCCCGCCGGGCCTATGACGAGGCGATCCGGCGCGGCGGTCCGACACCGGGTCGGCTCCACGACCGCGCGGAGGCCGCGCGGGCCCTGGGCGATCTCGCGGCCGCGGCCGCGGATTACCGCCAGGCGGCCCGGAGCCCCGGATCGAGCGTCTGGAGCCATATCCACGCCGCCGACACCCTCGCGCAGACCAGCGATCTGCCGGGGGCCATCGCGCAGCTGCGCGCCTCCGCCCCGCTCTGGGTCCGCAACGCGCGCTGGCGCGACACCGCTTCCCGCATCTTCCGGCAAGCTTTCGATGCGCGCTGCCAATTCGCGCGGGAGGCCTATCGCAGAGGTTTGCGCGCGAGCGGCGACGGCATCATGGATGAGGCACTGCGGCAGTTCGCGGCGGACTGGCCCCTGGCGGAACCGCTCCCCGCCCCGCTGCCGCCGGCGCAGGGCGGCACGATCGTCATGCTGGCCAATCTCGACCTGCCGCAATGCGTGCACTACCGGGTCGAGCAGCGGCGGCGCCAGCTGGAGCATGGCGGCTGGACCGTGCGGATCTTCGGGCCGGGCGAGACCCAGGCCTTCCGCGAGGCGCTGCACGGGGCGAGCGCCGCCCTGTTCTACCGGGTGCCGGCCTTCCCCCACATCCTCCACAGCATCCTCTACGCCCGGGCGCTCGGCCTTGCGACCTTCTACGACATCGACGACCTGATCTTCGACGGGCCGAGCTATCCGGACCCGTTCGAGAGCTTCGAGGGCCAGATCTCGCGGGACGAATATGTCGGCCTCGAATTCGGCGTGCCGCTGTTCCGCTTCGCCATGTCCCTGTGCGACGAGGGGATCGCCTCGACGCCGGCGCTCGCGGAGGCGATGACGCCGGTCGTCCGGAGCGGGCGCGTCCACGTGGTGCGCAACGCTCTCGACGAGCGCAACGCCCCCTTCCTGAACCGGCCGGATCCGGATCCCGCCGCGCCCGGCCAGCCGGTGACGATCTTCTACGGCTCCGGCACCAAGGCGCATAACAGCGACTTCAACGATCTCGCCGGCCCGGCCCTCCTCGCGATCCTCGCGCGCCACCCCGAGGTGCGGCTCGTCATCGCCGGCCATCTCAAGCTCGATCCGGCCTTCGCCCCCTTCGAGGACCGGATCCGTCAGCTCGGCTTCACCGCCCGGGTCGCCGATTACTGGGAGATCCTGTCGGGCGTCGACATCAACCTCGCGGTGCTCCACCCGGGCAAGACAGCGGACGCCAAGAGCGAGATCAAGTGGCTCGAAGCGGCCATGTGCGGCATTCCGTCCGTGGTGAGCGGAACCCGCACCTACCGGGAGATCCTGGCCGATGGTGAGGACGTGCTCCTTGCCGATACGCCGGAGGCATGGGAGGCGGCGCTCGAACGCCTGGTGACCGACTTGAAGTTGCGCCACCGGATCGGCCTCGCAGCGCGACGCAAGGCGCGCCGCCGCTACACCCTCGACGCGGCGGTGGAGACGCTCGCCGCGTTCCTGCCCCCGCCGCGCAGGCCCGCGGCGCCCGCCGCGCGGACGAAGCCCAGGATCCTCCTCGTCAACGTGTTCTTCCCGCCCCAGACGATCGGCGGGGCGACCCGCGTGGTGCGCGACAACCTCGACCACTTCCTCGACCACGCCGGCACCCGCTTCGACTTCAGCGTGGCGGCGAGCGACGAGGGGGTCGAGCCGGCGGGCTGCACGCGGATCGATTCCTACCGGGGCATTCCGGTCCTGCGGATCTCCACGCCGATGGAGGTCAACATGGACTGGCGGCCGTTCAACCCGATGATCGGCGAGATCTTTGCGGATTTCCTCGACCGCATGGAGCCCGACCTCGTCCATTTCCATTGCGTGCAGCGGCTGACCGCCGATGTCGTCGAGGCCGTGCAGGCGCGCGGCATCCCGCATCTCGTCACGCTGCACGACGGCTGGTGGATCTCCGACCACCAGTTCCTGCTCGACCGGGATGGGCGGGTGGTCCGGCCGGGCCCCGACACGCTGGAGCCCGCCGCCGATGCGCCGCTCGGCGTGATGGCGCAGGTGCTGCGACGCCGGCGCCTCGGCCATCTGCTGCGCGGCGCCGACCGGATCCTCGCCGTGTCGGAATCCTTCGCGAAGCTCTATCGCGAGGCCGGCTTCCCGCGCACGATCAGCGTGCCGAACGGCCTCCCCAGGCTCGAGGCGCCTGAACGGCCGCGCGGCACCGGCCCCCGGGTCCGCCTCGGCCATGTCGGCGGCCGCGAGGCCCACAAGGGCGCGCCGCTGATCGAGGCGGTGCTGCGGACCACCCCGTTCCGGAACCTCAGCTTCACCCTCGTCGATCTCGCCCAGGAGGCCGGCTACGTCGGCGAGGAGATCTGGGGCACGACGCCGGTGCGGATCGTCGGCCCGGTGCCCCAGAGCGAGATCGGCAGGCTCTATCAGGAATTCGACGTGCTCCTGGTGCCCTCCCTGTGGCCGGAGAGTTTCGGTCTCGTCTCGCGGGAGGCCCGTCTGTTCGGATTGTGGGTGGTGGCGAGCGACCGGGGCGCCGTGGGCGAGGACATCACGCCGGGCGTCGACGGATTCGTCATCGACGTCGCGACGCCGGGGCCGCTGCGCGCGGTGCTCTCGGAGATCGACGGGGATGTGGCGCGCTTCCAGGCTCCGCCGCCGCGCACCGGGCCGGTCCGCAGCGCCGCCGATCAGGGCGCCGAACTGTTGCGGCTCTACGAGGAGATCCTCGCCGGCGCCGCAGCGAGGCGCCCGGCCGCGGAATAGCTGGGGCGAAGACCGGTCAGGCTTCGAGGTGGCGCCCCGGGAAGAGCCGCCACAGCAGGCCGCCGCGGGAGCCGAGCAGCATCGAGGCGAGGTAGAGGGCGCCCGCCGTGAGCACGATCGCCGGGCCGCTCGGCAGGTCGGCATAGTAGGAGAGGAGGAGGCCCGCCACGCTGGAGACGAGGCCGAGCGCCATCGCGACCGGGATCAGCCCGGAGATGTCGGCGGCCCAGAAGCGGGCGCTCACCGCGGGCAGCAGCATCAGCCCGACCGCGAGCAGGGTGCCGAGCGCCGCGAAGCCCCCGACGAGATTGAGGACGACGAGACCGAGGAATGCGTAGTGGACCGGCGCGCTCGCCCGGCTGACCGAGCGCAGGAAGAGCGGATCGACGCATTCGAGCACGAGCGGCCGGTAGGCGAGGCCGAGGCCGAGGAGCGTCACGGCCGCGATGGCGCCGAGCAGCAGCAGCGCGGAATCGTCGAGCGCCAGCACGGTGCCGAACAGGATGTGCAGGAGATCGACCGAGGTCCCGCGAGCCGAGATCATCAGGACGCCGGATGCCAGCGCCAGGAGGTAGAGGGCCCCGAGGCTCGCATCCTCGCGCAGCACCGTCGCGCGCGAGATCGCGCCCGACAGGAAGGCCACCGCCAGCCCGGCCGCGAGGCCGCCGAGCGTCATGGCCGGCAGCGACAGCCCGGCGAGCAGGAACCCCACGGCGGCGCCGGGCAGGATGGCGTGGCTCATCGCCTCGCTCATCAGGCTCATGCGGCGCAAGGTCAGGAAGACGCCGACGGGCGCCGCGCTCAGCGACAGCGCGACGCAGCCCGCGAGGGCGCGGCGCATGAAGGCGAACTCGGCGAAGGGTCCGGTCAGGAGATCGATCACGCAGCGTGCTCGCGGTCTTGCGCTGCGCCGCCATGGGAATGCGCGCCGTCATGCCGATGCGCATGCTCATGGGCATGGACCTCATGGGCATGGGCCTCGTGGGCATGGACGGCCGGCCCGCGGCAGACGGGCGCGGTGTCGTCCCAAGCCTCGCAGAGCTGACGGGCGCGCCGCAGGTTGGCGGCCGTGAGCACCGCCTCGGTGTCGCCCCAGGCCACCGCCTCGCGGGCGAGAAGCAGGGTGGTCGGAAAGTGCCGGCGCACCTGATCGAAATCGTGCAGCACCGCGATCACGGTGCGGCGCTCCGCCCGCCAGCGATGCACGAGGTCGAGGAGGTCGGCGGTGGTGCGGCTGTCGACGGCCGCGAAGGGCTCGTCGAGCAGGACCGCGCGCGCGTCCTGCAGCATCACGCGGGCGAACATCGCGCGCCGTAGCTGGCCGCCGGACAGGGTGCCGATCGGCCGCCGCTCGAAGCCGGTGAGCCCGACCGTGGCGAGGGCCTCCGCCACCGCCCGGCGATGCGGGCGCAGTGCGCCGAAGGCGCCGATCCGGCGCCACAGGCCCATCGCCACGAAATCGTGCACGCCGATCGGGAAGCTGCGGTCGATTTCGGCGGCCTGCGGCAGGTAGGCGAAATCGCGCCGCTCCAGCCCGGGATGCTCGATGCGCCCGTCGAGCGGCGCCACCTCGCCGATGATGCCCTTGAGCAGGGTCGACTTTCCCGCCCCGTTCGGGCCGACCACCGCGAGGGACCCGCCGGCGGGCAGGACGCCGTCGAGATGGTGCACCGCCGGATGGCGGTCATAGCCGAGCGTCAGGCCCCGGAAGGCGACCGCGCCGGCGGCGAGCGGCGCCGTCATGCGCTCACCGCCCAGGCGATCGCGCCCCAGACGCAGACGGCGGCGAGGCCGGCGAGCGCGAGGCGCGGCACCAGGCCGAGCCCCAGCAGGGAGGCGGGCGGATGCGCCGCCGGGCCTCGGTGCGCGGACGCGTGCAACTCGGCCTCCATCGCGGCCTCTCCTCGTTCACTCGGGGCGTGACTTAACCGGAGCCCTGACAAAGGCCGTCCCGCTCACCATTTGGTTGAGAGGGGGCCGGGCACCCTCGACGCCCCCTTGACGGCCGGAGCCTGTTACACTGTAACAGGCTGGGCGTGTCAACCGGAGAGCGAGCATGGACGAGCACGCGCGGACAGGCCATGGCTGCAGCGGCGAGAGCCGGGCAGGCCTGCTGGCGCGGGCGGAGCGCCTCTGCCGCGAGCGGGGCCTGCAGTTCACACCCCTGCGCCAGCGCACCCTCGAGGTGATCGCCGCGGAGACGCGTCCGCTCGGCGCCTACGACATTGCCGAGCGCCTGAGCGCGCCGGGACGCCGGGTGGCCGCGGTCTCGGTCTACCGCGCCCTCGACTTCCTCACCGAGAACGGCCTCGTCCACCGGATCGCCAGCCGCAACGCCTTCGTGCCCTGCGAGCACAGCCATCACGAGGGCGAGGGTGTGGTCTTCCTGATCTGCCGGGCCTGCGGATCTGTCGACGAGACCAGTTCGGCGGAGATCGAGCGCGGGCTCGATCGCACCCTGGCGCAGGCGGGATTCCGCCCGGCGAGCCGCATCGTCGAGATCGAGGGCGAGTGCGGCGCCTGCCAGGGGCGGGAGGAGCGGGCGGGCGAGAAAAGCAGCGGCACGGCCTCGCGATCGGACGCCTGAGCCGGGATCCCGCCTATCGGGGACTGGGCCCCCTGTCCGGCGTCAGCCCACGGAATCCGCCGAACTCGGGGCGGAGCGGCGGCTCCGCTCCAGCATGCGGACCGGGATCTGCAGCGCGGAGCGCGAGGCCCAGCGCACAAGACGCATGCCGAAGCGCAGCCAGCGCCGCGCCTCCCAGGACAGCCCCTGGTTGATCGAGAGCGCGCGCAGCTCGAAGGCCCTGGCCACCGACATCGCGTCGCAGGCCGTCTTGACCGGGTCCGCGTAAAAGGCGCGCATCTTCTCCTCGCCCATGCCCGGCGTCTCGAGCCAGCGCGGAATATGGACGCGGCACAGCCGCTCGATATCGGTGAAGACCTTCAGCGAGCCGGTCCCGGTGGCCGGACACGGCGTCGCGAACGCGTCGCCGACCAGCACGAGACCCGGCCGCTCGATATCGCGCAGATGATACAGATCCGTCGGCCGGACCTTGATGGGGCCGACCACGCGGTACGACCCGATCACCCTGGCGAGCCTCGGCATCAATGTCCGCAGCGCCGCATCCGGATCCTCGCGGAAGCTCTTCAGCCACGGGCTCTTCAGGGCCTGGTAGAGGAACAGGTTGGCCCGCATCGACCGCCCGATCCGAAACAGGCTCAGATAGGCCATGCCCTCTGCGCCGCGTTCCGGATTGTATTGCAGGCCGGGAAAGGCGAAGTCGCCGCCATCCATCGGTTCCAGATCGAAGCCGATCGTGATCGAGTGACAGGGGCTGACGAGTTCGCGCGACATGCCGAGCGCTTGGCGCAAGGTCCAGTTCGGCCCGCTCGCGAGGACGACGAGGCGCGCCCGGATCTCCCGGTCGCCCGACAGACGGACCCGCGAGCCGTCCGCATGCGGCGTGACCGCATCCACGAAGGCCCGGCATACGCGAACGGAGGGGGGGATCTCGGCCCGGATGGCGTTGACGAGCCGATCATAGGCCAACCCGTACTGATCGAAGGGCACCTTGTCGACGATGCGGCCGAAGCGGGCGATCCAGAGCTGACCGGTATGGGTGGCCGTCCGCAGGACGGCCTCCGCGAGACCGCAGCGGCCCAGGACTTCCATATGGCCCTGTTCCAGCTTCTCGCACCGGAAATCGGGAGGGTAGACCTCATGCGGGTCGATGATGACGACATCGTGCCCGGCACGTCCGAGCATGGCGGCCGCCAGCGCGCCGGCCAGTCCCCCTCCGACCACGGCAACATCCGTCTGCACGGCTGGCCTCCGATAATCTGGTCATTCGGTCGAGGCATAGACTAAGCTGTCCGTTAAATCACTTTTGTGTTCTTTCGTGGTACGCCCATCATCGGCCGCGTAATACGAATGCTCCACCCTGCGGTTGTTCCACATAGAAAAAAAACAAGGGCATATTGAAGCTGAACCGATTTGGGTCGCTTCGCGATGCACGATGCCCTCTCAGTGTCCGACTTCGCGTCCGTGCCGGAAGTGGCTGCTCCTCGATCCTGGAGCGCCACGATCGACCATGATCTCGCGCATCTGGAGAGACCCTGGAGCGACCTCGAAGCGCGGGCAGACGGATCGGTCTTCCAGAGCTATTCCTGGTGCCGCGCCTGGGTCGAGGCCAGCCGGCGCGCCGGCTGCCGCGAGACGCCGTATATCGTCAGCCTCTGGAGCGGCGACCGCCTCGTCGTGCTGCTGCCGCTCGTCCTGCGGCATCTCGGTCCCTTTCGGATCCTGCACATGCTCGGCGAGCCGGCGACGCAATACAGCGACGCGCTGGTGGAGCGGGGAATCCATCGCGAGCCGTGGATCACGGCCGCCTGGGAAACCCTGACGTCGTTCCGGGGCGTCGACGCCATCATGTTCAGGGGCGTGCGCGCCGATGCGGCCATGGCGCCCCTGCTGGCGGAGTGTTGCGGCGGCTGCGTCACGCGGAGCGAGGAAGCGCCCTTCAGCGATTTCCGGCCGGATGCACGCAATGGCCCGGTCCGGCGCCGGTCCGCCCGGACCCGCAACACGCTCCGGCGCCATCAGCGCGACCTTGCCGAACACGGTCCCGTGGCCTTCGAGCTCGTCGGCGACGCGGCGGGACGCGTGGAGGCCATGCGCGAGGCGCTGCGCCTCAAACATGCGTGGCTCAACCGCACGAGGCGGATCAGCGCCGGCTATGCCCATCCGGCAAACCGCTTCTTCCTGGAAGCGATCGCGGCCTGCCCGGACTTTCTCGTGGCCCGCCTCAGCGTCGGCGGGCACACGGCCGCCGTGGAGGCCGGCATCCTGCGGCAGGGCTACTATGCGTCGCTCGTGCAGAGCTACGACGACCGCTTCGCCGAGCACGGCCCGGGCCGTCTCCTGTTCTGGTCCATGGTCGAGCAGGCCGCGGAGATCGGCATCGAGGTGCTCGACTTCCTCGCACCCGCCTACCCGCACAAGCGCGAATGGGCGAACGACGCGATGCCGGTGAGCGACTACGTGATTCCCCTGCGCCTCTGGGGGCAGGGCCCCCTCGCCTATGTGAGGCATGTCCGGCCGCGCATGAAGCTGTGGCTGGAGCGGCTCCGCCGCCTCGGAACGGCCTAAAAGGAGAAACCGACCTGCGTGGAAGCCGCCCTGTTCCTCATGCTGAGGCGGCGATCGAAAATCGCACCGGCAGCGCCGGTCCTGACGGATGAAACTTCAGGGTGAGACATGCGGACCAGCGCGCCCCAAGATGGTGCGCGGTCGATCGAGACCGCAGCAGCCCACGCGACGACCTCCGTCTGACGACGCATCCGGAGACGATCGACGCTCGGCTCGCCCGACCTCCCGTCGTCCGCTCTCTCTTTCCCGGGCGCATGCAGCGCCAGCGGAATGCGACCCGGGATCCAGCACGAGACTTGCCGCGCAGCGGCTCCGTCTGATCCCCCGCCGCCTGCACCCCTGCCCGCGGGCAGGGGTGCAGGCGGGCGGACGACCACCCCGGATCGCAGGCAGGCGCTACTTCCCCGAGCCCGCGGCCCCGATCTGCCGCAGCTGGCCGCTCCCCTCCTGGCCCGCCTTCCGGAAGCCGGCGAAGGACATCTCCGGCCCCCACAGGAACAGGGGCTCGAAGCCCGGCCGGTAGAGATAGGTGTTGCGGTCGAATCGGTTGCCGCCGGCCTCGATGATGCCGGCCTGCGGGTGGCCGTTCGGCACGTCCGAGGTGCCGCCGGAGCGGCCGATCTCGTCGAAGGTCGTGGTGTTGTCGTGCACGTTGTTGCCGCGCGTCTCGTAGAAGCCGCCGCCGCGGGCATGCGGGCGGCCCTGGTCGACGAGGATGATGCCGTGCCCGCCGGGCGCGACCGTGAGGTCGTTCCCCGTGACCTCGACATCCGCCGAGGCCGCCACCTGGATCTCCGCTCCCCAGACCCAGGCGTGCCGGCCGGCCCCGTTGCGGCGCAGGTGGTTGTTCCGGATCGTCGCCTCGCGCGAGATCTCGAAGAAGATGCCGGGCCCGGCATTGCGCTCGACGAGATTGTCCTCGAACAGGACATGCTCGCAATCGATGTCGCACCAGAGGCCCGGTCCTCCGTTCTCGAAGACATGGTTCCCGCGCAGCACGACGGAGCGGGCGAGCGCGATCTTGACGCCGCCGGCCTCCCATTCCGGATCATAGCCGTGGGTGTTGTTGGCCCAGATCCGGTTGCGCAGGATGGAGAACCCCTTCCCGGTGCCGCCGACGCCGAGCTGGCCGTTGTGATGGATGTCGCTGTCCGACAGGCTGCCGCCGGAGCCGAGCGCGACTCCGGCGCCGCTGTTGAAGCGCAGCTCGGAATACGAAATCTGCCAATTGCGCCCCGCCGCGGCCTGGACGGCGCCGTATTGCGCGAGGCTGTTGTACTTCTCGATCAGGAGGCCGCTGATCCGCACGTCGGCGGCCCGGCCCGAGAAGGCGAAGGCGGCGCGCGCCGTCTCGACCACGTGGCCCGCGGGGTCCCGGGCCAGGGAGATGGTTCCGGCAGCGACGTCGAACAGGAAGGTATCGGGGGTCATCTCCTCCGGCGTCGCCACCTGCCGCAACGGCACCCCGTCCAGGAACAGCCCGGCCCGCCGGGTGCAGGGGCGACCGGCGAGGCAGGATCCCCGCGTCTCGAGGGGGAAGGGCTGGCCGCTCACGACCCAGAAGCGACCGCTGCGGGCAAAACCCATGAGGCGGCGCGATCCGTCGAGGACCGCGCCCTTCTCCCCGAAGAAGGATTGCCCGTTGCGCGGCGTCACGATCTGCATCCGGTGGAGGCCCGCCCCGATGCAGAAGCTGGCGCCCTCCCCGGCCCGGTCGACCGCCTCCTGGATCGACGATCCCGGCGCGATGCGGATCGCACCCGCCGGGCATTCGGGCCGCCCGGCCTCGTCGGGGCCCGCCCCGAGCGCCGGGGCGAATGCCAGGGCGAAGAGGGGGCCGAGGAGCATCGCCCAAGGATGCGGCTGCGTCATGGCCAGGGCGCCTCCGAGCACATTCTCCGTCGAAGCGGACACCTTTTCGCAGTCCGGACATGCGATCGATCAATGTGAGAATCCGTCAGGCGCCCATGGAAGCGCCTGAGAGATTCCCGGGCCCCGTGGCCGGCATCGCGCCGTCGCCGCCGGCGGCCCGTCAGGGGCGGGCCATCTGCGGGAGCGGCTTGCGGCCCGGGAGCCCCCCGCGCAGGAACTGCTCGATCGGCACCTCGATCACCCGGTACGCGATCACGCCGACCGCGACGGCGATGAGGATGGCCCCCAGCCGCACGAGGAGCGAGAGATCCTCCGGGATGGCTGCGACGCCCGCGAGCTTGCCGCTCGCCGACAGGATGAACCAGTGCGTCAGGTACAGGCTGAACGAGGCGTCGCCGAGACGCCAGGCCAGCCGGTTGAGCGCGCAATCCGCCGACAGGACGCGGCGGCCGAGCAGAACGATCGCGCAGAGGAGGGTGGCGATCCCGATCCGCAGGACGAGATGGTCGCTCCAGGCATTCCCGACCACGACCGCCACGGACGTCGCCGCCAGACAGGCGGCGGCGATCGCGACGCGCCCGCCCCCTGAGCCCTCCTCGCAGCAGCGCAGGAGCCAGCCGAAGCCGAAGGCCAGCATGTAGGGGCTCGCCACATGGAAGGTCCAGACGGAGACCTCCGGCCGCGGGCCGAGCCAGCAGCCGAGGCCGCCGAGCGCCACCACGAGGGCGGCGAGTGCGAGCTTCCTGGCCCGCGTCAGGGCGCCGAGGAGCAGCGTCGCCGCGACGATCTCGTAGAAGATCATCTCGTGTTCGAGGGTCCAGGTGGGGCCGAGGATCGGGAACTGCCATTGCGGCAGGGCAAGGTAGGACCGGATCAGGGTGCCGAGCGTGATGTCGGTCGGCGAGATCAGGTATTGCGCGGACGTATAGTGAATGAGGGCCGCGAGCGAGGTGAAGAGCACGCAGAGCGGGATGATCCGGCGGATCCGTCCGAGCATGAAGCTCCCGGCGCTCGGCGCCCGCGAGGCCACCATGCACATGATGAAGCCCGAGACGACGAAGAACACCTCGACGCCGATCCCGCCGACGGTCGGGTACCATCCCTGGAGGATGGAGGCGCGCGCGATGTGCTTCGTCGCGAGGTCGGAATGGACCGCCACCACCTCGAGCGCCGCCACCGCCCTGAGCCATTGGATCTCCCCCCGACGCTCGGACATACGGTCGATCTCCAGCGCGAACGCACCGTCGCGCGGCAGATGAACCGATGTATTTCGCGAGATCGGCCGCCAGACGTCTCACAGGATATGCTGCGATCAGAGCGAGGCTTCAATCGATCGGGCGCCGCTCCCAAGCACTAGCCCGAAAGGGGCCGTAGGCCGCCGCGGCCGCCGTTTCTATCGTCCGGGATGAGCCGGCGGCACCAGGCCGAGGGCCGGCCTGCCGCGATGCAATCGGGAGACATCATGTCCGAGGGAGCCTCCCGCGCCACAGCGCGCGCCGCCGCGGCCGAGCGGCCCCGCGCGCATCCGCCCGCCGCGCCGCTCCTCCGGCCGCCCCTGCTCTGGGCCGCTTCCGCCATCGCCGCCATGATCGCCTGCGGCATCGCGCTCCGGCTCGGCGGCTATGTGGGCAGCGCCTACAGCTGGTTCACGCTCGCGGGCGCGCTCGACGATTCGTGGATGCCGATGGGCCGCGCCTATGCCCGCATCACCGCGGCGCATCCGGCGCCCCTCTACGACCTGTTCTTCGTCGAGCACGTCAAGTTCCAGTACCCGCCGAGCTCGCTCCTGATCTACGCCGCCCTCGAGGCGCTCGGCATCACGCCGGGCGTGCCCGAACTCAACCGCCTGGTCTGGGTGAGCATCCTGGCGATGCCGGTCCTGATCTTCCTGATCTGCCGCCAGTTGATCGCGCAGAGCCCGCTGCGGGCGGGCGGCGCCGGGCCGGCCAGCCTGCTTGCGGCCCTCTTCGCGGGCGCGGCGCTGTTCTTCTATCCGCTGATGATCGCCTGGCGCCTCGGCCAGGTCCAGGCGCTCCTCAACGCGCTCTTCGCGCTCGCCTGCCTGCTCTGGCTGTGGGAACGCCGGCTCCTGGCCGGGCTCTGCATCGGCCTCGTCTGCCTGGTGAAGCCGCAATTCTCCCTGTTTCTCGTCTGGGCGCTGATCCGGCGGGAGACGGCCTTCGCGGCGGGCCAGGCCGCCAGCCTCGGCCTCGGCCTCGCCGCCTCGGTCGCCCTCTTCGGGTTGGGCAATCACCTCGATTACCTGTCGGTCCTGACCTACATCTCGCAGCGCGGGGAGATCTTTTGGGACAACACCTCCGTCAACGGGCTGATGAACGGGCTGATGTTCCCCGATGAGGTCCTGAAGTTCGACTACTCGGCGTTTCCGCCGCCGACGCCGCTGGTGCGCAGCGCGACCCTGTGGTCGTCCGTGCTCATCGTGGCCTATGCGCTGTTCCCGCGCCCCGGGGCGCGCCGGGCGGCCCTCCTCGACCTCTCGACCGCGGCCATGGCCTTCACCCTCGCCTCGCCGATCGCCTGGGGGCACCATTACGGCATCGCCTTCCCGGTGCTGGTCATCCTGTTCTTCGCTCTCGCGGGTGATCCCGACGCGCCGCGCCGCCGCGGCCGGCTCGTCCTGTGGGGCCTGTGCCTGGTGGCGATCGGCAATTACTGGAACATCTCGGAGCACCTTGCCGGCACGCTGGCGGCCCCGCTGCAATCCTGGCGGCTCGCGGCGGTGCTGGCGGTGCTGGTCCTCCTGCACCGGCTCCAGGCCGAGGCCGCCCGCCCCGTCGCCCCGGCCGCGGCCGAGCTGGATCCGGCCCGGGCATGAGCAGGCTCCCCCTGCCGGCCCGCCGGGCGCCGCCGCTGCGGCCGCTTGCGGCGCTGCCGCCCGCGATCCGCTTCCTCTTCGCCGGGGGCACCGCCGCCGCGCTCAACTGGCTCGCCCGGTTCCCGCTCTCCCTGGTCCTGCCGTTCTGGCTCGCGGTCTGGACGGCGGCAGGGCTCGGCATGGTGGCGGGCTTCATCCTCTACCGGCGCTTCGTGTTCCCGTATTCCGCGCGCCCGCTCCGCCTGGAGATCCGCGACTTCATCGCCGTCAATCTCGCCACCTCGGTCGTGGTCACGGGAGCGGCCGAACTCGTCCGCATCGCGCTCGCACCCTGGTGGGACGGGGAGGCGGCCCTGGCCTTCGCCCACGCGGCGGCGATCGCAGCGGGCGCGGTGCTGAACTTCCTCGGGCATCGCAGCGTCACCTTCCGATCGGCGAGCACCGGCCCGCGTCGCGGGACCGGCGCCCCCGATGCGGTTCAGTCGGGACTCTGAGCCATGCGCCCGCTGCCGAGTTCCGCCGGATCGGCCGCAGCGAGCGGCCTCGGGGCCGCCCTGGCCGGTCGCGCCGCGCCGTTCCGCCTCGTCTCGCATGACGGCTATGTCCGGTTCCTGTGCATCTGCCTCGCCGGCTACGCGCTCGCCGGCAAGGGCTTCGCCTATGTGGGCCTTCCGCCCCTCCTGATCGGCGAGATCCTGCTGATCCTCGGCGTGGTCGTGTTCATCCGCACCCGCTGCTGGCTGGCGCTCGGCAGCGCCTTGCCCATGCTGATCCTGGCGGTCCTGATCGCCTGGGTGGTCTGCCGCACCGTGGTGTTCCTGCCGGTCTACGGCTTCGACGCCCTGCGGGACAGCGTCGTCGTCATCTACGGCGTGTTTGCCCTGGTGGTGGCGAGCCTGCTGATCGAGAAGCCGGAGCGCATCGGCTGGATCCTCGCCGCCTATGCTCCCTTCGCGGCGCTCTACGGGATCGTGGCGCCCGCCATCCTCAACGTCAGCGTGGTCTTTCCCAACTTCCCGACCTGGCCCGGGCTCGACGTTCCCTTCATCTACGTCCGCCTCGGCGAGGCCGCGATCCACCTCGCGGGATCGCTCATCTTCGTGATGCTCGGCTTCCGGCGCGTCGGCTATCTCTGGTGCGCCTTCCTGCTGCTCAGCATCGCCTTCATCACCCCGAGCCGCGGCGCGATGCTGACCGTACTGGTGCCGACCGCCCTGGCGATCGTCCTCAGCGGCCGCCTGCGGCTGGTCGCCCTGCCGCTCCTTGCCGGGTTTCTCATCTTCCTCTCGGCCTATGCGGCCGGCCTCGAGATCAAGCTCGAGGACGGCCGCAGCATCGGCCCGCAGCAGATCGTCCGCAACTTCGAGAGCCTCATCGGGCGGAGCAACGCCTCGAATCTCGACGGGACCAAGCAGTGGCGGCTGCGCTGGTGGCAGACCATCGAGACCTACACGCTTCACGGTCCCTATTTCTGGACCGGCAAGGGGTTCGGCGTGAACCTGTCGATCGATGACGGGTTCACGCTCGGCCCGGAGCTCAAGGGCCCGCCCCTGCGCTCCCCGCACAACGTGCATTACACGATCCTGGCCCGCGCCGGGGTCCCGGGCATCGCGCTCTGGTTTGCCGCCGAGAGCGCGTGGTTCCTGATGCTGCTCAGCGCCTTCGCGACCGCCCGCCGCCGCGGCGAGATCCAATGGGCGAACCTGCTGCTCTGGATCACCTGCTACGGCCTCGCCATCGTCATCGATGCCAGCTTCGATGTGGCGATCGAAGGGCCGATGGTGGGGATCTGGCACTGGTGCATCTTCGGCCTGGGGGTCGGCGCGGTGATGGTCTATCGCGGCCCCCGCCATGCGCCCCGACCGGGCGATCCCTTCGGGATCGCCTCGCCGATGAGGGACCGGCGGAGCTAGAGCATTGTCCGACGGACCGGGATCCGCGCCCTCGGACGAGAGCGCTCCCCGCCGAAGCGGAGCCCGGTTCGGCGACAAGACTGAGGCGGAAGCAAAGACATCCAGGCCGGGTGGCGGGGCGGAGTCCCGCCACCCGGCTCAGGCGCCGTCGGCTCCCCGAGACCTCGCCCGGGCTGCGATGGTCGCGAGGCCGAGCGGCCTGCACGCGGGCAGCCGCCCTCACCCCGGCCCCGCGCCGCGCTCCCTTCCGGATGAGAGTCAGCAGGCCGCAAGGCCCACGCGCGTACCCCGAAAGAACTCATTCCGGCCGCGCCCGCCTCTGGCACAGTCCTGCCGATGTCAGGACGAGCGGCAGCGGAGGCGGGAATGGCCGGGACCCAGGTGCTGGCGGATGAGCCTGCAGACAATCGGCCTCGTTCCAGCTCGACAGCACCGCTGGTGGTCGATCTCGACGGCACTCTTCTGCGCACGAACCTCCTGTTTGAATGCGCTCTCGCGTTCCTCCGGCTCAATCCTCTGGGAGTGATCGCGATCGTCTACTGGCTGATACGAGGCCGTGCGCGGCTGAAACAGGAACTCGCCCGGCGGGTCCTGCTCGATCCGAAGCTGCTGCCGCTGAACGAAGCGTTCTACGACTATCTCGCGGCCGAGCGCGCCCGCGGCCGCAAGACCTACCTGGCGACCGCCGCCGATGGCGCGATCGCGCGGGCGGTGGCGGAGTGCTACGGCCCGTTCGACGGCGTTCTGGCCAGCGACGGCGTGATCAACCTGAAGGGCCGGCGCAAGGCCGAGGCGCTGGCGCGCGCCTTCCCGCAAGGCTTCGCCTATGCGGGCGACAGCCGCGCGGACTACCCCATCTGGTCCCTCGCCGACGAAGTCATCGCGGTCGGCGGCGCCCGCTTCACCGGGAATGCCTCCCACCGCTTCGGCAAGGCGGTCATCAGCTTTCCCACGCCCGCGATGCTGCCGGCGCTGCTGGAATGCGCCCGGCCTCACCAATGGGCGAAGAACCTGCTCGTGGTGGCACCGGCCGTGCTGGGCGGCGTGGCGACAGACCCCGCGCGCATGCTGCAGGTCCTGCTCGCCTGTGCGGCCCTCTGCGTCATCGCATCCTCGACCTACGTCCTGAACGACCTCTGGGACGTCGCCGACGACCGCCGCCACTGGTCGAAATGCCGGCGTCCCATCGCGTGCGGACGCCTTCCGGTCGCGGCGGCGGCGGGTTTCGTGCCCTTCGGGCTGAGCCTGGGCTTCGCCCTCGGCGCTCTCGTGGGGCCCGCCGTGGTGGCGGCCCTGCTCGGCTATACCCTGCTGACGGTCGCGTATTCCCTGTCGCTCAAGCGCGTGCCGATCCTCGACGTGCTGGTGCTGGCCAGCCTGTTCACGCTCCGGCTCGTCCTCGGCACGGTCGCGGCCGCCGTCCCTCCCTCGCCCTGGCTCCTCGTCTTCTCGATGTTCCTGTTTGGCTCGCTCTGCTTTGCCAAACGCTACATCGAGGTGGAGCGCTGGCGGGACCGCGGCGAAGGCAAGGTCTCGAGCCGGGGCTACATGGCCAGCGACGGGCCGCTCCTGCTCGCGCTCGGCACGGGCACCGGGATCGCGAGCACCGTCACGATCGTCCTCTACATCATCTTCGATGCCTTCCGGCACGATCTCTACGGCAACGTGGCCTGGCTCTGGGCGTTTCCGGTCATCCTGTTCCTCTGGTTCTCACGCATCTGGCTCGCTGCCGCGCGGCGGGAGCTCGACGACGATCCCGTCGCCTTCGCGCTGAACGACGTGCCGAGCATCCTGCTCGGAGCCGCGCTGCTCGGGGCCTTCGTCCTCGCCTGGGCGGGAGTGCTGGCATGACCCCGGCCGACCTCCGGACCGGACCGGCGCGGCCATGGCGGCGTGAGGCGGCTCCGCCGGGGCCCCGGAGCGGGTCGCAGGGACGCGGCGGATGAGGACCGGCGCCAAGAGATCACGCCAGGAGATCACGCCAGGAGATCACGCCTAGAGACACGGCAGGAGGTCACGGCAGGCCATGCTCTTACGACCGCTCACGCCCGCGCTCCGCATGCCCGGCGCCTCCGCCGGCGATCCCTCCGATCGGCGCTCGCCTCCGGCTGACAGCCGCAGCAAGCCGAGTCCGGCACCGGACGCCGCAGGCCAAGCCGCGAACTGGGCTGAGGCGTTCCGGCGGGAATATCCGGATCTCTTCGAGGCGCCGCCGGCGCCCGTTCGCCCCAGGCCCCCCGTCCCGCGGCTCGCGCGCATGGTGGCGGCCCTGCTCTTCGGGACTGCGATCGGGGCCGCGCTCGGGCCGGCCGCGCTACGCCCCCACTCCGCGGATGCGGGAAGGCGGGACGAGTCCGCGCACCGCCTGACGCAGGCCGAAGCGCAGGTCGCGGCCCTCTCCCAGGAGGTCAGGTCCACCCGGGAGGCGGAGGCGGCTGCCCGGGCGCAGGCCGCCCAGGCGGAGACCCGGGCACAGGAGGCCGGACGGCGGGCCGCCGCGGCAGCCGCCGACGAAGAAGCCCTGCGCGGCCTGCGGAAACAGCTGACGCGGGCGCAGGCGCAGGCAGCGGATCGCGCACAGGCCCTCGACACTTCCGCGGCGGCTCTCGCCGCCTCCGAGGCCGAGGTGTCCGGTCTGCGCCGGTCGCTCGCCGAGGCCACCACGGCGCTCTCCGCGGCGGAAGCTGCGGTCGCGGAGGCGCGCAGCGGCCGTGCGGCGGCCGAGGCGGCGCTGGCCGAGGCGCAGCGCGCGCAGGAGAGCGCGCAGCCGCGGCCGGCCGCTCTGCCGACAGAGCCCGCGTCCGCGGGTGCGTCCGCCGTCCCGCCCTCGGCGGACGTCGCCACGGCAGACGACCTGCGGACCACGGTCGCGCCTACGCCCCGCTTCGTGAGCTTCCACGCTGCGCAGCCCATCTCGGGCACTCCCTTCACCGCATTCTGGCCCTCGGATCCCCACACGCCGGTCGCCGAGGGCGCGGCCGGCCCGGTGCCGAACCCGCCGCCGCGCCCGGACGGGACTTCGACCGCGCCGGGATCCGGCGCCGGCGCGACCCGTACCGCGGGGCCGGCTCGCCCCGCCGCGGCGCGGGGTCGTGCCGCCAGAGCGGCAGCGCGGACATCCGGAGCGAGCAGGCCAACCCCCGACAGAAGCGGCCAGAAGCCCGGCGGATTCTTCGATTGAGCCGAGCCCCTCGCGCCCATCGGCTCACCGCCCGCAGATTGGCAGGATTTGGAATTGCGTCCCACTCATCTGATCAATGCTGCAATGTGCAAGCGGACTTCACCCTTGCGACCAATCCGGTCCGATCACGTACACGGCAGCCCGACAGTGCTCCGGCGGTCGATCTGTAACCGTTACGTGATCGCAAATTTAACATTTTTTGTGGTAGCGGTAAAAGGCGGCTTTGAATGTGCCTGGATGCCTCCGAACAGGAAGATGCCGCGGCACTCGATCCAACCTCGTGGAGGACACGATGACTCGATCGGTACGCGGATGACAGCTCGGTACTGGTTCTCTGCTCGCGGCTTGCCTCGCCCCGCGCTTCTCTCGACTGTCTCGCTGTCCGGATCATGGACCGGAACGGTGCCGGACCTGGATCGCTCCAGCGTCCCTGCAATCATCAGCCAGGATTCCAAGGCGGCGCGGCTGAGCCCTCCCGATCCGGCCGCCAGACGGTCCCTTTCCCATCGCACGCCCCGGCGCCCGGTCCCCCGCGGCGCCGCCAGGCCGCCTTCACGCGTCACGCGCGGAGCGACGTCGAGCGCAGTCGCGCCGCGCTCGACCGGCATCTGCTGCCTCGCCGCACCGGTCGATTTGCTCAGGTGACGCCAAGCCGCGGAGTAAAGAGATGTATCACTGTCTGTCCAGACGGCCGGAACAGCGAGGCTCGGCTCACGATGGATGGTCGCACACTGTCCCTCAGGCGTCGCAGCGTCCGTTGTCGGTGCCTGCGCGGACCGAGATCTCCGAGATTTGTGGGGCGGAGAGCATCGTCGTTCTGCTCGAAGGGATGGCCTGCCTCTACAGGCTCCTGCCGAACGGGTCGCGCCGGATCCTCTCCCTGATCCTGCCGGGTGAATTCTGCTGCGGACATCTGCCGGATGCCCGCCCGCTGGGATACGCGATCGGCACGCTGACGGCGTCCTCGATTCTCCGGGTCTCACCCTGGTCGACGGTGCAGCCCGCCGGCGGCAACCCGAAGATCCTCGATGCGCTCCGCTGCCACACCCTCCTGAAGATGAACATGATGCAGGAGTGGCTGTGCAACACCGGCCGAGGTTCCGACAAACAGATGGCTCACATCTTCTGTGAGCTGCTGGTGCGCCTTCAGGCCATCGGCTTGGCCGACGCGAACGGCTTCGATCTCGACATCACGCAGGCCGACCTGGCCGACATGATCGGGATCTCGCCAGTCCACGCGAACCGCGTGCTGAAGCTCCTCTCCCGCAAGAAGCTGCTCGAATGGAGGAGCCGGCGCGTCGACATCCCGGACGTCCCGCGCCTCAAGGCCTTCGCCGCATTCTCCCCCCACTACCTGACAAGCCCGTCTTCGGCCGCCCTCCCCTGCTGGACGTCCCCGGGCGGCTGATCGCGCCGGACGGGGAAAGGCCCGGTATCGGCCCGCGCGGCGCGCCCCGTCCCGGCAATCCCGGCTTGGTCGGCCGGCGCGTCGCATGGCGTTATCGCCGCTCGGCCGGCACATGCCGCCAGCCACGACCCCAAGGGACCAAGAGGCTGAAGGGCCCAAAAGGCCGAGGCATCGGGCCGTCGACCCGTCGCGCATGATCAATGCCAAGCCGGAGGCGTGGCGAAGAGATTTGGCGAATAGATTTGGCGACGATTCGAGACCGTAACCAATGGTCATGGTCATATCCGGTTGATATGACACGCCATCGCAGCAACCGAAATCCCGTCATTCGGCCCATATGCGCCAAGGCCGAAACACGACGACTTGCGAAATCGATAGGACACTTGCCGCCTGTTGCAATCCGGCCGAAGCCGCGCGCTGTCATGCGATGACGACTCCGAAAATCGTCTTCAGGTCGACACGGACCGATGCAATCTCACCAAAACCGCGATAAATTAATGGCTTTTCCTTAATTTGTCATAATATTCAGCCAATACTCAGTATTACGCAGATCCTGAAGCTCAGCGGTCGAACAAGAACCAACACGGGCAAATGCTCACACCTCCGGCAAGCTCCTCCTGGGGCGTAGGCCGACTTGCGCAGGCGATTACGTTCAAATCAGCGACAAGTCGTGATATCCAACTCATACAATCGATACAGCAACCTATGGCTGTATAAACACACCGAAAGAGCCCGCATGTTGATATTGATCAATGCGTGAACTGTCAGAACGTGTACAAAATAGAGCATATCCGTACGCGTGCGTACCCTCTTCCCGCCTCACGGCGCTCCTTAGCATCGAGTTCAGTCATGATGAATGGGCAACAGGGCAGCCTCAACCCGCGCGGACATGCAAGCCATGACGGCTTGGAGACGGTGATCATCGGGGGGACCGAGCTGTTGCGGGAGGGGTTGAGACGGCTCCTCATCCCGAAGGGCTTCGAGGTGACCACCGTCGAGCACCGGATCGCCGATGCCGCGCGGACCGGCGGGACACCCAATCCTCCCGCAATCGTGATCCTGTGCGCCGAACCGAAGGTTGAGCTCTCGCTCGACGAGGTACGTGCGGTCCGCGAGCGCTATCCGCACAGCGTCCTGATCTGCCTGTGCTCGACGTCCAACGAGGATCAGATCGTCCCGATGCTGGAGAACGGCGCCGCGGCAATCCTCACGCAGACGACCGGAGTGAACACCCTCATCCAGGCGGTGGAACTCGCGCTCATGGGGCATCGGGTCGTGCCCTGCCTGCCCACGCCGCCGACGGACATGCCGACGCAAGAGACGGAGGAACAGGCTCAGGCGGGGTCCGACCCGGTCCTCACGATGCAGTCCTTCCGCCCCTCGCCGCGCGAGGTGATGATCATCGCCTGCCTCGTGCGCGGCGAGTCGAACCGTGACATCGCCCGGCAGCTCTCCATCCCGGTCGGGCGGGTCAAGGGGCACGTCAAGGCGATTCTCCGCAAGATGCGCGTCCAGAACCGCACGCAGGCCGCCATCTGGGGGATGAAGCATCGTCTCGGTTCCGAGTCGCCGCTCGCGGCGGAGGAGCCCTGCCTGAATGGCGCCGAGCCGGCCATCGGCCTTCTGCCGCAGGCCGGGCTCGCCTCGGTGAGCGCGGTCGCCGCCGCGGACGTTCATCCGGCGAACGTCATCCGCTCGGACTTCACGCCCTGATGCCAACCGGATGCTCGTAGAAGCATCCGGCAGCTCGAATCTTGATGTGCCGTCTGTTCGGCCGGAGAACCGGTCGCGGTTTTTCCGGACAGACATGAGAGAACTACTTGAGCAGCAGCCGTGGTGGATCGCCCGGGATCGCAGATCCCGCGTGAGGATCCCACAGCGTGCCGCAATCAAGCGAACGCGCCGTGCTGCTGGCGGGCTGGCCCGGTCCTGGTGTTGCTGAACCCTCCATAAAATTGACCGCCTGGAAGCCGCTCCGCTCCTCATGCTGAGGTGCTGCGGCTGCGCCGCAGCACCTCAGAGGCTGTGAATCTTTCGGTTTTGGACTTTTCTGATCCTAATAAAATCAATCACTTAGCGGACGCTAGAAGGTCGAAAATCCAAAAAATTCACACGCTCTCAGCATGAGGAGCGGAGTTGGTTGCCGCAGGAGGGGCGCTCATCCCGCTGCGGTTTCCAGCCGCAGTTTCACCCCTCACGGTCGGCTTGGCCGGTGGTGACCTGAGATGTCTCACGCGGGAGCGCCGATCGTCTGCCACGCCCCGCACGGGTGAGGACGTCCGACACCGCGATCGTCATCAACGGGTGATCCCAGCGGCCGCTCTCGGTGTCTCGCACGGGACCGCATTGCCGCGACGGGCCGGCATCCGGAGGCCGTGAGGCCGGATCCGGCGTCGCCGTCGTCGATACCACCTCAGGTTGGCGCCTGGGTGCCAAATTCCGGCGCCCGGCCCGTCGCGCAGGCGTCCGGCTCCCCCGGCGCCCCGCTCCGGCGGCGCCCTGCGGCGGCGCCCTGCGCCGGGCAGCCGGTCGGTACGGCGACGGACAGCCCAATCGGGGTAATCCATGTTCGCCCGTTCCAAGGACTGCTCGGCCGCGGTCCAATCCGATTGCCGGACGACTCTTCAGGGCCGTCCATCCACACGTCCGATCCCGACGCGGCCAGCTCGCCGAGCGAAGGCCGCCTCGGTCGGGTACGAGCGCGAGGACGGAATGAACTGTGTTCCGGAGCAGCAGCCGAAGGCGAGCTCGGGCCTCAACCTGCGGCAGCATTACGAGGCGCAGAGCCTCGGTGCCCTGACGGCACTCTGGCGTCATCGCCAGATGATCGGCGGCCTGATCATCGCCGCCATGTCCGTCGCCGTCGCCGCCTGCTTCGTGCTGCGGGATCGCTACACCGCCGAGGCCATGATCCAGGTCGATCTCGCCCGTCCTGCCGCCTTGCAGGCCGGACAAGCCGGACAGGCCGGACAGGCCGCGCAGGCGGCAGCGGCGCTCGATGCATCCGCCATCGTCGAGAGCGAAGCGCGGGTGATCAAGTCGCGGTCGGTCGCCCGCCGCGTCGTGGACGACCTCCACCTGCAGGACGATCCGGCCTATGCGCGCAGCCCCGGCCTGCTGTCGCGGCTTCTCGGCGGGCTGTTCGAGGGGCATGGCACCGCGCCACTCGCGGATGCGGCCGCGATCGAGGCCGAGCGGATCGCCGGCCAGCTCTCCCGCGGCCTCACGGTGAGCAACGATACGCGGGCCTATCTCATCACGGTCGCCTACACGGCACAGAATCCGGACCGCGCCGCGCAGTTCGCCAATGCGTTCGTCGAGGCCTACCAGCGCAACCGCCTGGAGATGGCCGTGTCCGAGGCCGAGCGCGCGAGCGCGTGGCTGGAGAGCCGGATCCACGCGACCGGCGAGGAGCTGCAGCAGGCCGAGGCCGCCATCGAGACCTATCGCCGGGAGGCGCATTTCGTCGAGAGCGGCTCGGGCGGGAACCTGCCCCAGCAGGAGCTGCGCGACGTCCAGGTGCAGCTCGTGGCGGCCGGGCAGACCCGCCTCGCGGCCGAGGCCCGCCTGACGCGGGCGAAGGAGATCTTCGCGAGCGGCGGCGTGCCCTCCGCCCAGGACCTCACCGGCGCCCCCGTCATCCAGCGCATGCTGGAGAGCGTCGAGACGGCCAAGCGCGAGCTCGCCGGCCTGAGCACAACCGGGCCGCGCCACCCGCGCTTCCTCCAGGCCCAGGCCGCCCTGGCCGATACCGAGCAGCGCCTGCACCAGGAGATCGACCGGACGATCGGCAACCTGCAGAGCGAGGTGCGGAGCGCCGCGGCCGACGAGGCGTCCCTGGCGGCGCGCGTCGACACCCTCAAGAGCGCGGTGATCAACGCCATGGGCCGCGAGGCGAAGCTGCGCAGCCTCCAGGCCAATGCGGCGGCGATTCGCGACCGGCTCAAGCTGCTCAACGACAGCCACGCCCAGGCGCTCGCGCTCGCCGGCATGACCTCCTCGACGGCACAGGTCGTCATGCGGGCCCGGCCGGTGCCGACGCCCTCGGGGCCGAACCGCCCCCTGATCCTCGGCCTCACCCTGATCGGCTCCGCCGTGGCCGGCGCCGGCCTCTCCTTGCTCATCGAGCGGCGGGACACCGGCTACCGCTCCGGCGGCGAGATGGCCGAGGAAACCGGTGCGCGCTGCCTCAGCATGATCCCGGCGATCACGACCGCCTCGGACGCCGCCGCGGTGCGGATGTTCGACGAGGCCGTCCGTCTGGTCGCCGCCGCCCTCGGCTGGCCGCACGGGCCGATCGCGCCCCAGGTGCTGCTCGTCACCTCCTGCGTGCCGCAGGAAGGCAAGTCGCTCCTCTGCATGGCGCTCGCCAAGCTCCTTGCCGGGCGCGGCACCCGCACGCTGGTGATCGACACGGCGGGACCGCGGCTGGGCGCCCCGGACGCGCCGAGCCTGGAGACCGTCCTGGCGGGCGACCACCAGGACTTCCTCGACGGCCTGTGCGACCGCCCGGTCGTGCTCCTGCGGACCGCGACCGGGCCGGATGGCGGCGACCGCCTCCTGAGCGAGTCGTTCGAGGCCTTCCTGGCGCTCGCCCGCGACAGCTTCGACGTGGTGCTGATCGAGGCGCCCCCGGCGATGCTCGTCGTCGATGTCGCGCCCCTCGCCCGCCTGTCCGACGCGGTGGTGCTGGCCGTGCGCTGGGGCCGGACGCCGCGCCGGACGGTGATGGCGACGCTGCAGCGGCTCCAGGATCTCTCGATCCGCATCCGCGGCCTCGTTCTGACCCAGGTCGATCTCGACCAGCACCGGTACGAGCGCTTCGCCGACCAATGCGCCCACTACGCCGCCTACCGGCCCTTCTTCGAGACCTGCGCGGCCTCCGTGCGGGACGCGTCCCGCCTGCGGGGGCGCGGCGCGGGCGCCCCGCCGCCCGCCATCGAGGGGTCCGAGGAATGGCCCGCCATCGGCGGCCCGGCCGAGGCCCGCTCCACCGGATTCGTCATGACGCAGGCCCGTGCGCCGGATGCCGGCGCCGCCTGAGGCGCCGGCACGGTCCTGAGTGCCCCGCACACGGTCGCAGAAGGAGAGGCTTCAGATGAGGATCATGGTGATCGGCGGGAACGGGTTCGTCGGCCGCCCGCTGTCGCGCCTGCTCAGCGCGGAGCACGAGGTCTGCGTGCTCGACACGCTCCGCTACGGCGGCCTGCGCTTCACCGGCGAGGAGCTCTCCCGCCTGAAGGTGGTTCTCGGCGACATCACCGATCCGGACGAGGTCGCCGCCGCCGTCGCGGCCTTCCGGCCCGAGGCGATCATCCACCTCGCGGCGATCCACTACATCCCGGAATGCGAGCAGGATCCGGGTCTCGCGGTGCGCGTCAACGTCGCCGGGACCGTGAACCTCCTGAGCGCCTGCCCGCCGGGCTGCCGCTTCGTGTTCGCGAGCAGCGGCGCCGTCTACAAGGCGGACACGCGCCCGCATACCGAGGACGGCTCGGCCGTCGAGCCGAGCGACATCTACGGCTTCACCAAGCTGCATGGCGAGCATTACGTCCGCTACATGGCGGGCCTGCGCGGCTTCCCGGCCGTCGTGGTGCGCCTCTTCAACGTGATCGGGCCGGGCGAGACCAACCCGCACCTGATGCCCGAGATCGTCGCCCAGCTGAAGGCCGGGTACAGCCGCATCGCGCTCGGCAACCTGACGCCCAAGCGGGACTACGTCCATGTCGAGGATGCGGCGCGCGGTTTCATGGCGGCGGCGCTGGCGGGCGAGGTCGCCCGGGGCGCCTGCGTCACCGTCAATCTCGGGACCTCGTGCGCCTACTCGGTCGACGAGATCGTGCGCAAGCTGCGCCAGATCTCGGGTCTCGACTTCGCCGTGGCATCGGACCCGGCCCGGATCCGCGCCGTGGACCGGCCGGTCCTCGCCGCCGATATCGGGCGCATCCGGACCCTGTTCGGATGGGAACCGGCCCGCTCGATCGACGCGGCGCTGGCCGATCTCTGGCAACGGCCCGATCTCTCGACGCATCTGACGACGAAGTACCGGCTCGAACCGGCCGGCGCGCCGCTCCCGCGCAGCGAGGCGCTCCCGGGCATCGCGGCCGCCCCGGCGCGCTGACGCGCCGGGGCCCCCGTCTCATCCCTCCCCACCGAAAGGTCGCCCTCCCATGCCGCTGCGTTCCAGACCCGACACGCCCCGCCTCGCCATCATCGGCTGCGGCGCCGTGGTCGAGCATCACCTGCTCCCCGCGCTGCGGCGCCAGGGCTGGACGCCGGAGGTGCTGGTCGACCGCTCCCCCGCGCGCCTCTCCCTGCTCGCGGGCCGGACCGGGCGGCGGCGCTCCGCCGTCATCACGGCGCCGGACTGGAGGGAGGTCGCCGACCACTTCGACGCCGCGGTCGTGGCGACGCCGCACACCACGCACGGGCCGCTCGGCCTCGCGCTGCTGGAAGCGGGCAAGCACGTGTTCATGGAGAAGCCCCTCGCCACCACGAGCGCGCAGGCGACGGCGATGATCGCCGCCGCCGAGGAGCAGAAGCGCGTCCTCACGGTCGGGCTCCTGCGGCGCTACCTGACGGTCGCCCGCTGGACGCGGGCGCTGATCGCCTCGGGGGTACTCGGCACCATCCGCCGGGTCGAGGCCCGCGAGGGCTTCGTGTTCAACTGGGCGACGAGTTCCGACGCGCTCCTGCGCCGCGACCTCTCGGGCGGCGGCGTGCTGATGGATACCGGCGCCCATACCCTCGACCTCCTGGGCTACTGGCTCGGCGACATCACGCCCATCGCCTATGCGGATGACGGGGAGGGCGGCGTCGAGGCCGATTGCATCCTCGACTTCGCGCTCGCCGGCGGCGGCCGGGGCCGGCTGGAGCTGAGCCGCACCCGCGACCTCAGCAACACGGCCCGGATCGAGGGCACGGAGGGCTTCGTCGAGGTGGCGCTCTACCGCAACGAGGTGCTGGCCGGCTCCGAGGCCGCCCTCGCCTTCGTCCACGAGGGTGTGTCGCCGGCCACGATGAAGCCGCAGCTCTTCCCCGCGCTGTTCGACGCCGAAATGCGCGATTTCCTGCACAGCGTGCGCGGACCGGAGCGGCCGTCGCTGCCGGCGATCGCCGGCCTGCGCTCCGTGCGCTGGATCGAGACCTGCTACGGGATGCGCCAGCCCCTGGACCGCCCCTGGGACGCGGTGCCCGGCGCGCCCGCCGGGACGATCGGGGCAGGCACGCGGGTGGCGGTGACGGGGGCGAGCGGCTTCATCGGCGGCCGGCTCGTCGAGCGGCTGGTGCGGGCGGGCGCCGACGTGACCTGCCTCATCCGCGAGATCGGGTCTTCCACCCGCCTCGCGCGGCTGCCGGTGCGCCTCATGCGCACGGATCTCGCCGACGCGGGCCAGGTGAGCGCCGGGCTGAAGGGGGCCGAGATTGTCTTCCACTGCGCCTACGACCCGCGCTCGCGCAAGCAGAACCTCGAAGGCGCGCGCAACATCATCAGAGCCTGCGCCGAGCACGGCGTGCGGCGGCTCGTGCACGTGAGCACCTTCTCGGTCTACGAGCCCTTCCCCGACGGCCCGCTCACCGAGGAGACCCGGGACGGCGATCCGTCCTGGATCTATGTGCGCGACAAGCTCGCCATGGAGGCCGAGGTGCTGTCGGCCGCCCGCGAGCGCGGGCTCCCCGCCACCGTGGTGCAGCCCACCATCGTGTACGGCCCGTTCTGCAAGCCCTGGACGAACGCCCCGGCCGAGATGCTGATCACCGGCGAGGTCGTGTTGCCTGAGCGGGGCGAGGGCGTGTGCAGCGCGGTCTTCATCGACGACCTCGTCGACGGGATGCTGCTCGCCGCCACGCGCCAGGAGGCGATCGGCGAGCGCTTCATCCTGTCGGGACCGGACCATGTGACCTGGGCGACCTTCTACGGCGAGTTCGCCCGGGCCCTCGGGGTGCGCCCGCCGGCCTTCTGGCCGCTCGACCGGGTCGGCCGCGCCAATCACGGCCTGATGCGCGACATCAAGCTCGTGGCGCGCAACCCGAAGCGCATCATGCAGATCATCGTGCGCTGGCCTCCGGCGCGGCAGGTGCTGCAGGCGGGCCTCGACGCCAGCCCCAAACCCCTGCGGGCTCTCGTCGACCGCTACTATTTCGGCAGCGGCGGGCGGGTTTTCGGCCAGGTCTTCGTCCCGGACCCCCAGAAGACGGCCCTGTATCTCACGAAGGGCGCGGCCGAGATCGGCAAGGCGCAGCGCCTGCTCGGCTACGCGCCGCGCCACGGCTTCGCGGCCGGCATGCAGGCGACGCGGCCCTATCTCGAATGGGCCTTCGCGGATCTGCGGCGCGCGGCCCAGCGCGCCGCCGGGCCGTCCGAGCCGCCGCCGGCCCCGGTCGCGCCCGGAATCGCCGATGCCCGCTGAACCGGCCTCCGGGACCAACCTCCTCGGTCCCCTCTCACCGGAACCCGCCCCTCTCCCCGGCGGGCTCCGGCGCAAGGCCGCTTCCGCCCTCGCCCAGGCGGGGCGGCTCGGCTGGCCGCTCGTCGATCAGGGGATCGCGAGCATCGGCACCTTCGCGCTCACCGTCACCCTCGCCCGGGTCCTCGCGCCGGGCGAGTACGGAGCCTTCGCGCTCCTTCTGGGGGGGCTGATGACCCTCCACATGGTGACCTCGTCGCTCGTGTTCTATCCGCTCTCCATCCGCCTCGCCGCGGCGGCGGAGGCCGAGAGCGCCGCATTTGCGCGGACGAGCCTCGTCCTGCTGGCCGCCCTGCTGGTTCCGGCCATCTCGGCCGTCGGCCTCGGCCTTCTTCTCGCCGGCCATGCCGACCTCATTCTCCCGGCCTGCGCCTATTTCGTGCTCTGGCAGGTGCAGGAGGCCTTCCGGCGGCTCCTCTTCGCGCAGTTCCGGTTCGCCGCGGCGGTGCCGGGCGACGTCGTCAGCTATCTGGGGCAGGTCGCGGTGGTCCTGGCGCTCGCCCGGGCCGACCGGCTCTCGCTGGCGAGCGCGCTCGTGGCGATGGCGGCGACCTCGGGCCTCGCGGCGATTCATCAGGCGGCCCTCTCCGGCGTTCTCGCGCCGGCCGGGGCGAAGCGAGCCCTCGGGGCGACGGCTCGGGACTTCTGGGATCTCGGCAGCTGGTCCCTGGCCAACAACCTCCTGGCGATCCTGCGCTCCCAGTTCCTGCTCTGGGGGCTTGCCGCCCTGGCCGGAGCCGGGACCGCCGCCTTCCTGCAGGCCGGCCTGAACCTCGTGAACCTGATGAACCCCCTGGTGATCGGGCTGTGCAACATCATCCCGCAGACGGCGGCGCAGGCCCATGCGGGCGGCAAGGCCCGGGCCTGGCGCGCGGCACGCCCCTTCGCCCTGGCCGGGGCGCCGGTCGCCGTGCTGTTCTTCCTCGCCCTGGCCTTGGCCCCCGAGCTGCTGCTGGCGCTCGTCTACGGGAGCGAATCGCCCTACCGCGTGCTTGCGAACCCGGTGCGGCTCCTCGCCCTGTGGGCCATCACGGCCTACGCCACCGACATGATCTGCTCGTACTTCCACGGGGTGGAGGCGGCCCGGCTGGCGCTGGTCGTCAACGCCGTCGGAATGGCGGCGACGCTGCTCGCGGCCGTGCCGCTGGTGGCGGGTCTCGGCCTTGTCGGTGCCTGCATCGCCCTCTGCCTTGCCGGCGTGGTCCGCCTTGCGCTGGCATGGGGGCTGCTCGGCCGCCTCATCGCGAGCGATGCCGCCGAGGCGCCGCGCGGATAGGGTGGGACGGTACGCCGGGGGCTGCAGGTCGCAGCGCCGGCGGGCCGCCCTCCGCGCCTCGATCGGCCCTGAGGTGCGTGGAAGCGGCCACACACTTCAGGTTCGATTTTAGACCGCGTCAGCCCGCGCGAGGATGCCCGCTTCCTCTTTCCCGGACGACTGCAGCGTCAGCGGAATGCGACCCGGGAGCCAGCACAAGACATCGCGCAGCGACCGCTTGTCGGCCACGCTGGAGACAACCGGAGCCGCTTCGCGGCGAGTCGTTGTGCTGGGTCCCGGATCTGCTTCCGCTAACGCTGCAGTCGTGCAGGCCCGAACGAGCCCGGAAAGAGGGAGCGGGACAGAGGCGGAGAATCCGGGATGGGGCGGAGACCCTCTGATCCGGTCTGCGGACGCTCCGTTCGGAGATCGTCTCAGACGGCGCGGCGCAGGTCGCCGCCCGGGACGGCGTAGAGGTCCTGGAGGCGGCGCGCCGACCGCGTCCAGTCGCCGATTTCGAGCGCCATCCGGTGCGCGGCCAGCGACAGCCGCGCCCAGCTCTCCGGCGGCACGCGCGCGGCGGCGGCAAGGGCCTCGGCGACGCCCTGTCCCGAGAGCGTCCCGACCACGAAGCCGGCGCCGAAGCGCTCGACCGCCGCGCCGAGACCGGTCGCCCGCGACACGATCAGCGGCAGGCCGTTCAGCGCCGCCTCGAGGGCGCCGATCGGCTGGCCGTCGAAGCGCGAAGACTGGACGAAGAAATCCCAGCTCTGCAGGGTCTGGATCTTGTCCTCTCCGAAGACAGGACCACCCACCGCGACCGTGTCGGCGACCCCCTGGCGCTCCGCCAGGGCGCGCAGCTCGTCGTCCTCCGTGCCGTCCCGCCCCAGCCCGGCAAGCATGAGCCGCCCGGCTCCTCCCGCCGCGCGATGCCGGCCGAAGCCCTCGATGAGGAGGTCGAGCCCCTTGTGCCGCAGGGCGTAGCGGCCGCAGAAGCCGAAGGTCGGATAGCCTGCGGAGGGGCGCTCGCGCACCGGCCAGGCCGGCTGCGCGTCGAAGGCGCTCGAATAGCTCGCATTCTCGACGATCTCGACGCGCGCCCGCGGCGCGATCCGATGGATCGTGGCCGCCTCCTGCGGCGTCAGGGCGTGCACGAAGGCCGCGTTCTCCAGGAACCGCCGCTCGAAGACCGACAGGTACAGGGACACGGAGGGCCGGACCGGCCGCAGGTCCTCGTCGAAGACATGGGCGTAGCGCCCGTGGATGGTGACGACGTAGCGCACGCGGCGGCGCATGAGGTCGCGCCCGATCATCGGCAGGACCGGACGCCGGCCGCCATGGATATGCACGATCGTGTCCGGGCCCGCTTGGTCGAGCAGCCCGTCGATCACGCTCGGCGCGGCCTGGACCATGCGGCCGAACAGGCGGTGGCCGACGAGGCGCAGCGGCTGGACGGGGGCCGCCCATTGGCGCAGATCGATGCCCTCCCCGGTCTCGTGCAGCAGGACGATCCGGACCGCGTGGCCCATCCGCAGTTGCTCCCGGGCGAGCCGGCAGGCGGCGTGATGAATCCCGTTCGTCCGTGAATCCTCGGCCTCCTCGAAGACGAGGTGGCGGATGTCGAGCGGCGTCGCGTCTCGGGGCATGGGTGGCGTCACGGTCCGGCGGGCAGGAGGGGCGGGAGGGGCGGCACGCCGAGACGTGCCGCCGGGTCACGGCTCACTCGGCCGCGTGCAGCACCCCGCTCTCGCGCGCGCTCTCGCGCGGACGCGCGAGCTCGGCCTCGATCCACCGGTAGGTCGGGACGAGGCCCTCGCGGATCGAAGTCCGGGGCTCCCAATGCAGCACCTGCCGGATCAGGGCGTTGTCGCTGTTGCGGCCGCGCACGCCCTGCGGCTTCGAGCGGTCGTACCGCTTGGCCACCTGCTTGCCGGCGATCTCGGCCGCGATCTCGACGAGATCGTTGATGCTGATCATCTCGTCGGTGCCGAGGTTGAGGGGCGCGCCGTAGTCGGACTGCATCAGGCGGAACAGCCCTTCCACGCAATCGTCGATATACATGAAGGAGCGCGTCTGCAGCCCGTCGCCCCAGACCTCGATCTCACCGCCGTCGGGGCAGAGCGCGACCTTGCGGCAGATGGCGGCCGGCGCCTTCTCGCGACCGCCCTCATAGGTGCCGAGCGGCCCGTAGACGTTGTGGAACCGGACCACCCGCGTCGGGATATTCCAGTCCTCCGTCATGTATTGGCACAGTTTCTCCATGTAGATCTTTTCCAGCCCATAGCCCTCTTCGGGCAGGGCCGGCCATGCCATGTCCTCGCGCAGCGGCGTGACGTCCGGAGAGGTCTGCAGGTTGGTCGGGTAGATGCAGGCCGAGGACGAGAACAGGAAGCGTCCGACTTTGCTGTCGCGGGCCGCCTTGGCCATGTGCGCGCTGATCAGTGTGTTGTTGAGGGTGATCTCGGCGTGGGACCCGCTGATGAAGCCGATGCCGCCCATATCGGCGGCGAGATGGTACACCTCCTCCATCCCCTGGGTGACGCTCTGGCAGGCATCGTGAAGGCGAAGATCGCAGCGGATGAACTCGTGCGCCCGCGACTCCTGGAATTGCGGATACTTGAGATCGACCGCCCGGACCCAATAGCCGCGGCCGACCAGATAATTAACAAGATGGTGGCCAATGAACCCGCCGGCCCCCGTAACGAGAACAGTCTTCATGACGGTCCGTCCTCTCCTGCATCGCACACAGGGAAGTCGTGACATGACCGTGAGGGACCGCGCCATTTCGCATGCGGGCTACGACCGAATCGCCGCCCGCCCTCTCCTCTTGCGGCAGTGCATGCAGGGACAATCGCGGCGCGCGGGACCGGCCGGTCGCCGGCCCGCCTCCCGCGCGCGACTGCCCCATTTTGGGACTCAGGTCAATCGAATGTATTCGCCGCCACGCCACACTGTCGCCAAATTTCGGCATTTCAGCTTAACCTTAGTTAGATATCAAAAATCAAAATCAGACCTCGGAAGAATGTACGTCTGCGTACCAATTCAGTGAGATTGTACTTGTAAGTACGATCATGGCCGCCTCCGCCCTCCCTTGGAGGTCCGCGCCTGCACAATCGAATCGTGTTCGACGCGACACCGCCTGAGCGGGCGATGTCGGTCGGAGTTCCGTGCGCGATGCACGGATCAGAGCCTGGTCGCCTCCCGCGGCCGGGATGGATGCCTGCGGCTCAAGGCCGGGGCCAGCGAAACATCACAGGAGAAACGATGCGGTTTTCGACTCGCGACAACACCGATGCCCTCGACGGATTCTGGCACCACCTGAATCGGCGCTGGCGCGCCCATGCAGGTTCCGATCCGGCCGCGTCGGATTCGAGCCTTCCCGCCACGTCCGACACCACCGAGTCGACCGCGGCAGCATCGGATCCCGTTGTCACGCCCGCCGACACCACCGCACCGACGACTCCGTCGGTCACCGAAGAGCCCGCAACCACGACGCAGCCCGCCGCGACGGCACCGGCCATCACCGACCCCGTGACCACTTCCACGACGACGGTCACCACCGATCCCGTGGCTGCGACCGCTCCCACGACGACGGTCACCACCGATCCCGTGGCTGCGACCGCTCCCACGACAACAGCCACCACCGATCCCGTGGCTGCGACCGCTCCCACGACGACGGTCACCACCGATCCCGTGGTCGCGACCGCTCCCACGACGACGGCCACCACCGATCCCGTCGCCGCGACCGCTCCCACGACGACGGTCACCACCGACCCCGTGATGGCAGCGCCCTCCACGACCTCCACGGGCGGGACGCCTGTCGCGCTCACGCGCCACGACGGCACGGTCGTCGCGCATAGCGGGGATGTCATCAAGGACCTCGACATCTACGTCAACAGCGGGGACGGCATCCAGCTCGACAACGCCGACAACGTCACCATCAGCAACGTCCGCATCCACTACAACGGCGCGGGCGGCGCGGCCGAGGGCAGCGGCATCTCGGCCATGGGGGCCGACGGCCTGAAGATCGACCACGTGGAGGTCTTCAACGCCGGGGCGCCGGCATCCGGCGCCGAGGTGAATGCGGAGCATTACGGCCTCGCGCTGTACAGCAGCCCCGGGGCCCAGATCAGCGGCGTCACCACTCATGACGCCTCCACGGGCATCTACCTGCAGGACTCGCCGCAGGCCCTGCTGACCGGGATCGAGGGTTACAACGCCCGCGGCCCCGAGCCCCGCGGCCAGCTGGTGCAGTTCAACCGCTCGGGCAACAGCACCCTGGACACGTTCTACACCTACAACGACCTTGAGAAGTCCTTCACCGAGGACAACATCAACGTCGGCAGCAGCAACAACGTGACCATCAAGAACGGCCTGATCGACGGCAACAACTCGCCGAGCGGTCAGGGCATCATCTTCGAGGAATCGACCGGCGGGCACGTGCAGAACGTCGACGCGGTCCACATGGGCAACGGGGCGTTCGCCGACATGACCGGCGGCAACAGCTTCGACCACGTGCGGTCGTTCGACAACTTCAACACCAACGCGCCCAGCCGCGGCCAGCCGCTGTCGGGCGGCCTGATCTTCGCGCTGGCGAACGGCACCTCCGTCACCAGCGCGTCGTACCAGAACCCGGCCAACCCGAGCAACATCGCCTACGGCGCCGGGTACGAGAACGGGCAGTTCAGCGGCACGTTCGACGCCCACGAGGTCACCGGCCAGACGCCGATGGCCGCCTATCACAACACCTTCGGCTGGGCCTGAGGTCCGGAGGAAGGCGACGCGGCCGCCGCCCTGCGCGGCGGCCGCTCCCGTCGATTTCCCGTCCGTCCGCAGCCTCAACGCGCCTGACCGACATGATGGTCTCGACCGACCTCATGGGTCCGGATGGTGGCCCGGATCCGCTTCTCCTGGACGAACTCTAGAAGGGGCCAATCAGCCGCCGGTACTCGCTCTCGGCGGTGCCGTAGCCTTCCCCCGCCACGATGACGAGCCGCGCGCGGTCGAGAATGGTGATCCGGCCGCGGCTCGTGGCGATCGCCTCGATCCGCTCCAGGTTGTGCAGTGCGGCCGTGATGCCGGGCCGGTGCGTGCCGAGGATCAGGGCGAGCGCCTCGTGGGTCAGGGCGATCTCGTTGCCGGTGAGCCGGTCCATCGCCTGGAGCAGCCACAGCGCGAGCCGCTCGTCGAGCTTGTTGCGGCGGCACACCAGGGCGGCCTGGTAGCCCCAGATCAGCACGACCTGCACGTAGCGCATCAGGATCTCGTGCAGGAGGCTGCTCTGCATGACGAGGCGGTGCAAGCCACCGGCCCCGATTCGCAGAGCGCTTCCGGCCACGCGCACCTGGACGTCGTGGGGCGCGCGTTCGACGCCGAGCACCGGCGCGGTGCTCACCATCCCCTCGCGCCCGACGACGAGCGTGTCGAGGACGCCGCGACCGCCCACATTGAAGATGACGGAGACGATCCCGCTTTCGGGAAAGTAGACGTGGCTGATCGGCTCGTTGGCGGTCACGATCCGCTGGCCCGCCTCCAGGACGACCTCCTCGAACATCGGCCGGATCCGGTCGAAGCTCTCGGCGGGCAGCGCCCGCAGCAAACGGTTCTGCACCTCAGGCTCCCGCAGGGGCGTGGACCAGACGGACATCACTCCCGCTCCGGTCGCATCGGAGGTCCGCCGCAGCGCTCCGAATCGGGCGCCGGATGCGATCCGGCCGGATGAAATCCGGGACGGGCCGGCCTCCCGGCCGGGAACTCTGCGCGCCCGCCCCGCGACCGGATGCGGCGCCCCGGCCGCCGCCCGGCGCGGCGGACGAGCCCGATCAGCCGGGAATGCGCCACGGGTCCCTCCCCCCGGCGGCGACGCGGCTGGGTTCGGGCGGCAAGGGGCTGGCCCTGCGGGCCGTTCCCTGCGCCTCCCGGGCGGCGAGAACGCGCAGATAGGCGCGAAGCGCCTTCTCGGCGGCGGCCTCCCAGGTGAAGCCGCCGGCCACGCGCAGGCGGGCGCACTCGCCCATCCGGCGCAGACGGTCCCGGTCGGCATCGAGCTCCGCGAGGCTCGCGCGCAGCGCCTCGGCGTCGCCCGCCGGGACGAGCCGGCCGCAAGCAGCGTCGATCTGATGCGGGATGCCGCCGACCGCCGAGGCGAGCACCGGCCGCCCATGCGCCATGGCCTCGAACACCACCAGGGGCAGCGTGTCCGCGAGGGTCGGGAAGACGAACAGGTCGCAGCGCCGCAGCAGGGCACCGACCTCTGCGTCCGACAGGCGCCCCGTCACGATGATGCGCTGCTGAGGCCCCGCCGCCGCGAGCGCCCCGGCGTAATCGACCTCCGGGCGCGTCTCGCCGCCGACGACGAGCGTGAAGGGCTGCGTCAGGCCAAGCACGCTGCGCAGCAGCACGGGCAGTCCCTTGTTGGGGGTGTGATTCGCCAGGAACATGCAGGTGAGCGGCGCGTCGGGCTCAGGGAGCCCGAGCCCGAACCGCTCCCAGATGGCGCGGTCCTCCTCCGGATCGCCTAAGGGCGGCAGCCTCACCCCGTTGGGCACGAGGTCGATGGTCTCGCCCGCGAAACCCATGCGGCGGATGATGTCGAAATCGGCCGGCGACAGGGCCAGGATCGCGTCGGCCCCCCGCACCGTGTCGGCGACGGGCGACTGCACGAGGTGCCGCCAGGCCGCGCGCTGCAGGGCCCCGAAGCCGTAGATCGTGGCGCCGTTGGCGATCTCGTTGAAGCCATGCGTCGAGACGACGTAGGGGATGCCTGCGGCGCGGCAGGCGCGCGCGATTCGCCGCATCTCCAGGGCCGGCATCGGATTGTGGAGATGGACGAGGTCGTAGGCGCCCGGGCGAATCGCCTGCGGAATGTCCGAGCGGTAGAACGGCGTGCGGTGCCGGTTCGCGAGGCGGGACCAGGGGAGGCCCGGGGGGAGCCCCGTCCGCACCGGCAGGCGGCGGCAGCCCTGGGGCGCATCGGCGCCGCCCATCATGCTCGCCACCGTTACCGAACAGGCCCCGGCCAGGGCGGCGCTCAACGTCTCGCCCGCGCGGGCCCCGCCGCTGACCGAGAGATGGGGAGGCACCACGATGGCGGAGAGAACGCGGATCATGGGCGGTTTCCTCAGGGGGAGCAGGCGCGGGGCGTCCCGGCCTCGGCAGGTTCTGGAACGGTGCCCCGCAGTTCTCCGGCAGGAGCCTGCGCCACGCGACAATCCCAGCAGGCGGCGATGGCTGTCCGGCGGGTGACCCCGCGACCGACGCGACACGGTATCAGGTGAGCGGCGGAGCCCTCCGTGGGCTCCGCCGCGGTTCGTTCAGGTGCGGGCGTAGATGTCCTCGATGCGGACGATGTCGTCCTCGCCGAGATACTCGCCGTGCTGCACCTCGATGATCTCGACCGGCGTATTGCCGAAGTTCTCCAGGCGGTGGACGGCCCCGAGCGGGATGTGGGCGTGCTGGTTCGGTCCGAGTTCCTGAACCTCGTCCCCGATCGTGACCCGGGCACGCCCGGTGACCACCACCCAGTGCTCGGCCCGGTGGCGGTGCTTCTGGAGCGACAGGCGGCCGCTCGGGCGCACGACGATGCGCTTGACCTGGAACCGGCTGCCGGCATCGAGCACCTCGTACCAGCCCCAGGGGCGGTGCACGCGCGGATGCGTCTCGGCCTCCGGCCGCCCCCGGCTCTGCAGGCTCGCGACGATCTCCTTGACCTCGCCCGCCCGGCGCCGGTCGGCCACCAGGATCGAATCCGTGCTCGCCACCACCACGATGTCCGACAGGCCGAGCACGGAGGTCAGCGGGCCGTCGCTCGACACGTAGCAGCCACGGGCGTCGTGCATCTCCACCTCGCCCCGCACGACGTTGTCGTCGGGATCGCCCTCGCCGAGGGCCCAGAGCGCCTCCCAGTTGCCGACATCCGACCAGCCGCAGGACATCGGGACGACCGCCGCCCGCTCCGTGTGCTCGAAGACCGCATAGTCGACCGACAGGCGCCGCGCCCGCGCGAAAGCCTCGGCGTCGAGGCAGACCGTGCCGACGTCCCGCCGCGCCTGCGCCACCGCAGCCTCCACTGCCGCGGCCGTCTGCGGATCATGGCGCTCGTACTCGCCGATCAGCGCCCCGGCCCGGAACAGGAAGTTGCCGGAATTCCAGAGGAAGCCGTCGAGGAGATAGGAAGCGGCCCGTTCCGCGCCGGGCTTCTCGGCGAAGCGGGAGACCCGCCAGGCCCCCTCCCCCACCGCCTCGCCGGGCTGGATGTAGCCGTAGGCGGTGGCGGGATGCGTCGGCGTCACCCCGAAGGTCACCAGATGATCCGACAGGGCTGGGTCGATGCCGGCGACCACCGCCTCCCGGAAGGCGCCCTCATCCTGGACCATCTGGTCGGAGGCGAGCACCAGCACCAGCGTATCCGCGTCCTCGCGGGCGATCTCGCAGGCGCCCGCCAGGATCGCCGGACCCGAATCCCGGCGCTCGGGCTCGATCAGGATATCGGCCTGCACGCCGATCTCCGCGAGCTGCTCCTCGACGAGGTAGCGGTGCAGGGCGTTCGTGACGACGAGGGGGCGCTGGGTGGCCCCGAGCTGCACGGCGCGCATCATCGTCTGCTGGAAGGTCGACCTCTCACCAACGAGGATCGCGAACTGCTTCGGCAGCGAGGCGCGCGACACCGGCCACAACCGCGTCCCGTTGCCCCCGCACATGATGAGCGGCCTGATCCCGGTCATACTTGTCTCCCGCCTGAGTACCGCTGTTTTTTCGGCTTCTGCTCCCAGCTATGCTTCAATTTCCGAGCCAGAGTTGAAATGGAGATTCGGTATTAAATTAGCTATATCAACTATATCGCTAGATCCCGACGGGCTGCCCCGACCGGCTGCCGGCTCCGGTCGCCTCATCCCAGCGGGCCTTCGGCTCGGGCCGTCGGGACCAAGTCCTTGCTGCGGCGCGCTTGCGCCGGATCGGCATCCATCGCGGCGCAGGAGCGCTCCGGAATCCGCCCGGGAGAAGCGGACACCAGTTCTCCGGCACCTTTTCCCCGTCCGGCCAAACGCAGATCGGGACCGGAGCGTCTGCCGGATGCTGCGATGAGCATCCGACGGGCACTAGCGGAGCTCCGTCCCGGGCTGCGCCGCGCTGGTCCGAACCGCCCTGGCCTCGGGTTCGCGGCGCACATCGACGATGTCGCCCGGCATCAGGGGCGTGTTCGCGTCGGCCGCGATCGTCTCGGTCCGCCCGTCCTGGGTGCGGGTGATGACGACCCGGCGGATCACCTCGTTGGTCTCGGGCGCGACCAGGGCGCCTGCGACCTGCAACCGGGCGGCCCGGATCTCGCGGGCGCTCGAGAGCTGCGTCTCCGTCTCGGTCAGCCGCGTCGTCGCCTCCTGCATTTCCGCGAGGATGCGACGCTGATAGGTGTCCTTCATCTCCTGCAGCCGCAGGGCAAGGTCGCCGAGTGCGAGATCGAGCCGCGCGAGATCGGAGTTGAGGCGGGCGATCGTGCCCTTGTTGCGGGCCTCCTCGCGCTGGAACTCGATGCCCTGGTAGCGCCGGGCCAGCCCGTTGGCCATGAGCTTCTCGTAATCCTCCATATGGGCCTGGATCAGCCGCAGCTGCGTCTCCTCGGCGGTGCGCTGGGCCTGCACCCCGACGATCTCGGCCTCGATGCGCGGCTTCTGCGCCTGCAGCATCTCGAGGGACTGGAGCAGGGCGCCGCGCTGCGCCGTGAGGATCTGGCGCTCCTCCGCCAGGATCGGGGCGGCGGCGGGGTCGCGCTCGAGGTCGGGAGGCGGGCGGAACCCCTCCTCGTTGCGCCGCTGGGCCTCAAGGCGCGCCCGCCGGATCCGATAGAGGCGGCGATTGGCTTCGAGCACCCGGACGCGCTCGTCCGCCAGCAGGAATTCCGTCTGCTGCGCGACCTGGACCTGCTCGGGGCGCGCGAAGCCACCCGCGAGCGCGATGCCGCTCAGCACCGACGCGCCGGGGCGGAAGGGATAGCTCCCGGGCAGACGCACGTCGCCGAGCACGTAGATCGGCCGCATCTCCATGATCCGCAGGCTCACCACCGGCTGCTGGATGTAGCCGTCGGCGAGGCGGGCGACGACCTGCTTCTGGGCCTCCGGCAGCGTGCTGCCCGAGACGGGCACCTCGCCGATCAGCGGCAGGAACAGGTTGCCGTCGGTGCCGACGGAGTACTCCCCGGAGAGCTCGGTCTGACCGAAGACCGAGAGGGCGATGCGGTCGCCCGGCGCCAGCCGGTATCCGGATTCCTGCGCCGGCGCGGGCCCGGCGAGCACGCACAGGCTGGCCAGGAGAAGCGCCGCGCGCGCGAAGGGCACCGTCGGGACGGGCAGGGTCATGACCATGGCGGGATCGCTCGCAGCCGTCGTGAGGAAGGCCGGACCCCCAACCGGATCGCCCGACCGCCACGCATGCTAGCGGCACGCGGCAGCGCTCCGGCATCGCCCTTCCGATGAGCGGGCGCACTCCTTGGTGTTAGGGCGGCCGCCGGCCGGCCCCGCCCGCTCCGGGCCGGGCCCGCGAGTTCACGGCCCAGCTTCGCAAGTCAGGACCAAGCGTATTACGGCGCGTCGACTTCTTTCGGAGTGCATCTCCACCGAATGCGCCAGTTGTCGCGCGAGGCCGGCCAGCGCCATGCTTGAAGCGTAACTCGAAACCCTCGAACCAGAGTCGCCGGTGCGGGCCGCTTCAGCTTGAGGGCGGCGCGATCACGGGTGCGGTGCTGGTCCCGGCGCGGTCAATCTCGGCAGCGAAGGATCGTTGAACATGAAGCGCATTCTCGTGACCGGCGGCGCCGGCTTCATCGGCTCGCATCTCTGCGAACGGCTGCTGAAGCAGGGCAATGAGGTTCTCTGCGTCGACAACTTTTTCACGGGCACGCGCGCCAATTGCGAGCCCCTGCTCGGCAATCCATCCTTCGAGCTCTTGCGCCACGACGTGACCTTTCCCCTCTACGTCGAGGTCGACGAGATCTACAATCTCGCCTGCCCCGCATCGCCGATCCACTATCAGCGCGATCCGGTCCAGACGACCAAGACGAGCGTCATGGGGGCGATCAACATGCTGGGCCTCGCCAAGCGGCTGCGCGTGCGGATCCTCCAGGCCTCGACGAGCGAGGTCTACGGCGATCCGGACGTCCACCCGCAGCCCGAGGGCTATTGCGGCTACGTCAACATCGCGGGCCCGCGCGCCTGCTACGACGAGGGCAAGCGCTGCGCCGAGACGCTGTTCTACGACTACCAGCGCCAGCACCGGATGTCGGTGCGCATCGCGCGGATCTTCAACACCTACGGCCCGCACATGCATCCGCAGGACGGGCGCGTCGTCTCCAACTTCATCATCCAGGCGCTGACCCACCAGCCCATCACCATCTACGGCGACGGCTCGCAGACGCGGTCCTTCTGCTACGTGGACGACCTCGTCGAGGGATTGCTGCGCCTGATGGCCCTCGACGAGGAGCCAGGCGGAGCGGTCAATCTCGGCAACCCGGTCGAGACGACGGTGCTGGCGCTCGCCGAGCGCATCGTCGCCCTGTGCAACTCGCGCTCGACGATCACCTGCCATCCTCTGCCGCAGGACGACCCGCGGCGGCGCTGCCCCGACATCTCCCGGGCGCGCGACCTCCTGCATTGGGCCCCGCGGGTCGAGCTCGATAGCGGGCTCACCCGGACCATCGCGTATTTCGACGGGCAGCTCGCCCGCAATGCCGCGTCGGTGCAGATGCTGCGCCGCGCAGGCCCGCATGCGAGTGCGCAATGAGGGCCGCGGCGAACGAGAGCGCCCGCCCCTGGGAGCAGGAGCGGGCCCCGGTGCTGGGCGTCGGGGTGAGCGTCATCACCCTGCCGGATGCCGTCCTCGCCCTCGACGCCTTCGTGCGGGCCAAGCGCCCGCACTACGTCTGCATCACCGGCGTGCACGGCGTGATCGAGTGCCGCAAGGATCCCCGGCTGCGGGCGATCCATGCCGAGGCGGACCTCGTGACGCCGGACGGGGTGCCCCTCGTCTGGATGTCGCGCCTGCTCGGCTACGGCCCGATCGGGCGCGTCTACGGGCCGGACCTCATGCGCGAGGTCATCCGGCTCTCGCCCGCCCTCGGATACCGGCACTTCTTCTACGGGGGCGCCCCCGGCGTCGCCGAGCAGCTCCGCGCGCGGCTGTGCACCGCGGTCCCGGGCCTCTCCGTGGTCGGCATCCACTGCCCGCCCTTCCGGGCGCTCACCCCCGAGGAGGACGAAGCGATCGTGTCCGAGATCAACGCCGCGCAACCCGACATCGTCTGGGTCGGGTTGAGCACGCCCAAGCAGGAGGCCTGGATGGCGGCCCATCGCGGGCGCATCACGGCACCCGTGATGGTCGGGGTCGGAGCGGCCTTCGACTTCCTGGCGGGGACCAAGCGGCAGGCGCCGCGCTGGATGCAGCGCTCGGGCCTCGAATGGCTCTACCGCCTCGCCACCGAGCCACGGCGCCTGGCCGGGCGCTACGGGAAGATCGTGCCGCTCTTCCTCGTCCTGGCGGCGGGCCAGCTTCTGGCGCGCCTGTTCGCACCGGGGCGCGGCGGGCCGGCCAATCCACCGCGCCGGCTGGCCAATGGCAGCTGAGCCGCGAGCGCCCCAGGCTCGCCCGTCGAGCGTCCCCGCCACCGGCTGTTCTTCGAGAGGGTGACCCATGCGGAACGGCAACACGGCAATGTCCTCGGTCGGGACGGTCGCGCGCACGACCCGCGCCGAGCGCCGCCCCGCACGCCGCGGGCGGCGGAGTGTCGTGGCGGGCGCGCTTTTGGCCGGCGATGCCATGGTCGCAATCGCGGCCGCGGTGGCGGCGAGCGGCCTGCTGCAGCTCGGCGGAGTTCCGGTGCAGGCGAATGCGGCGCTCGCCGGGCCACTCACTCTTCCCACCCTGGCGGTTCTCCCCATCTTCGCGGCCCTCGGCCTCTACGGGAGCGACGGCCCGAGCCCTCCGGAGCGGCTGCGGTTGCGCGCCCTCGGCCTCGTCCTCTACGCGATTGCCTGCCTGCTCGTCGCCGCCGGCAGGGTCACGCCGCATCACCTCGGCGCGATCACCCTCGTCGCCGGGCTTCTCCTCGTGCTCGGCTACTACAGCGAATGGGCGGTTCAGCGCGTCCTGATCCGGGCCGGCGCCTGGGGCGCCCCCACGCTCATCATCGGGGCGGACGAGGCGGGTCGCGCCCTCGCCCGCACCCTGCTCGCCCAGCCCGAGCTCGGCCTCAGGCCGATCGGCATCGTCGCCGACCGGATCCCCGAGGCGCCGCCCGAACAGCTGCCGCTCGTCGACTCCCTCGACGCGACGGGCCTCTCCTCCGCGGAGGTGATCGTGTTCTCCTCCTGCGCCGAGCTCGCCCGGCACGACGGGATCCGCAGCGGAGCCGGGCCATCCGCCCGTCTCCTGCTCGCCCAGAGGATCGAGGACCTGCAGGATCTGTGGCTGCAGGTGCGTCCGCTGGGCGGCGCCGTCGGTCTCGAGATCCGGCGCGAACTCTACCGGCCGCGCAATCTGCTGCTCAAGCGGATGCTCGACGGCGTGCTCGCCGGCCTCGGCCTCCTGGTCGTCGCCCCGCTCATCGCCCTGCTGGCGGGTCTGATCACGCTCGCCGATCCGGGGAGTCCGTTCTACGTCCAGGTCCGGGTGGGACGGAACGGGCGCCCGATCCGCGTGCTCAAGCTGCGCACCATGTATCGGGACGCCGAGCAGCGGCTGCGCGACCATCTCGAGGCCAGCCCGGCCGCTCGCGCCGAGTGGCAGCGGTTCTTCAAGCTCGCGGACGATCCCCGCGTGCTCCCGAAGGTGGGGCACTTCCTGCGCCGCAGCAGCCTGGACGAGTTGCCCCAGCTCTGGAACATCCTGCGCGGCGACATGAGCCTCGTTGGCCCGAGGCCGTTCCCGTCCTATCACCTGGACGGCTTCGGCCCCGCCTTCCGCCGCCTGCGGACGAGCGTGCCGCCGGGCCTGACCGGCCTGTGGCAGATCTCGGCGCGCAGCGACGGCGACCTCGCCGTCCAGGAGAGCCAGGACACCTACTACATCCGCAACTGGTCGCTCTGGCTCGATCTCTACATCCTGCTGGCGACGATCCCGGCCGTTCTCGGCGCCAAGGGTGCCCGCTGAGGAGCGCCTGCAGGCGCCCGCTCGATGCGGGGCCGCGGCGCAGTCGCGGGAAGCTCCCGCCGGAGGCCCCGCCTCTCTGCGTCGCGCGCGGCCTCTGCGCCGCGCGCAAGCGCGCCGGTTCCAGCCGCAACCTGTCGTGATCGCTTCGATGGAAACCCGGTTGTCGCTGCTGCGTCGGGGGCTGCCATCGGAGGGGGCGCTCGTGCAGCCGGTGTCATCCGTCAGGGTCGGCAAAGGCCGGCGGTGAGCTCATCCGACATCCGATGGATGACTTCGCCATGCGGATGGGGGCGCGATGAGAGGGGCTCCGAACCGGTCCCTCGCAGACCGGATCAGAGGTTCTCCGCCCCTTCGCGGATTCTCCGCCCCTGCGCGCTCCCTCTTTCCGGGCCCGTTCGGGCCTGCACGACTGCAGCGACAACGGAAGGAGATCCGGGACCCAACACGAGGACTCGCCGCGCAGCGGCTCAATCTTCCAGCACTGGCGCCGACAAGCGGGTGCTGCGCGACTTCTTCTGCTGGGTCCCGGATCGCATTCCGCTGACGCTGCATGCGCCCGGGAAAGAGGGAGCGGACATCGTCGCGTGGGCTGACGCAGTCTGATCGCCCCTGAGGTGCGTGGAAGACGCCACGCATCTCAGCATGAGGGCCAATGGGGCTGCCACAGAAGAAAGCGCTCGTTCAGCCGATTTCATCCGTCAGGGTCAGCGCAGCCGGTGGCCAATTCATGCCAACAGCCTTGCCAATGACCGCAGGCGCCGGTCTGGGATTTTCGCCAAGTCTCGTTACCGAGGCCTCGTCACAAAGCCTCCGGCTTGGCATCGATCATTCGAGACGAATCAACGGCCCGACGCGTCAGCATCCTGGGCCGTTGGTCGTACGGAGGCGGCCCGGGCCGCAACGCCCGGACCGCGAGCAGGACCCGCGCGGCGCGGGACGGGTCGGACCCGTGAATGGTCAGTCCGAGGCGATGTCCAGATCGGCGGGCGCGATGCCGTGGCGGTGGGTCCAGATCGCCGCCTGGGTGCGGTTCTGGAGGCCGGTCTTGCGGAGGATGCTCTTGACGTGGATCTTGACCGTCGCTTCCGCGATGGAGAGGCGGCGGGCGATCAGCTTGTTCGACAATCCCGCGGCGAGATAGGCCAGGATCTCCACCTCGCGCTCCGTGAGCGTCTCGTTGGCACCGAGCCCACGGGCGGCGGCAGGCGGCGTCGGCAGGAGATAGGTGGCCGGCGCCTTCGTGCCGGACCTTCCGAGATGGGGGACCACCCCCATCGGCATCACGATGTTGCCCTGCATGATGACGTTGAGAGACTTCACCAGCGCTTCCGGCTGCATGAGGACATCAAGGCAGGCCTGGACGCCCATCTCGAGCAGCTCTCGAAGCGCGGTCCCGTCGGACGGCTCCGCCAGGATGGCGATGCGCGCCTTCGGTGCCATCCGGCGTAAGTGCGGGATCACCTCGCGCGTGATCTCCCCCCATCCGAATTCGCTCAGGAGGATCAGTTCCGGCTCCAGGGTCGGATCGAACTCGGCCAGGCTGCCGATCGCGTCGACGACCAGATAGCCGTTCTCTTCAAGAATGCTGGTCAGGCTGTCCTGATAGAGGCCGTTGGGGCCGATGAGAATGGTTGCGACGGAAGGATGCTGCGCGGGTCTGATGCGGATCCGCATGCCTGCGTCCGCGGTGCCTGTCGGAACCATACCGAACGGGGGTTCAATCATGCTCGACATACACCAAACTCCTTGTTCCGAGCCTATCGTCACGTCTCCGAGCTGGTCTTATTTTGCGCATGCGTCGGGACGAACGAGGCGAAGACGAGCAGCCCCACACATGCTGCTGGCACGATCGCCCCGGGCCCATTGATGCTTTGCCCGAACGTCAGTCTGGAAAGCCTTCCCCTTGTAAGGCCGCACAAATTTGTTCTTATCCGAGCCTAGCGAGAGGCTCTGGATTGGCCTCGACAGAGATGATGATTGTTCCGGCCGCGGGCATTGTCAAGCAACGGCTCTACAAAGACACAGCTTCACTGCTACAGCGCACAACCTCTTCACGACTCAACAGAACAAGACTTACATCGCCGGGTCACGGTCATCGCGAAGCGATATCAGCAGAAATTCATTCTCGACCGCCACCCGCAGAAGGAATAAACTCGCGGCCAAAAGTCGTTTCCATGATTTGAGTCGGCTATTTTTTGCAAATTTCAGGTTCGACATGGCTGCAAGCTATATTGCTTCTTCTTCCTTGTTTATTTTTCAGTATGTATTATCTTACTGATATGAATGTAAAATATCGAGCAAGATGATATCGATGTTTCTCATCTATACTCACGTTTAACAGAATATTAATAATCTCCTGATCCACGAAGCACTCTGCTCATAGTGTCGGAGTCAGCCCTGTGACATTCTTACCGCGTTAGGATATTTTTTCCGATTCATCGTCAGATTTTTGTTGCACAACGGCAGCATCCATCTGTTGATTCCGCATGAGGGTGTACAATCCGGCTCGATCGCCGCGGCTCGAAAGCACTAACCCCTTTTTGACCGGCCAGGCCGGGCAGGCAGGGCGACGCTCCCGGATCCCGATCAGCAGAGCCGATGCGGCTGAGAATCGCGTGCGATGGCTCGCCCTGCCGGTCGGCGAGATCGGAGGCATGCCGAGGCAGGTCCGGAGGTTGCCGGGTCATCGACGCACTGCAGCGCAGCGCCGTCCAGAGGCGAAGCGCACACGACCCCTGGCCGGAGTCGGCGCGATTCGCCCGATGACCGATTGCCCCGGCCGGACGATGATCGGCCCGACGGGCGGTCCGATCATCGGTTCGGCATCACCCGGCGATGCGGGGCCCGCCCCGGAGGGCAAGCGTCTTGGGGCTCACCGGCCGCGCTGCTTCAACCATGCGCGCATGTCGGCGATCTCCTTCTCCTGATCATCGATGATCTTCTGCGCCATCGCCTTGGTCTGCGGGTCCTTGGCGTGCGTCAGCGCCACCTTGGCCATGTCGATGGCGCCCTGGTGATGCGGGATCATGTGCGTGCGAAAGTCGATGTCGGGGTCGCCGGTGTATCCGAGTTGCATGGCGTGCATCATGCTCATGTGGGTCTCCTTGAACGCCCTGGTCGAGGGCGCGTCCCCCGGGGCCGGCATCATGTCGGCCATCATCGCCTGCTTGTCGGTCTGCATGCCGCCCTTCGGCATGGCCTGGTGACCGTGCGAGTCGTGCGCGAGGGCGGCGCCGGCGAGCCCCGTGGCCAGCAGGGCGGCGAGAAGGGTGCGGGTCATCGGAATCTCTTTCCTATGTCGGGTCAGTTGAACTTGCCGCTGACGGTCGTGCCGTCCGGCGCGGTGAGCTGCACGGCGCCCTTGGGCGCTGTGCCGAGGGGGATGTCGGCCGTGCCGGTCAGCCGGCTGCCGCCGGCCGGCGCCAGCGCCACGCGGGCCGGCTTGCCGTTCACGACGAGGATGGCGGTGCCTGTGAAGCCGGCCGCCGGCACGGGCTTCTCGCTGCCGTCGAGGAGGTAGACGTCGACCGTCCGGTCCTTGGCGACGAGTTCGACGTGGTACCGGCCAGCATCGGCGACCCGGCCGCCATTCGTGCCCCTGCCCTCATGGGCCAGGGCCGGGGCTGCCAGCAGGATTCCGGCCGCGATCAAGGTCGTAAGCCGCATGCACAATTCTCCTTGTCGTCGAGGGAAGCTCAGAACGCCTCCCGGGGCGGCGCGACGGTGCCGGCCGGCATGAGGGTCTGGACCGGGTGGGAGCGCAGGCGCTCGAGCGGGGCGCGGCCGAACCGCAGGAACAGGACCGGCGTCAGAACCGCGTCGAGCAGCGTCGCGCTGATCAGGCCGCCGAAGATGGTCACGGCGACCGGATGCAGGATCTCCTTGCCCGGGCTCGCGGCATCGTAGAGCAGCGGCACCAGCGCAACGCCGGCCGAGAGGGCCGTCATCAGAACCGGCGTCAATCGTTCCAGGCTGCCCCGCACGACGAGATCCCGCCCGAAGGGCAGGTTCTCGTGCAGCGCCAGGTTCAGGATGTGGCTGATCTTCAGGATGCCGTTGCGCGCCGCGATGCCGGTCAGCGTGATGAACCCGATCATCGAGGCGACGCTGAGCGGCTGGCCGGCGAGCCAGAGCGCCGCGACGCTGCCGATCAGCGCGAGCGGCACGTTGCCCATGATGATCAGTGCCAGGGCGGCCGAGCGGTAGCGGCTGTAGAGAATGGCGAAGACCAGGGCGAGCGACAGGCTAGAGAGCGCCGCGATGGTCCGGCTCGCCTCCTCCTGGGCCTGGAACGTCCCCTCCAGGCTGGTGAAGAAGCCCGGCGGCATCGGCTCCTGCGCCACCGCCCGGCGGATCGCCGCCACGATGGTGGTCATGTCGCTGGTGCCGTCCGTGTTGGCCTGCACCACGATGCGGCGGCGAGCGTTCTCGCGCAGGATCTGGTTGGGACCGTCGGTCTCGCGGATCTCGGCCACTTGTCGCGCCGGAACCCAGCCGGAGGGCGTCTCCAGCAGCAGGTCGCCGAGGCCCGCGGTGGTTCGGCGGGTCTCGGACAGGCGGATGAGCACGTCGAAGCGGCGCAGGCCATCGACCACGGTCGAGACCACCCGGCCGTTCGACAACCGGCTGATCTGCTCGACAACGGCCGCCGGCTGCACCCCGTAGAGCGCCGCCCGGGTGTAGTCGACCCGGACCTCCAGCTGCGGGATGCGCACCTGCCGCTCGACCTGCAGGTCGGCGAGGCCGGGAACAGCCTGCAGCCGGTCGCGCAGGCTGTTGGCCACGCGCCGCAGGGCATCGAGATCCTCGCCATAGACCTTGAGGGCGAGTTCGGCGCGCACGCCCGACAGCATGTGGTCGAGCCGGTGCGAGATCGGCTGGCCGACATTGACCGCCACCGGCAGCACGGCGAGGCGCTGGCGAATCTCCGCGACCAGCGCCTCCTTGGGCCGGCGCCCGCCCTCCTCCAGGGCGACCTCGATCTCGGAGGAATGGACGCCCTCGGCATGCTCGTCGAGCTCGGCGCGCCCGGTCCGGCGACCGACCGCCTTCACGCCCGGGATCTCCAGGAGCAGCCTCTCGGCGATGAGGCCGACCCGGCTGCTCTCGGCAAGCGAGATGCCCGGGGCGAAGGTCATGTTGACCGTGAAGGAGCCCTCGTTGAAGGGCGGCAGGAAGGCCCGCGGCAGGTTCCAGGCGGCGGCGCCGGCGGCGATCACCGCGGCGGCAACGCCCCCGACCAGCAGGCGCTGGTGGCGGAAGGCGACATGCAGCAGGGCGGCGTTGCCGCGCTTGAGGGCCTTGAGGAAACGGCTGTCGTGCTCCTCCAGGTTCTTCAGGCCCGGCAGCAGGAGCGAGGCCAGCACCGGGGTCAGGGTGATGGAGGTGACGAGGCTCGCCAGGATCGAGATGATGTAGGCCTGCCCCAGCGGGGCGAAGAGGCGGCCCTCGATGCCCGAGAGGGCAAACAGCGGCACGAAGACCAGGATGATGATCATCGTGGCGTAGACGATCCCTGAGCGCACCTCGTTGGAGGCCGCCACCACCACCTCGAAGACGCTCCGGGGGCTGCCCGCCGCCCGGTTCTCGCCGAGGCGCCGGAAGATGTTCTCGACATCGACCACGGCGTCGTCGACGAGCTCGCCGATGGCGATGGCGAGGCCGCCGAGCGTCATCGTGTTGATGGAGAGCCCGAACAGGTGGAACACCACCGCGGTGGTCAGCACCGAGACCGGGATGGCCAGGAGCGAGATGGCGGTGGTGCGCAGGTTGAGCAGGAACCCGAACAGCACCAGGGCCACCACCATGACGGCCTCGACCAGCACCCGCTCGAGGTTGCGGATCGAGGTCTCGATGAAGTCGGCCTGCCGGAACAGGATCTGGTCGGCCTTGATCCCGGCCGGCAGCGAGGGCGCGAGATCTTTCAGCGCCTGCTCGATGTTCCTCGTCAGCACGACCGTATCGATCCCCGGCTGCTTCTCCACCGAGACGATGACCGCGGGCTTCCCCTGATAGCCGGCATCCCCGCGCTTCACCTTGGCGGCGAAGGCCACCTCGGCCACCTGCCGCAGGGAGACGGGCACGTCGTTGACAGTGGCGACCACGAGGTTGCGCAGGTCGTCGAGGCTCGTCGTACGGGCGATGTTCCGGATCAGGTACTCGCGCGCATATTGGTCGGTGAAGCCGCCGCCGGCATTGGTTCCGAATTGCTGCAGGGCGGCTTCCAGCTGGGCGTTGGTCAGCCCAAGCGCCCGCATGGCGGCCGGGTTCGGGCTCACGCGGAACTGGCGCACCTCGCCGCCGATGGGGATGACCTGCGCGACGCCCGGGATGGTCAGGAGGCGCGGGCGGATGGTGAAGTCCGCGACCTCGCGCATCTCCATCGGGCCTGCCGTGTCGCTGGTGACCGCGACGAGCAGGATCTGCCCCATGATGGAGGAGACCGGCCCCATCTGCGGAATCACCCCGCGCGGCAGCTGGTCCTGTACCAGGGCGAGGCGCTCGGCCACCTGCTGGCGGTTGCGGAAGATGTCGGTGCCCCAGTCGAACTCGACATAGACGATGGACAGCCCCACCCCGGAGACCGAGCGCACGCGGCTGACGCCCGGCAGGCCGTTCATGCGGGTCTCGATCGGGTAGGTGACGAGCTGCTCGACCTCCGGCGGCGCATAGCCCTCCGCCTCCGCCATGATGGTGACGGTCGGCTTGTTGAGATCCGGGAAGACGTCGACGGGCAGCCGCGTGACCGTGAAGGCGCCATAGAGCACCAGCACGATAGCGGCGGCGATCACGAGCAGGCGGTTGCGGACCGACTGGCTGACGAGGAACGTGAATATGGGCCGGCTCCTCAGCGCACCTGATCGAGGAGTTCGGCGCCTTCGGTGACGACGCGCCGGCCCGCGCCGATGCCCGCCGCGACCAGCACATGCGCGCCGTCGAGGGGCTCGACCCGGACGGGACGGGCCTCGAAGCGCTCGGCGGCGGTGTGCTCGTAGACGACATCCTGCCCGTTGGCGGTGCGCACGATTGCCGCGCGCGGCAGGGCGAGGCCCTGGCGCTCCGCATCGATCCCCGCCAGAACGGTGACGAACTGACCGATCCGCAGCCCGCCCGTGTCGCCCCGGACCGCGAATTGCACCGGGATGGCCTGGTTGCGGTCGGCGAGGCCCGAGCCCTGGTAGGCGAGGCTCAGGATGCGCCCATCGGCGAGGCGCGCACTCGCCTCCTGCGCGGCGGCGAGCGCGTCGAAGCTCAGGGCCTCGACCCAGAGCCGGCCGGGATCGACGATCTGGAAGATCATCTGGCCGGGATTGGCCATCTGGCCGGCCACGGCGGCAGCCTGGGCGACCACGCCGTCGACCGGGGCCATCAGGGCCTCGGGCTCGCGGCGGACCGTGTCGAGGGCCGAGCGGCGGTCCTGCAGGCCCTTGAGCTCGGCGAGCGCATCATCGAGCTGCGTCTGGGCGACGGCCCCGGTGGTGGCGAGCCGCGTGTAGCGCTCGACCCGCCGCTGCAGGATGGCGATCTGCTGGTCGAGATTGCCCTGCGTCTGGCGCATATCGGAGAGGTCGACAGCCTGGATGGGCGGCGTGACGAAGGCGAGGACGTCGCCCTTGCGCACGCGCGTCCCGAGGCGCGGGAAGGCGCCCGCGGGCGGCGGGGAGAGGCGGCCGCCGACCGAGGATTGCACGACGCCGCTGGCATTCGGGTCCGGGACGATGCGGCCGGGCAACTCGACCCTGCGGCGGAAACGGCCCTCCTCCGTCACAATCGTGCGCAGGACGAGGAGCCGCTGGGTGGGCTTCGGCACGAACACGGCGCCGTCCGGCAGGCGTTGGGCGAGATCCATGAGGCCGGCGGCCCGCGGCGGTTCGACCAGCGCCGCGCCTCGCCGATCCGCGCCGTGATCCTCGTCGCCATGCGCGAAGGCGGCTGTGCCGAGGACCGCCGTCACGACCAGGGTAGCGAGGATGACGGCGGCCGCCCGGCGCCGTCCCGCAAGCGCCGAGACCATCACGCCGAGGAGGAAGGCCGTCGCCGCGCTGCCGACGAGGACCGGGTCCCTGCGGGTCAGCCGGGCGCCGAACTCCGCCGCCAGGGACGACGCGCCCGCGACGAATGCCGGCCTGCCGGCGGCGGGTTCGCGCGCGGGCACTGGGTCCGGCACGGATACCGACAGCATCAGGACGTCCGCCGCATCCCCGTCCGTCACGGTCGCGATCAGGTCGTGGCGGCCGGGCTTGGCGAGCCAGGGCGCCGGGAGCGTATAGGTGCCCTCCCCGGCGGCCGTCGCCACCCGGCTCCCCCCGGGGGCCTCCACCGCAATCGTGGCGCCGGAGACGGGCTCGTTCGTCCGGAAGCGGTCGAGATAGAGGGTCAGGCTGCCGTCGCGCGGGACGGCGACAAGCTCGAAAGCGTCCGAGAGCGCCTCGCCGCGCGGGGCGATGCTCTTCGAGACCGGCGGCGGAGCGGCGCCGTGGTCGTGCCCCTCGTGGGCATGGGCGGCCCCTGCCGGTATGGCGGCGGCCAGCGCCACCGCTGTAAGGGCGGCGGCCAATCGGGTCGACATGAAACGGGATCCTCGCGTGAGACCAGAACACCGGAGGCGCGCCCGCACGAGCGGACGCAATCCGGCCGTCGCGCGCCTTCAGGCGCGCCCAGCACTACGCGAGGGTTCGGGGTGGCTCCGGCAGGGTATCGGGACCGATGCCCGGCCGCGCGACACTGTCGGGCGGAACCGCCGAGACATGCCGGAAGGCGAGGATCGGCAGGGCCGGTGGGACGGCCGGGACGGCCGTGGCACAGCACGCCATGGTCCCGCAGCATACCGCCTTGCAGGCGCCCGGATCGTCGGGCCGGTCGCCCGCCGGTTCGACGGCCGCGCTGGCGATTCCGGCGCAGGCCGGGCCCGCGATGCGGACCGCGAAGGACGATACCGGGCCGGCTCCGGGAGCCCGGACCTCGGCGGCAGGAATCTGCACCGCGGCCTGCAGGCGGCTGGCATGGTGCGCATGCCCGTCGTGAGCCTGGACGGCGGACGGCGCGAGGAAGGCGATGATCGTAATGATCATCGCCGCCATCAGGCTCGCGAGGTGCCGGTCCAGTCGCATCGGCTTAAGCTTACACCGGGTTCGGGATTCGGGGAACACCCGCCCCTGCGAAATGCCGGTCCGGAACAGGTCGGGTGTCTCGTACCTCACGTCAACCTGCTGTCAAGCCGATTGGCCGCGAGCCTAACGAATCCGGCTGTCCGGGACCGTCACCGTCAGGCGGCTGCGGGCCGCGACCTCCTGCGCCACCTGCGCGAGCAGCTCCGGCGACAGGTCGACCCCGTGCAGCTGCCAGCGCCAGTCCCGCAGCTGGAAATGGAGCACGAAGCGCGGCTCCGCGCTGCCGCGCAACGGGAACCGGAGCGTAAAGCGACGGAAGCCGTGCAGGTCCACCGCCATGAACAGGGGCCACGCCCTGCCCCAGCCCACCACCCGCAGGACGCCCTGCGGGGCGGGAGCCTTGCCCAGCCGATCGACCCAGCCGTCGTCGAGCAGGTCGATCAGGATGGCCGGCGTCACCAGCTCGGCCACGACCGGCTCGGCCGCCTGGGCGAGCGCCATGCCGGAGAGGGACAGGACCGGCCTGCCCTCGGCTCCCCCGGGCCGCACGAGCGCCGCCACCTGGCGCAGGAGCGACATCCGCACGGCCCGCAAGTTCACCCGTTCCAGCAGGGCCGCCGTGTCCCTGTCCTGCACGGCGCGGGCAAGCTGATAGACCGCCAGCATCGGAGAGACGGCGAAGACACACCACGCCAGACCCAGAAGGGCCGCGATCCGGATGGTCACACGTGCGGGGCACATCGATCCGCTGCCCTTGGCTGCGCCGCAGAGGCCGAGCGCCCAAGCAGACTTGGCGGGGCGTGCCACCGCTTCGTCCGCTGAGGCTTTCGATATGTCGCAGGTTCTTGACGGAAAACCGCAACGCACTTGTCCGAAATCTGCTTAGGTTTTTGATTGTGCCGCATTTTCTGCGACGAACCGGGATCCACTTCGTCGGAAAATGCTCCAGGCTCCGGATGGCGGAAGCGTGCCCGACCGGATCCCGGGCCGGGGTCGCGCGCCGGCCGGCCACTCGCCGGCGCGCGCGGGCCCGCGCCGGACGCCGCCGGAACCGAGGCGGCGATCGTCGGAAGCGCTGCCATCGCGGCGCGGACCTCTCCCCGCATCCTCACCCCAGGGCCGTGGCCAGCACCTTGTCGATGCGCCGACCGTCCATGTCGATGACTTCGAAGCGCCAGCCGCCGACCTCGACCGCCTCGCCGGTGCGCGGCAGGCGCCGGAGCGCCGCGATCACTAGAGCGGGGTCCGAGCGGGTTGAAACCGTGGTGATGGCAACGCGTTGGCCGGTCCCCGGGGGGGCGGCTCAACGGAGGTGGCCCATGCCCTCAGCTTTGTCTGTCGACCTGCGCCAGCGCGTCGTCTCGGCCGTTGCAGAAGGCGCCTCCTGCCATCAGGCCGCCGCGCGCTTCGGGGTCAGCGTGGCCAGCGTCAGCCGCTGGTCCAGGCAGCAGGAGGGCCAGGGAGATGTCACGCCCAAGCCCATGGGCGGCGACCAGCGCTCGCAGCGCATCGAGGCTCATGCCGAGCTCATCCTGCAGACCTACCAAGCCCACCCGCAGAGCTTCCTGCATGAGCTCTGCGAGACGCTCCAGGAGCAAGGCGTTCCGGTCAGCCGCAGTAGCCTGTCGCGCTTCTTCGCCCGGCACCGCATCACGCGGAAAAAAGGGCGACGTACGCAGCTGAGCAGGAGCGGGAGGATGTAAAGGCGGCTCGTGAGGCGTGGTTTGCCGGCCAGCTTGAGCTGGATCCGGAGCGACTGGTGTTCCTGGATGAGACCGCCGCCACCACCAGCATGGTCCGCCGCTACGGCTGGGCCCCGCGCGGCGAGCGTTGCCGCCTCGCGGCACCCGCAGGGCACTGGAAAACCACCACTGTGATTGCCGGGCTGCGCACGAGCGGGCCTGACGCGATCGCTCTGCTGGACGGCCCTGTGACGGGCGAACGCTTCCGCGCCTACGTGACCGACACCCTGGTCCCCACCCTGAGACCCGGCGACACCGTGATCCTGGACAATCTGGGCGCTCACAAGGTGGCCGGCGTGCGCGAGGCGATCGCGGCAACCGGGGCCCGGCTGCTTTATCTTCCTCCGTACTCACCTGAGTTCAACCCGATTGAGCAGGCCTTCGCCAAGCTGAAAGCGCTGTTGCGCAGGGCGGCGGCCCGCAGTGTCAGTGAACTCTGGGCGGCGATCCACCAAGCCTTCAAATGCTTCTCGCCGGCTGAGTGCCGCAACTACTTCACAGCTGCTGGATACGAGGATGATGCTTACGCTTCAACCTGATCGGGAGCGGCTCTAGGCCGGCCACCGTCTCGTAGTCGCGCCGGTCCGGCAGCGGCACCCGCAGCTGGTCGGCCATCTCGTCGACGGGCATCCAGCCGGACAGGAGCCAGGAGCCGTCCTCGCGCCGCACCGCCTCATCCGAATCGGAGAGATCGGCCCGGAAGGCCCCCGCGATGGCATCCAGAATGTCGGCCGGGGTGATCACGCCGTCGAAATGCCCGTACTCGTCATGGACCAGCCCGATGGGCACCTCGGCCTTCCGCAGCACGGCGAGGGCGTCGAGCGCGCCCAGGCGGTCCGGCACCACGGGGGCCGGCCGGACATGCGCCCGGATGTCGAGCGGGCGCCCCCGCAGCAGGTCCGGCAGCAGGTCGCGCAGCTGGACCACGCCGATGATCTCGTCCGGGCCGCCCTCGCCCACCGGCAGGCGGGCATGGGGCGTCGCCAGGAGCGCCGCGCGGATCGCCTCCTCCGTGTCGCCGAGGTCGAGCCACGTCACGTCCGTGCGGGGCGTCATCACGCCCCGTACCGTCCGGTCGCCGAGGCGCAGCACGCCGCCGATCATGTGCCGCTCGTCGGTCTCGATGGCGCCGGCGGTCTCGGCTTCCGCCACGACGGCGCGGATCTCGTCCGCGGTGACCGCCTCGTCCGCCCGCGCGTCGATGCCGAACAGCCGGAAGATCCGGCGGGTGGAGGCATCGAGGAACCAGACCACCGGGCCGGCCGCGCGTGAGACCGCGCTCGTCGGGCGCGCGACCATGCAGGCGATCCGCTCGGGGGCACGCAGCGCGAGGGTCTTCGGCACGAGTTCGCCGACCACCACCGACAGGTAGGTGATGGCGCCGATCACCAGCCCGTAGCCGATGGTCTGGGCGAGGCCCTGCGCGAGGCCGAAATCCTGCAGCAGCTCGGCCGCCCGCTGGCCGAGAGCGGCGCCCGAGAAGGCGCCAGCCAAGACGCCGATCAGCGTGATGCCGATCTGGACGGTGGAGAGGAACCGGCCCGGCTCCTCCGCGAGGGCGAGGGCTGCGCGCGCGCCGGCCCGGCGCTGCTCGGCCATGACCCGCAGCCGCGCCTTTCGGGCCGAGACCACGGCGAGCTCGGACAGCGAGAACACGCCGTTGAGAAGGATGAGGATCAGAGCGGCGGCGAGTTCGAGCACGGGCATCTGGGGCGGATCGCGGAGGCGGTAGATTGGGGAGAGCCGCCATCCCGGTCAATCGCGGGCCGCCGATGCCGCCTGATCCGACCCGACCGCTCGTCATCCGGGGGCGCCGTGGCGCCGGCGGCCGGACGGCGGCGCGTACCGTTCATGCGGCGTCGGTCAGGCCGGCTTCGGAGCAGGCCTGGGCGGGGATGCGGCCGCCCGGGGCTCACGCGGCGCTTTGCCCCCGGTCCGACGCCGCGCCGGGAGCGGCATCGTCGACCTGTGACGCTGAGAAATGTGCAGCCAAACCCGGGCTCTGTATGAACAGGTCAACACTTTCGCCACTTCTTCACGATTAGGTTGCGCCGCAACGCAGCACAGGGGTCGGCCCGATGTCGGTTGTCTATCGTCATTTCCATTCATGCGATCGTGGCGCGGTCGCACTCATTTTCGCGGCGGCGATGATCCCGCTGTTTGGGCTCGCGGGCGCTGCGCTTGATTACGCCAATGCCAGGCGCGTCAGAGACGTTCTGCAGTCGATCAGCGATGCCACAGCCCTGCTGGTCGCTGACGCGGATACCCCCACCGTTGCCGAACGGAGCTTCAAGCTGGCAGAGAATCAACTCATCTCAAGGCTGGGCGACCGCAGCGGCAGCGGAGGCTACACGATCAAGGGCGAATGGCTGGACGGATCAAGCTATAAGCTTACCATTTCCACGAAAATCAATACAATTCTGATTCATTTGCTTTCAGGCAAGTCAAAGCAATTTGAAATTTCGGCCGTGACCGTTGCTAACCGCATTCCGCCTCGGTACGAAACGAAACCGCCAACCCTATCGCTCTTGTCACCAGAGGCGGCCGACTATAACCGCATATATATGTACTGTTTCTCCTCCGACCCCAAGCGACAGGCAGAGACCGACGGTGGCCGAAGAGGGATCACTCCCATTGCAGACAACGCAACACCCCCTAGCAATTACGGTGATTACGCGCCCCCCACCTGCGGCGACAATGAAGCGCCCAGCTATATGCTGCGCAACGTAAGAGACGCACGCACAAATCCGACAAAGTGGGATGCTAAATACCAGAGTGTGTACGAGTATTATACAGATGTCGTGATCGATACCGGCACCCGCAGGCAAACCATGAATATGAAAGGCTATAAAGTGTACAGTTCAAATTATAAGGAACCAATTAACATGGATAAAAATCCTATCCTCGAAACAATCATTTGTGGCAGCACAACTTCATGCAAACCGCAGTCGGAAGGCGGAATCCTGCCCAACAACCATGTCACTCACGATCCTCAAACGGCTACAACCAGTTGCGAGGAAGGAAAGTTCATGTACTATGGCTGGGAGGACAGGCCGCCGAATGCAGGAAGTGATCGGGACTACGACGACATCAGGCTTCTTGTGTCGTGCCCGAAACTCGTCAAAGTGGCCGACAAAAAGATACGGATCGTCCAGTGAGATCATGCAATCCGTCCGGGGCAATGCCGGTAATCCGGTGCGGATCGCCCAGGCAGGTTGAGTATGTCGTTACGACCTGAATCGAGAAACGGAAGAATTTCTGATTGATCCGCCGAAAATCAGAGGCATCGGCGGAAAGCATCTGCTCACGCTGGAACTGACCGATCGCAGCCTCAGAGAGGAGCGCGCCGCCACTGCCAGATCGGACCACCGGGAGCGCGGTGCGCAAAGGGGTGACGCAGGGTTGCGCGCGGGAGTTTCCGATACGCCCGCGTCGTTGAAACCATGGTGCGGCGCAGGCGGACATGGAGCCGGCGCCGCGCAAGAAGCGGCCGCAGGTCCCTCAGGATTTCATCACCGACGGCGAGGGTGTCGCGCAGGTCCCTGGCCAGTTCGAGCGCGAATCCGGCGGCGGACACCGCCGGTCGGTCCTGAATCTGCCGCAGGTTCAGTGTCGCCAGATCGCCCTGCAGCATCTGGAGGCGCGTGTAGAAGTAGGTGATCTTACGCGGAAGCGGCGCGTCGAGCCGGTCGAGCCGCCCCGCATAGGCCCGGTAGACCGTGGCGGGGATCCTGGGGAGCGTGGGCCCTGCGGTCGAGGCGAAAGCCGCGGCCACGTGATCGAGCCGGGCGAGAACATCGTGGGTCTCGATCGCGCGCAGAACAGCGACGATCTCGCCGACCAGCGCCGAAGCAAGGTTCCGTTGCCGCCGACGGCGCAGGCTGCGCCAGGCATTCGCCACGCTCAAGCCGAGAAGGACCAGCACGGCGAGGATCGCAACGTCCATTGCACTCATCGGGCCGCCTCCGCGGCTTCCCTGCCGGCCCCGATCATATCACGACTTCCGCTCCCCGGCGCGGGCTGCCGGTCGGGCACGATGGTTCAGGCCGCCGGCCCACCGAGGCGGCCGGGATCGAGATCATGGGGATCGGAGGAGAGCGAGGCTTCCCGGAACTCGCGCGCCGCCAAGTCCGACCTTGCCGCCCTCGATTCCTCCCCGATCGTCATCGCACGGAGCCGCGGGCTCGCCAGCCTCTCGCCCGGCCGCCCCGGGCAGGAGGATCGGGTCGAGACATGCTCCAACGCCCGCGCGGCATCGCGGCACGCCGTCCACACAGCCGCCGGATCGCGAGAGGGGCGGGCCTGACCGGACCTGTGCTCAAGGTATTCGGACCGCCGCGCGGCATCGAGTGCAGAAGCCCGCATCCTATTCGGAGATTGCTGCCGGCCAGACTCGAACTCGAAAACAATCGATGCCGGCGAGTTAGGCTGTCGATTTAATTTGACTCTCTTGCGAGAGCGCGACAAACCGCCCCGTGTGCAACCCCATGGTATCTCCCATGAGCGACGAGTACGCATCTAAGCTTAGTCCCGTCACGATGGTCGCTGAGATCGTCTCGGCCTACGTCTCTCATAACAACCTGCCCGCAGGTGAGTTGCCGACCCTGATCCGGAGCGTCTACGACCAGCTCGGCAAGCTCGCTCGGCCAGCCGAGCCGGAACCCGAGAAGCCCGTCCCGCCGGTCCCGATCAAGAAGACGATCACGCCGGACGCCATCATTAGCCTGGAGGACGGCAAGCCCTACAAGTCGCTCAAGCGGCATCTGAGCACACGGGGGCTCACGCCCGAGCAATACCGCCAGAAGTGGGGTCTTCCGCAAGACTACCCGATGGTCGCCGCCAACTACGCCGCTCAGCGCTCGGAACTCGCCAAGGCCACTGGATTGGGTCGACGGAAATAGTGAACGACACGGGCGCGCGGCGGCATTATTGGCCGCCGCAGCTCAAGCGGGCATGTCGGCAACTACCTACGTAGTGATGAGATCGGCTCGATTGACAACCCCAATTTGGCAGTCGCCTGTAGATTCGGCTGTGGGTTGTCTCTTTACAGTATTGACTGCCGGAGCAGCCGCCGCAAGACCTAAGTCGTTTAGGAGATTTTATCCATGAATGACGAAGCAGGCGCTCCCACGTCGCAGTCTGAGGCAGGTACGATCGAATTGGTCGCCGACATTGTTTCGGCGTACGTCTCGAACAACGTCGTTCGTCCGGCCGACCTGCCGGACCTGATCGCGGCAGTGAGCCGGACGCTCGGCGAACTGGGCAAACCCTCCGTGCCTGCCGCGGAAGAGACGCCGAAGCCGACCGCCGCCCAGATCCGGAAGTCCATCACGCCAGACCACATCGTCAGCTTCATCGACGGCAAGCCGTACAAGTCGATGAAGCGGCACCTGACCAAGAACGGCCTGACCCCTGCCGAGTACCGCCAGCAGTATGGCTTGCCGGCCAGCTACCCGATGGTGGCGCCGAACTATGCAGCGCAGCGGTCGGAACTCGCCAAGAGCCTGGGCCTCGGCCAATTGCGCCGGAAGGCGGCCGAGAAGCGAGCGACGGACGAAGCCAAGGTGAATACGCCCGCCGAAACCAAGAAGGGACGCGGCCGTTCACGCAAGACTGACGCGTCGGAATAGGGCAGCAGGGGCCGGACCGGCGCTGGAGGGCGCTGCGTTACTCCGGACAAGTGGAGCGCCCTGGGCAGGCAGTTCATCCGTGCGACCCAGGGCGTCATGCCGGCCGCGCGCCATGATCACGAAGGCGCAAATGCGGCGGCGCCGTCGGTCGCGCGACCGGAGGCCCGCTCCGAGATTACACCTTCTACCTTCAATACTGACAATATTTGTTCCGGATTTCGAGTCACATACGGCACGATCGGCGGCCCGTTGTGACATAAGTTAACTGATCATCCCGACGAATCGGCTACGGCGATGACCATCCTCAGTTCGACACTGTGGAGGCCCCAACTGCCGGCCGGGAGCATTCCGGACCGGCATTTCTTTTACCGGCATGGTGTGCCGGTTGCCGAGCCGCGGGCAGCGGCAGATGATGGGTGGCTGAGCCATTGGAAGGCCCCGGTCCGGCCGCCATCCCGGCGACACCACCCCTTGGGCGACGCGCTTCAGCCGGATCCGACACGGTTCTGCCATCGCGCCGTTGGGATCCCCTCCCCTCGGCAGCATGCAGCCGGCGGCTCCCTTCAGCCCTGTCTGGTCCGCCGCAGCGGGGCCAGGCCGTCAGCGGCACTCGCTCTGGCGGTCGGCGACGGCGCCTTCGAAGTCGGTTTGGGAGTTGCGCAATCGGCCGAATTCCATGGCGCAATCATCCGCCCCGTCGCTGTCGCGGACGCAGCGTGCGTACCGCTTGAGCTGGTACGCCACCTCTTCGACGGCCGTATTGTAGCGATCCGTGGCGCCGGTGCAGTCGGCCCAAGCGGGTTGGACGCTCAATGCGAGGATCAGGATGGGAGCGGCGCGCATGCCGGACCCTATCAGCCTCGCAGCCGGCTCATGTGGTGCCAGCATACCGTCACGATGAGACCGAGGATGCCGCCCCCGCTCAACGATACGGTCCTCTATGGCTTGGTCTCTGCAATCAGCCGGAGGTCGTCGATGATCCGCAAGGCTTCCGTCATTCGCTTGCTGACCAGGCCGCGCGCTGCGGGATGAGCCCCGGTGAGCTGAGTAATGTCTGCGGCGGTCTCCAGGAATTGCGGACCCAGCAGGCGCCCGAGCGCACCGAACAGGGCCGAGTAGGCCGCCGTCTCCTGTTCAAGCACATCCACCCTCGCCCGAAGCTCTTCGATCTCGCTCATCCAAGCCTCCATTTGGAGGCGACGCTACACCGTGCCGGACAGCCGGGCGCGGTATCGCGATACCTCTCGCACTCGATGGGCGATCGATCGCGAACCGTCAACGACCCGCGTTGTCGCGCGGGCGTGAAGGCCGCTCCCAGGGCAGCCTGTCGTCTTGGTGATGCGCTCACCGACCGACCAGCCATGTCATCATGGCGGGGGGCTCGCCCATCCACGCGAGCACGATCGGACCGCCATAGAGCAGGACGCCCATCGCCCCGATCGCCAGCAGACCTGCGAGCGGGAGCGTCGGTGGCGCGACTCTCCGCCCCGCGACCTGTGCCCGTCCACGGACCGGTTGGGTGACGATCGTTCGCAGCATCGTGCCGGGGCCCTCCGCCTATCATGCTTCGCCGCCAACCTAGGCCGTTCGGCCGATGATGTCGATTGGTATATGCCGAAAGGATTAGTCCGCTCTACATGAGCGGCCTTCGCCGATTCAGGGCTGCTCATCCGGTCACGGCTCGGACTGCTGCCCCACGACCTTGTCGTCGGGCCGGCCCCGTGCCCCAGCCAGTCTGCCTGCGTCCTTTCCGGCGCAGATCTCCAGAGCGTCCCGCATCGCCGGGATGTCTCGCGATCCGCAGCTTCGCCCTCGTTGCCGCAATCCAGGTGCATCGCAGCAGCGCGCCCGGCACAGGATCAGAGCCTTGCCGGGCGCCATCGTATTTCCCGAGATTTCAAAGAGCAGTGTATCGTACGCAGATTTTGCCTTTCCACTATTGATGTCAAGCTTACCATGCCATGGATCAGGTGTTTTCCCCTGACAATCCATGGTTGTCACCCGGCCAAGCTATCCAGAGATTTGCCAGTTCGGTGTGACATGAAGATAAAGAGCTTCCTGTCATCTGGTTCCATGGGCGCGGATCAGGTTTTGCATTGTGCGCTGCATCAGGCGCTAGCGCTTCGGTCATGCGCCGCATCAGATCCTCCGTCGGCAAGCCTGGCCGACCGTGCTGGGCAGGCCCTGTGGGCGCCATGACCTGCTGCTTCGGCGAGAGCACTCCCCGCCGAAGTGGAGGCCGGTTCGGCGCAAGGGAGCGCGTGACTGCAAGACCTGAGAGCCGTGATCCGACCGGGCCGGGCATGGCGGTGGAGAGGAATGGCTGGCCGTGAGCATCACTGAGCAGATGATGCTGCCGGCGGTTGCGGCGAGCGCGCGACAGTGAACAGCGCGGCAGCACCGGCGAGAAGACCCGCAAGGCCGGCCGGAAGGATCAACGCGTAGAGGTTCAGGGCATCGTAAGCCACTGCCCCGCAGAATGCCCCCATCAAGAGAGCGGCCCACACGGCCGCATCGCCGATCCAGGCGAAGACCGCCCCCCTCCCGGTCAGCGCAGCCGCAATATTCTGTCCCAGGCTGTGCAGCGCGCCCGTGACGAAGGTGGTGCCGGCGCGAAATCCCTCCACCGAGCCAAGCACGGCATTCTGGGATCCCATGGCGAGCGCCATGAACAAGGAGGCGAGACCGAGATCGGGCGTCGCAAGGCCGAAAGCGAGCGCACCAACGATGAGGAGGGCTTCGTAGGTCAGCACCACCGGGGTTGCCCAGCGCATGGGGGTCACCATGGACAGGCCACTGCCGAGGATGGAGCCAGCCAGGAACATGATGACCAGAAGCGCCGGCATGGTGGAGCGAGCGACCGTTCCCTGGCCAAGCGAGACCGCGAGCTGGGTCGTGTTGCCGCTCATGAAGGAGGTGTAGAGCCCGCTGAGCCGAATGAAACCCAGCGCATCGACGTAGCCGGCGAGCGCGGTGAGCAGGAGCCCGAACGCCAGCTGCCAGGGGCGGGTCATGTCCTCGCGCGAGCCGGATCCGTAAACGTGGTCTCGACAACTGTCGGGGCCGCCCGCGGGTTCAATGCCTCTCGGGACGATCGGCACGAGCAGGGCATCGCGCCTTCCCGACAAAGCAGCGCGTCTCGTCGAAGGCTGCCGCCGGCCAACCCCGGCCCAGGCTGCGAGGTGGTTCACCAGGGTCCCGGCGCGAGAGCGCCCGCCCGGGCACGGCGCCGCGTCAGGAACACCCGGCCGATGCGATCGTTAGGTGAGGAGATACATGGAGCGCAAATTGGACAAGCAGTGGAAAACGGTCGAGCAGATCGCGCTGGAGCGCCGCATCTCCGTCGAAGAGGCGCATGATCTCGTTTGGAAAGAAAACTGCCCGAAAGTATTTCATGGAACGCATACGCTCTACCTGATCTGAGCCTCCTCATCCGGTCACGGCAGGTCGCACCCGACGATCTTGTGGTGCGCCGGTAGCGGACCGCTCCGCCCCATGCCGCCGCGGGTAACGCAGAACCAGCAGCATCACAGGCAACCGGAACTTCAATCGGCTATATCTTTCTAGAAAACCGCAAAACTCCTGCTGCCACGAGTTTCGACAATTTATTTATGGCTGACATTCCATGGAAAATCCGCGCTCCGAACTCATCTGACACCATGCGCAATATGTCATCGATCTGCGGCTCCCATGAAGATATGGATTCCAAACTCACAATTTCATTGATTGCAGAGCAACGCAGATCATCGACGCGATCGATCCAGTCCGTCCCCCAGACCCGCCGTGCCAGGATGTTGTTCGTGCGACGGTAAGCATCCGATGCCCGGTCCACCATCGCAGGATCGAGAGCTTGGAACGGCTCGGCGTCCAGGCCACGTTCGCGAGAGAGGGCGTCGATACGCATGGTGACGTCCCGAGCGAGCGTCTGCGTGCATGCGGCGCCGCTCGCCCGCAGGCGACGCGACACCTCGGTCGCCACGGGGCCGAGGCTCTGGTTCGTGCGGTAGGCCAAATCTGCCGGCGCCAGAAGCGGAACCAGACGGTCGGCCAAGCCCAGCTCGGTGGCGATCCGCTCAACCAGCGACGCCTTCGACCGCCGATCCCGGACAGGCACGACATGCACACGCCACCCCGTCGCGCGCGCCCAGTTCTCAAGGCATCGCAGGTAGTCGAACCGCGGCAGGTGGAGCTCTGTCTTGAACGCTGCCGCGAAAGGGCGGGCCTCCTGAAGGAACTGGATCCGCCACGTGTACTGGGATTGCACATAGGCCGCCTGCGGGCGGACCGTCATCAGGATCTCGGGCCTGAAGCCATGGCGTTCGAGAACGCCGCAGAGAAGGTCCGGCGCTCGATGCCACGGCGGCAGCAGGCAGAGGCTCTCATAGGAGAGCAGAACCACATCGGCTGCACTTGTCGCCAACGCTTGATCGAGGCGGGCGAGCAGTTCCCGTCGCTCGTACCGCGGCCGACGTCCGTTCAGGGTCTCCCCGAGATGCTGATGGCTCAGATGCGGAAGCGGTGCAGAGCGCGGCGTCAGCTCCGGATACAGGATGCCCGCCTCCCGCAACCTGTCGCGATGCCCGAACAGCAGCGTCTGCAGGGAGGAGGTGCCGGTTCTCGGCGTGCCGATATGAATGATGCCGCGGCGCATCGGGTGTTGTCAGCGCCGGCCCGCTCGCGATCGGCCCATCAGGGCGGGGGGCCTGCCGCTCACCGGCGCGCCGGGGCCGTGCCGTGTCGCGCTCTCTTGCGCCCAACCGGCATCCACTTCGGCGCAGAACGCTCTCATGCGACAGATCGTGAACCGGGCCTGCCGCCCGTCGGTGTCCCGCATCGCGCCCCTGGCTCCGGCCCAGACCGTGTCGTTCCCGGAGCGCAAGTGCCACCCAGAACGGGGCGATCTTGAGGCGCCAGAGCGGCATCCGCTCACGTTGGAACGGATGCCGCTCTGGCTTTTTGATTGTGCCGCATTGTCTGCGACGAACCGGCATCCACTTCGTCGGATAATGCTCTGGAGCGGCGGAGCGCAGCCCGATCGATTGCCTCGCCTGGACATCCCCGTTCGAGGCGCGGCCGTGAAACACCGCGCAATGCGTATCACCGGTCGGCTTCCGGTTCCGAGACCCGACCGTTGCGGGGGCCATGGAACCAGCCGAGACACCGCCGATCGATCACCCGTCAGGACGGCCGCGAGACCGCCACTCGCAATCTGCCGCTGCCATAGCTCATGGGTTGCAGCCGATGCAGATGTCCCGCACGATCTTCCCACCTCTCATGCCGAGCTGCAGGTCCGGAAGCCGCCCTTTGGTAGGTTCCGGTCTCTTGACGCCCGCCTGAGACGGAGGCCCGGCCACCGCAAGCTTGGGCGGCATATAGGCAAAGTTCATGTCACTCGCAGCGGTTGAACGCACAGCCGATTGAGCGAGGCACGCCGATGATGTGAGCACGGCGAGGATCAGGCCCGCTGCAACGACACGGTCTCCGGCCATCGATTTCTCCCGCGCAGGGTACGCCATTCATTGTAGGCGAGGTGCGGGGGTCGACCATCCTCGCGCATCGCGGGCGACATCGATGCCGTGGCCCTGATCGCAGGTTCCGAGACGACATGCCGCTCGACGTGGTCGGCACAAGAATGTGCCGCCGCGTTCGCGGAACTCAATCGCCCGAGGAAAGTTCCTGACGGGATTGAACGCTCGGCAGGAGAGCGACCATGAGTCTCGGCACGATCCTCATCATCATCTTGATCCTGGCGCTACTCGGCGCCTTGCCGCTTGGACTGCCCTACAATGCGAGCTGGGGTTACGCGCCCGGCGGCGTGGTCGGACTGATCCTCGTCATCGTCATCATCCTCGTAGTGTTAGGGCGCATCTAGAGCATTGTCCGACGACGTGGATCCGGTTCGTCGCAGACAATGCGGCAAGCTCAAAGGCTCAGGCAGACGCCGGTCCACCGTGAACGGATTCTGCTCTCAGCATCATTCGCCGAAGTGTCCCACGGTTCGGCAAACGATGCGGAATCGAAGGAATCCAAGCAGGGTGGCGCGGCTCCGCCCGCCACCCTGCTGGGAGAGCATCGTCTCCGATGAAGCGGATCCCGTTTCGTTGGAGACGATTCGGCAAGCTCCGGCACCGAGAGCGACATCTGGTCCGCCGTGACCGGATTCCGCTCTGGAATGCCCTCCGCCGAAGCGGAGGCCGGCTCGGTGCGGAGCGCTGCAGCAAAGGGTGCAACCATGGCCCGCTCCAATCCAAGATCGAAGCAGGCCACAATGACACGAGTCAGAGCGGGTCGAGATTTCACTTCCTCGAGTACTTGAACTCGGGTGCAGCTTTCAGCTCATCTTTGGTCATGTTAAGGACAGCATGATCGGGGGTGGCGCGGCTCGCACGATCGCTGGGCGGAATGACGGTTGTCGATCCCGTCGTGTCAGCAGGGGTGGTGACCGTCCTGTCCGCGCTTACTGTACTGCGAGCCTCGTTCGAGAACTTGATTGCGGTAAAGGGAACCGCAACGTCGTGCTCGCCCAGGCCGAGGAAACCACCGACGCCGACCACTACGGCCTGTATGCGGCCGGATTCATCAACCAGCATGTCGTTGATGTCGCCGACCTTTTCATTGTTCTGGTTGTAGACGTTCAGCCCCTTCAGCTTCGTCGCGCGCCACTGTCCCGGCTGCTCCTGGGTGATGAACTGCCCCTTATCAGGAGCAGTGCTGGTTTGCGCCAGCGCAGGAGCCGAAGCCAAGGCTGCTCCGATCACTGCCCAAGCAAGGTGTTGCCGCATGATCTCCTCCTACTGCGGTGTCATGCGGGCCTAGAACTACAAAGACCGGATGAAGTTCCAGATCCCGCTACAGTCAAGTTGTCGAGGCGCATGAGCCCATCCATGGGCCCATCACCTGGAGCCGTGCCCGATCCGGCCGGATTGGGCACGGCTCCAGGCTTTTGATGGCATGCGCTCCCTGGCGGCGAACCGGCCTCCACTCCGGCGGGGAGGCTCCAGAGCGTTATCCGACGAAGCGGATGCCGGTTCATCGCAGACGATGCCCGAGTTGTCCGCCGTCGGCGAACACATTGCGTTCAGTTCTGACGCTCGCTTCCGCCATGGCGCGAGCGCACGGCTGAGCCGATCCATGGAGAGATGAACGACCGGGATCGTGAACAATGTGAGCACTTGCGGCACGCGAAGGCCGCCCGCGATCGCGTAACCGAGGGGGCTGCCGGATTTCCGAGCCCGTCCCGGTCCCGAGCATCAACGGCACGGGCCTGGTCAAGCTGCGCCTGACCGACTGTCCTTCCGTGAACGACAGCCAATCCGATGGCCCGGCGGCAACAATGACCAGGATGACTCGATACCGCATACGGGCCTGGCGCCTCGGACGAGGATGGCGCCAGTGACCGCGAGAGGCGAGGCCGCCGATGCCTTGGCGGCCTGCTCGGCTCAGTCGATGGTGGTGATCACGCGCCGGGTGCGCGGGTCGACGATGTAGGTGTCCTCGCCCGTCGAGAAGTAGCTGTAGCCCTTCAGGCGCGGGTTCTCGGTGACGATCGTGTCAGGCAGCGTGTGGAACTCCACATCCGCCGGCACTGTCGAGCCAACCGTCACGCGCTCCTTGATCCGCGCAGGCGCCACACGGTGCTCGGTGACATACTTCTTGATCACCGTGCGCTGCGCCGGCGCGAGTTCAATCGTGCCCGTCGTATCCGTGGTGGTGACCGTGGTCTGCGCCAAGGCAGCCGTGCTGAGCAGGGCCAGGGCCGTGGCAGCGGAAAGCAGGCGTGTCATGCAGTCTCCCTTCTGACACTTGAACTGCCCGTTTCGGGCAGCGGCCGTTCGAAACGGAGAATCCGGGCTGAGCGTTCCACGCTTCTACCAGGCCAGCCAGCCGGGCGGCCCGACCCCGTCCCGCGCGCGAGCTCAGCGCTTCGCGCGCCGCGCGTAGTAGCAGACCTTCTTCTGGCCCGGGGCCGGATCGCCGAAGTTCTGGTTGTTGCAGGCGATCTGTCCGCCTTTCGGGAAGGGCCGGCCGACCAGCTTGCCAGGGACGCCATAGAAGATGTTGGTCGGGTAGGGCATCACGCAGGTGTGCCCCTCGGGCACACACGGGGCGAGATCATCGTTGTTGACCCAGCGCTCCACGCGCCGTTCCAGCAGCGATCACAGTCAGGCCAACGAGCCCGCCCACCACGACAGCACGACGCACGGTCCTCATCCCCTCTCTTCGTCGACGGGGGCGTCATAGCACCGGGATGCCGTCGCCGTCGTGAGGGCTGCGTATTCTGCCGTTTCGGCATCACCACCGTCTGCTCCGCACAGACCGTTGATCGAGCCGCATCGGACCTGTCTCTCCTCAACCCCGACCAGGCTTTCTCTCCCGAGCCGGGGTCTTTCATGCCGCTACCCATTCCTACGTGGAACCCACGTTGGCGGACTGGGTTAGGAGTGACATTCCCGGACATGGAAGAGTTTCTGCCCAGCGTGTGCGGGATAGCCAAGCCTTTCCCACCCAGACATCCGTCTCTCCATCAATGTAGATGACGAACAAACAGGCGCATTGTCTCGCTACATGGTCCGAACTCGGCCTTTGGAACCACATTCTGCGAGTTTCGTTCTAGAGGAACCAGTCATGACGCGCTCTTTCATCAGAAGAGGAGGAAAACTTTGCTTAAGCACACAATGATGACTTCTGTTGCCGCCTTTGTCTTAGGCTCTGCGCTGGCAACTGGGCATGCTCAAGCTCAGATTGCTCCGGACGATTGCGATGGATTTGCTGCATCCAGCCCAGCCTGTCAGGAGGATGCACGCGACGATGCGGCCGTAGAGCGGGAAACATTCCAACGCTCCCGGACGGTGCTACGGCCGCGGACAGTGGAGCGCAAACGAACCGTCCTGCGGCCCGAAACGGTCCAGACCGCTTCGACGGTTCCGGAGGAAGTCGATGTTCCCGTCGCTCGGACCGAGCTGCAGCCCGTCACCATCCCTGAGACGCGCACGGTCGAGACGCCCGTGACCGTGCAGCGCGCCCGGACGGTGATGCAGCCCGAGCAGGTGCCGGTGACACGGACGGTCGTTGAGCGCCAGCAGGTGCCAGTGACCCGCACGGTCATGCGACCGGAGCAGGTGCCGGTCTCCCGCACCGTCGTCGAACGTCAGCAGGTTCCTGTCACGCGCACGGTGATGGAAACCCAGCAGGTGCCGGTGTCGCGGACCGAGTTGCGGCCCGAGCAGGTGCCGGTCACCCGCACGATCACCGAGCGGGTGCCGGTGACCACGTCGCAGGTCGTGATGCGGCCTTACATTGCCTACCGCCCCGAGACGGTGCAGACGACGCAGCTCGTGGAGCGGCCTCGGACGGTCACGGAGACCCGGACGGTCATGCGTCCGCAGACGATCACCGAGATGCGGACGGTTCAGCGGCCGCGCATCGTCACCGAGACCCAGGAGGTTGAGCGGCCGCGCACCGTCACCGAGATGCAGACGGTCATGCGTCCGCAGACCGTGACGGAAACCCAGGAAATGGAGCGGCCGCGCACCATCACGGAGGCCAAGACGGTGCTTCGTCCGCGCACCGTGGTGGAGAACGAGACGGTCATGCAGCGGCGGACCGTGACGGAGAATCGGACGGAGCTTCGCCCGCGGACCGTTGTTGAGAATCATCGAGTGGTCCGCCCACGCACTGTAGTGAGCAACCGGACGGTGCTGCGACCGGAGACGGTGACCAGCCGGGAGAAGGTGCTGCGTCCCGAGACGGAGATCACGACCGGCTCTATCGAGCGGCGGACCGGGATCCGGAACGCGGCGTTCACGGACGAGTAGCAAGCCGCCTCTCTCGAGGCGGTGGATAAGAGCGCCGGCCGGGCCCTTGCCCGGACCGGCTTAACCGCCCCGGGTTTTTCGGAGGCTTCCACCCTTGCGAGGATGGAGCCATGACGAAGCATACCCGCCCCTTCTCCCCTGAGGGGCGCGAGCGCGCAGTGCGGATGGTGCTGGGGCACCTCGCGAGCATCTCGACCCACGCCTCGGGCTCGGACCCCGGGCTGGGCGGCCGGCCCGACGACAGGCCGGCGAGGCCCCATGGCTCTCTTCGAGGGTGGTGGGTGAGTCGGACGTGGCGGGACGCTACCCCACCGAGGATTGCTCCGCCATGGCGCTGTGTGCCAGCGCCAAACCTCAGACGACTACGGTGAGGGAGCGCTCGACGCGAGTTGTGCAGCGGCTTCCATGAGGCTTGCAGCACACTCTTTCGCCATCTCGGGAGAGAATTGGAGCACGAGCTGCGTGCCCCCTCTTACCCGCACGACTAAAACTGGCAGATCCTTGCCCTCCGATCGACCAGTTGCCCATGCCTCGACCGGAAAATGGCAGCTGGTGATTTGCGTGCCTTCGGGATACGGAGTGGCGCTACTGCAGACCGCGCTCACCGCAAGAAGAGCCCGCCCCAGTTCGCCAGATTGCGCCGCCGTGAGATCGATTGGAATCACGCGACCACCCGCATGCACTTTCATGATCGGGTTTGCGTTGGGGCCGACCTCGACCGTGAATCCAACTTGGGGCTGCATCTGCACCTCGGACAGAGACAAGCGCTGCATCATACAGCCGAAGCGGCGGCAGGCATCTAGAGTTCATTGGTGCTAGATTGGCCACCACCCCGAAAGGGACACGGAAATCTGCAAAGCCGGATTATGTCATTGTGAGGCACATGAGCCAGCGGGTCTCAGATTCTGGCGCGACGCTCACCCGACCCTCCTGATCGGGATGCCGCCGCTTCGGCCCTGCAGATGCCATCCGCTGCCCCGCAGCCGCCCGGGAAGGCAAGCACGACGTCCGGGCGGCCCGCCGCGATCTTGGGCATTGCGCAGAGGGCCAGCCGTCAGTCGAGAGCCGGGCGCTGGCCCAGGCGGCGGCACGACCCGAGCCGGGGAATATGTCGGGCAGACGGGGGGAGCAGATCGGCGGCGTTCGAAGGGCTGGTGCGCGACATCGGCCCGATATGGTGAGCCCGCGCCTCAGCCACGTCCCTTTCCGGATCGGAGCAGCCCCTACCGCCCGAACTCACTTCGCGTACAGACTCTTGTGCTCTCTTATGCTGTGGTGCCCGCGTCGCTCACCAGCAGGCCCCCATCCAGCGAGCGGGTGACCGGCGACCGGGAGCGCACTGCCATGAGCGCTCCCGGTCGCCACGAACCGTTGAATGTAAGCAGTGAGGCGCATGCCTCGCCGCAACCCACGCCGCCTCCATGACGAGCAGGGCCGGAGTTCACGTCATGCAACGGTTTTCGGCTCTCCAGCGATTGATGCATGATTGAGGCTTCGCGCTCGCTCGATGGCAAAGCGATACCGGCCGAAATCATCAAATTTGACGATGTATTCCAGACGATCGAGCACGCGATTGTCGCTGTCAAACGTCAGTACACGTGGCCTGATGTCAGGCAGCTCCGACTCTCTGATATATATCGAGTTGCAAATGATGATCTGGTCTCCGGGCTGACAGGTTCGAGCCGCAGCCCCATTAAGGATGCAACAGCGCGAGCCGCGTTCTCCAAGAATAACATAGGTGGAAATACGGGCGCCAGAGTTCTTATTCCAGATTTCGACAAACTCCATCGGCAGAATGCCCGCCTCCTCACAATGATCGGGATCAAGGGTAATCGAACCGTGATAGTTCAGGTTGGCATCGGTCACATAGATGCCATGCAGCTTGCCCGCGACGATCCTGCGCATTCTCCCTCCTTCGTCTGTGCTTCAATGATATTCGTTGCAAGCTAGAGATCAGCGCTTCGCCGAGGATCCACAGCCGCAGACATGACCGTACCGCCCGGCCGGGAATAATCTGCGCGACGAGCCTATCCTTGTTTGTCGATCCCATGCTGCGCGAGACGCGAGGTCAGTAGCAGTTCCGTGCTGTTGATACCAACGGTCTTTAAGTCCGACTCGTGGCGGCTCCGTGATGGGCACGGAGGCGCCTCCTTGGCGCAGGGAGGACCCGCTCCATGCCAGCAGCGGTGAGAGGAGGACGGACCTCACGGCTGGGGAGCTTCGCCGGCTCGCACAGCCACCCAGAATGCGAACCCTGGACCAAGCTTTTCACGCTGCCTGACACCATCACGACGATCGGACTGCGTGACCGGGCTCGCATCGATTACGCATAAGGGCGGTTGGTATTGGACGCCGCAACCCACGCCGCACCTGCGACAAGATCGGCCGGGAGACGCCGCCCTATGGGTGACGGCCGCCCTAGACTGTCCGGGCGCGAGGAACGTGCGCGAGCAGAACCGGCTCCTCGCCTGCTTCTTCGGGCTTCCCATGGCAAACAAGGCGTAACGCGGGGGCCGCGCAGCCCCTTCCGCGGCCTACCTTCGAGTTTGCGACGCGCCCCTTGAACGCAACGAAACTCAGAGCAAACCATAAATGAGCTAGGGTGTGGTGACAAACTAATGAAGTCAGCAAAGACTGGACTGCTGGTATGGCGCCGGGTCGGGAGATCGATCATGAGCGGCGCTGTTGACGGTCTACGGGATGATCAGTGGGAGCGGGTGAAGGATCTGCTTCCCGGCAGCGCCAAAGGTCAGCGCGGACCTCGCTCGAAGAACCGGTTGTTTTTGGATGCCGTTGAGGACCGCGATCCTGCTGGCGAGGCCCGCGTGAACCCACGTGAGCGAGCGCTGCCGGTGAACCTCTCGCAGTCTGGCGGTTGGGTGTCCTCGCAGAGCTTTGAGCACGCTGTGCGCGACGTGCATCAGCGCAAGCTCATGCTGATCAGCGTCTCTGCAACCTTCCGCCGGGCCGGCTCGAGGAGGGGCAGAATCGGCCGCGGTGGCTGCGCGGAGCAGATGCCGAGCACGTCGGCGGCGGCGTACATGACCCGCAGACTGGAGAACTCCTTGAACAGGTCCCAGAGCGGCTGGAGATTGGCGTTCAGCCGCCGGGCCTCGTCGGCTCGCTGGCCCTGAACTGCCTCCACGATGGCCATGCAGGTCTCCGGAAACAGTCCAGCCGCAACGCAGTACCATGCATCTGCGCCCGCCAGCAGGGCTTCGACCGAGTTCCAGTCTCCGCTGTAGCCGAGCGAGAAGCCGTCCGGCACGACCGCGCGCAACGCGCCGAGGTGGCCCGCGATCGACTGCGGGGCTGGGGCCGGGCTCTTCACCGCCACCACGCCGGGAAGGTGACTGATGCGGCCCACCAGCACCGGGTTGAACGTGAAGTGCGTGGTGCTGGGATTATCGTAGATGCACAGGGGCAGGCGGCTCTCGCGCGCGACCGTGGCGAAGTGCTCGAACACCTCGTCGTCCGTCAGCGGCGTGTAGGAGACGGGGGCCAACAACCCGGCCGCAGCTCCCACGGCCCGAGCATCCTGGGCGAGCCGCACCGCCTCGTCGGTGCGGAGTGCGCCGACCCCGACCAAGATTGGGATTTCTTCTCCCACCTCATCGACGGCCGCTTCGAGGGCGCGGCAGCGCTCGGCGCGCGACAGATAGGGGTAGGACCCCGTGCTGCCGAGGAGGCCGATGGAATCGACCCCCGCCGCAACCAGGCGGGCGAGCAGCCGGCGCAAGGCCGCAACATCGACTTGGCCATCGGCATCGGACGGCGTGATGGGAAAGGCGGAGAGTCCTTTCAGAACCGTCATCGAACGACCTTTCGGATGCTCCGTTCTCATGCACGACCGCTGCAGGTCGGTCACGCCCGGGTCAGTGGTCCTTACGACGTCGTCGTGCTCGCTTCCAGCGTGGTAGCTCGGGGGACGGCCGGATCACCGCGCGGGGACACGTGACTTGCGCATCACCTGTAACGGGCGTGCAGCCTTGGACAGAGGCCATTGATATGCCGTGCCGCACTCCCCGCCGCGCCTGCGACGAGGCCGGAAACGAGATCCCGCCATCGACGAGCACGCGACCCGCCCTTTCCCGCCACGCTCAACTTTAGTGAGAGACGGCCAGAAGGGTCTGCGCGACAGGTAAAGTGTGGCGTTGCTCCTTGATCTGCAAGCACTTGCAACGTCACCAGCAGGCCGGGTGCTGGACACGGGTGCCCGGCCTGCTGCAATTCCCTTATGAGCCCGGCACCCACGTGGCAATAATGGCTGACCACTCCACTATTCGCGAACTTCTCCAGTGCCAACTCGTCACCAGCGAGCAGATCGACGCTGCTGTTACAGCGTACCTTGCCAATCCCAAGGTAGGCCTCTACACGATCGCGGACAGCATCATAGTCGATGTTGCTGCCACAGTGAAACAATTTGGATGGGACAAGTGGGTACTTGAGGACTATACCATTAGTGCTCGTGCGCGCCGTATGGCCGTGAGAACCGCGATCCTGCTGGCGCGGCCTGCGTAGGGAACCATCAGCCCGCCCCGTCCCACCGCTCGCCGCGCGCCACCTCCATCATCCGGTCGTCCGGCAGGGGACGCTGCAGCTGCAAGGCCTCATCGGCCGGCGCCTCGAGCCAGGTGCGCCACTCCTCCTCGCTCGTGAGCAGCACCGGCATGGCCTTGGGATGCACCGGGCCGACCACCCCGTTCGCCTCGGTCGTGAGAAAGGCATACAGCCGATGCTCCTCCGCGACCGGCTCATCCCGCTTCGGCCCGCGCAGGCCCGTCCAGGGCCGCCAGATCCCCGCAAACGCGAACAGCGGCCGCTCCTGCGAGAGCGCGAACCAGACCGGCGTCTTGCGCGGCTTGGTGTCGGCGTACTCGCTGAAGGAGGAGGCCGGCACGAGGCAGCGGAACCCCGGCTTGAGCCACGGCCGCCAGTAGGGCGAGGTCACGTTGCGGATGTTGGTGACCGGCTGGGTGCCGAGCTTCGGCGGGGGCGGGAAGCCCCAGCGCATCATCGTCAGCTCGCGCGCGCCGTCCGCCATCCGGACCACCGCTGCCATCTGGTCGGGGAAAATGCCGGGCAGCGGCGGCAGGTTGCCGGTCTCGTCGCGCACGACCCCGAAGCTGCGGCGGATCTCGTCGGGCGAGCGGGAGAGGCTGTAGAGATTGCACATGGGGCGGATCGTAGCCGGAGAGATCCGGCTCATTCCTTGCCGCGGCGAGGCTGGGACAACACGGATCCGGTACCCGCACAGGCTGCGATGATGGGCGACGGTCGCCCGCAGTATCGAGGCCGCATCCTCGGCATGCTCCTGGCGCTGCTCGGAATCGCGGTCTTCCTGGCGCTCGCCCCGACGTACTGCGCGAGGCCGGCGCAGGCGCAGGTCTGCGCCGACTGCGGCTGCACTCTGCCGAACACCACGTCTGAGCCAATCCTCTACATCTAACGTTGTTGACGATTGTTCGTGGGCGCACCTTCGCAAGCCTTATGGGCGTGACAGCTTTTCTCCAAGGCAATAACCCGGCCCCGAGCGATGTGTCCGCGAAGGCGAGCCGTATGCAGAATGGCCTCTTGCTGCCGCCGAGCCTCGCCCTGCTGCGGTTCCATGCTCTCAAGCTGTCGCATCATTTCGCTGTGCTGCTCCCACTTCCGGCGTGCACGCTCCAGATCAGAAGGCATTAGCTCTCCTCCTAAAACGAGGATGAAATTAACGCACGAGCGGCCGGTTCGTTCGCTTGAACTTCAAACAATCGGGCAAGAGCCAGAATTCCTCTTCGCACCTGCAAAACCATTTTTGCAGCAGCAAAGCGCTCGCAGTGTGAGTTCTTAATGTGGGGTGACGAGTTTGCAGGAATCAGCCAGCGGTTCAGCTCAGGCCAACTCAGCGGTTGGCCGACCTGCTGACAAGCCTGCGAAGAAGTTGGCAGTTTCGGTTGTCGTGAACTCATCGACGAGCCGGCAGATGACGTCCCAGAGCCCGGCGATGCTGCGCCTTGCGACTTTGCGCAAGAGAGTTTCGATCTGAGGCCACGCAAATGACGGGGATTGAACGAGCGCAATCGGCAGCCGGGGTCACGAAATCGGCACGGTGAGCCCAACCTTTACGCGATTCATTGCGACAAAGGTGCGAAACCGTTTGACATTATTGTTCTCGAAGAACAGCCGCTGCGTCAGCGCTTCATAATCGGTCATCGTCGGCACGGTCACGATCAGGACGAAATCCGCCTCTCCGGTGACATAGTAGCATTGCTGCACGCCCGGGTCCGAGGCAAAGGAGCGCTTGGCGGATTCCAGCATTTCCGCACGCTCGCTCTCCATTTCGACGTCGACGATAAGGGTGATGGCTTGCCCGACCTTGACGGGATCGACGACAGCGATATTTGCCCGGATGACCGCTGTTTCCTCCATTCTCTTGATGCGTCGCTGCACGGCTGCGGGCGAAAGGTTCACGGCTTCGGCGATCTTGCGCTGCGAGGTCTTATTATCGCGCTGCAAGATCTGAAGAATGGCGCGATCGAGCCGGTCGAGGTCATAGGGCGCAGCGGTGGACCGTTGGCGCATCAAAAAGCCCCGGGAACGAGCCAAAGTTGCATTTGACACCTGGAAATGGAGCACATTCCTCGCTGTTGGCGCAATATCGTTGATGCGTACGCTGAATCGTGCCTGTCTTGGGGCAGCCCCCATGCTGATCGCCAACGAACACCCGGATCACGGCAAGCCGCTGGACGCGGCCGATGCCGCAACGCTCGGCGTCGCGGCCGCGAGCGAGGTGGAGCGGTTCCTCGCATACCGCGAGGGACACAAGCCGACTCCGCTCGTCACCCTCCCCGGTTTGGCCCGCGCCCTCGGCGTGGCCGCTATCTCTATCAAGGACGAAGGCCATCGCCTTGGCCTGGGCAGCTTCAAGGCGCTCGGCGGTTCCTATGCAGTCATCCGCCTCGTCGTCGAGGAGGCATCCCGCCGCCACGGCCGCACCATCGACATCTCGGAGTTCCGCTCGCCGGAGGTCCGCGCCGTGGCGGCGGGCCTGACCGTCGCCTGCGCGACCGACGGCAACCACGGACGCTCCGTGGCGCAGGGCGCTGAGCTCGTCGGCGCGAATTGCGTCATCTTCGTCCATGCGGGCGTCAGCGCGGAGCGTGTCGAGGCCATCGCCCGTTACGGTGCCAAGATGGTCCGGGTCGCCGGCAATTACGACGATTCCGTCGCCGAAGCCGCGCGCGTGGCGAACGAGAACGGCTGGATCATCGTCTCGGACACGTCATGGCCGGGCTACGAGCGCATTCCGGGGCTCGTCATGCAGGGCTACACCGCGCTGCTGCGCGAGGCGTTGCGCGAATTGCCGGAACCGCCGACGCATGTCTTCGTCCAGGCCGGCGTCGGCGGCATCGCCGCGGCGGTTGCAGGACATTTTTCGGTCGTCTTCGGCACGCAGCGCCCGTTCTTTGTCGTGGTCGATCCTTCGCGTGCGGCCTGCCTGTTCGAAAGCGCCCGCGCTGGCCAGCCGGTCAAGATCGCGCATGGCGAGCCGACGATCATGGCGATGCTCGAATGCTACCAGCCATCCTTGATCGCCTGGCGCGTGCTGTCCCGTACGGCCGACGCTTTCATGACCGTCGAGGAAGAGGACGCGGTCGCGGCCATGATCCAGCTGGCGCGACCATCGGATGGTGACCAGCCAATCGTCGCGGGTGAGAGCGGAGGGGTAGGGCTTGCCGGGCTCGTCCGCGCCCGGGCCGACGAGACGTCGCGCGAGATCATCCGCCTTGGGTCCGATGCGCGCGTGCTCTTGATCAACACGGAAGGGGCGACCGATCCCGACCGCTATCACGAACTCACCGGGCTCGATCCGGCGACAGTTGGGCAAGCCACGTGATCTGTCGGTCGAGAGCGACCGTAAGTTCTGTAGCAACCTTGTGGGACGGAGGCCGACATGAGGATCAACATCAATGCCGACATCGGCGAGAGCTTCGGACGATTCAAGGTCGGACACGACGAAGCGCTCATGCCTATGATCGGCTCTGCCAACGTCGCCTGCGGGATGCATGCTGGGGACCCGGGAATTATGGTCGAGACGATCCGGGCCGCCATCGCGAATGGCGTGTCGATCGGGGCTCATCCGGGCTTCAACGACATTTGGGGCTTCGGCCGCCGGCAGATCCGGATGCGTCCGCTCGATCTGGAATACTTCGTCACCTACCAGATCGGCGCCTTGCAAGCACTCGCGCGGGGACAGGGCGCTTCGGTCACTCATGTCAAGCCGCATGGGGCGCTTAACAACATGGCACATATCGATGAAGATTATGCCATGGCGATCGGGCGCGGCATCAAGACCGCCGACCCCGAACTCATCTATGTTGCGAATGTCGGGTCTGAGATGGCGAAGGCCGCCGAACGGCTCGGCCTCAAGGTTGCCTATGAGTCCTATGTCGATCGCGTGTACGACGATGACGGTCGGATGAGATCACGCGAGAGGCCGGATGCGGTGATCCATGACCCGCAGCAAGCCGCCAACCAGGTGCTTCGCTTTATCGAGGAGAAGGCAATTATTTCGAGCTCGGGAAAGAGGATACCCGCCCAGATACACACCTTCTGCGTTCACGGGGACGAGCCGACTGCCGTTCCAGTCATGCAAGCCGTTCGCTCTGCTTTGCACGCAGCCGGCATAGAGGTTGTCCCGCTTCCAACGCTGCTGGGCTGACAGCAGCCAGGTTACGCTCCAACCGAGTTCAGCTTTCGTCTCACTCTTGTCATTTCAGGCATGCGTTTTGCCAATGGAGCAGGACAGAGGCTCACCCCAATGCCAATGCCAATGCCAGTGCCACGTCGGCCGACTCCACCGCATCTCCCGTCGCAAGCCCCGAAAAGGCTACTGGCCTTTGCCCTCGCATGGCTCCTTTCTGCGATCATTGCCTATCCGGCCGACGCGCAAGTCAGGTGGGTCATGGCGACTGAGTACCCGGCCAGCAATATCTCGGGAGTTGGTCTAACCACGTTCGCGCGTCTCGTTTCCGATCGAACGAACGGCTTCGTCCAAACAGCAAATGCCCTCGACAACGAGCTGAAGATCAGTTCAGGCGAGATGATTCGCGCAGCGCAGGACGGCCGAATATCGGGTGGCGACGCCTTTGCCGGACCGCTCGAAGCCATCGATCCGATCTTCGGGCTGGCGTCTCTACCGTTCGTCGTTCAGTCCATCGAATCCGCGAAAGCTGTGAATTCGCGGGCGCGGCCGCTCTACGAGAAGGCACTCGCCGCACGCGGTCTGAAGCTTCTATACATGACGATCTGGCCCTCGACCGGCATCTGGACGGCCCGGCCTCTCGCGGGTCCCGACGACCTGCGGACCATGTCCGTCCGAAGCTACGACTACAACTCGGCCGAAGTCATGAGGGCTGCCGGCGCAATGGCGGAGTACCTGCCGTTCAACGAAGCGATCGCGAAGGTGAAGAATCGAGAGCTGGACGGGATTCTGACCTCCGGAGACGGCGGAGCCGGGCGCAAGCTGTGGGATTATCTGCGCTACTTCACGTCCATCAACTACGCCATCCCGATCTCGTTGGCTTTCGTTCGCACCGATGTCTTTGAGTCCCTGCCGAGCGATCAGCAGCAGGCGGTCATGGCCGCGGCCGCGGAAACAGAGAGAAGCCAGTTCGAGCTTCTTGCGAACCGGACGGCCGAGAATTACGCCAGGATGCGGGAGAACGGGGTTGCAATCGCCGAGCCAGCGGCTCCGTCGCTCCTCGCCGTGCTCAAGGAAGGAGCTGCGGCGCCGATTAGCGCCTGGAAGCAGAAGGTGCCTGCGGAAGCTATCGCAATCCTGGACGGCACTGGGCAACGATGATGCCACAGATCGAACCAGAGCAGGCTTGCTTACGAGAACCATAGATAGCCAGCATCTCTCCCTGCGGGCGTGACTATCGTGAAGAGGTCCAGCTCGGCCGTCGAGATCGAGAGGCCGCCCGCTTCGGCTGCGGTCCCTCTCGGTCAGGATATGCCTCGTTGCGAATCTTCAGCTGTTCACAGCACCGAGGTTGTCAGGTACCAACAGCAATGCGTACCTCATCGTTTGTCGTATTCGCTTTGTCGGTAGCAACTTGGGGACACCGCATGCAGGCAGTAGACCCCTCCTGCAAATACCAGCGACAGGTCTGACGAATTTGGCAAGACGGCAAGCTGTCTACGACCGGGCGCGGGCCGCAACACCATGAGATCGGTCTAAGCACAGTTCTGTGATCCGCATCACACAACGCGAAAGACAGGATCACAGAGCGCATCCGCACTTCACATGCCGTTCAATGCTTAGCCACGCCGGCTGCGATTGTGTGATACAGATCACAGACCATAGAAGCGCAGACTGACAGCGGGCACCCTGGTCCCACCTCAACCGAGCGCCCGCTTGAGAATTGGCATAGGGGCCTGCCGGATGGGGGACCGCGTGGACCCGCTTCAGCAGTGCGGCAGCCTGAGCTACCCAGTTCCGACCGATGGCGCACCGGCGCGCCGGCATCCATGAGGCCTGCACAACCTTGACTGCAGGCCCTGTCACATTCAGCAACTGATTTTAGTCGATTCTCACCACTCCAGTCGCTTTTCCGTGCTTGTCATGACCGACAATATACCAGTGACCACCCATTTCGTAATACTTCGCCAATCCGGCCGCTACCTGATCGAGATCATTGAGATCAAGATCGTCTCGGTGTGACGGGACAGCTTGCACAGTCTCACCAGCGTCGGTGGTCGCAACGCTTTTCAAGAGATTGATCATTGCCCTACCTCTTTGTTTGCCTCTACTGAGGCGAAGCCAGACTGGCAGCGATCATTCCCGCATTCCGTGATCCAGGTCACACAAACTTGGACGATGTGAGGGTATCCAGCCTCACATGCGTGAAAATGTGTATAGCTGCCGAAGCTCCAGACCTGTGTAGGGCTTGCCACTGTCAGGCTTGCGCCCTCATCCCCATCGCATGGTCAAGGCGCAGCTCATCCAGCACATCGCGGAACTGAACCCGCATCTGCGTCTCGGTGAGCTCGATGCCGTTGAGCGGCTTCAGCGGCTCGTCGAGCGGCTGACGGCTGCCCCGGCAGTCCAGCAGCCGGAAGCACCCGGCGAGCGCCCGCACCTGGTCGGGCGTGAGGCTGTAGGCGAACCGGTTCCGGTCCATCACCCGGCCGTCCAGGCCTGCGCTCGGGCCGAATCGTAGGCCGCTTCGATCGCATCGCCTTCGACCCCCCCGAACTGCCCATCGTAGGGCAGCGCCCAGGCTCGTGCCTTGCCCTTGTGACCAAACACCCAGACGATCTGCAGGGTGGCATCCGCACTGGCCATCGGCATCGGCTCCGTTCCATCCACGCGAGACTCGTTCGAGCACCAATGATAGAACAAAATCAGAATGTGCAAGCTGACCGAAGCTCTCTCGGCCAGAAACGAGGCGATTCAGTGTTCACACTTCTCGGTATCAGAGATCATCGGAAGCACTCCCACCTGATCAAGAGCGTTGTCTCAACGAGTGTAGTCGCCAGTTCAACCTTGGAGGCTCGGTGTCAGGCAGTGACACCGGCGCTCTGGACGTGCACAGTCGCAGTCGGATCGCATTTCGACCGGTGCATGCGCTGATGCGTCAGCGCACAATTCAGAACCGGGGTCATGCTGGTGCGTTCTTGAGTCAGCAGGAACTGCAATCACTGCCGTTCCCGCTCAAGCTCGCGGAGCTAGATCATGGCCAACACTGCTCAGCCTCAGACAGGCCAATCCGGACGGGGATTCCAGGTCCGACAGGTTACCAACATCCAAGCATCATGGCAGGAGCAGCAGCGCGGACAAGAGGGCTTATTTACTGTTCAGCTCATTCTTGATAATGGCGTGGAAGAATACATCATGGAACCTGCCGCCGATGATTTGAGGTCACTACTGGAGCTGTTTAAGCTCAGCAAACACACGACGTTCGATCTGGAGCGAAAAGTTTTGATGTTCTCCAATCTCGGCGTTGAATAAATGCACAAATTTTCTGATGCGCTCGGAAAGCGATGAACGAACCCGATCGTAAGAAACCGGGCGCGCCTCATACACCTGGTCACCTTGTCCCTGCGGCATTGTTCGCTGCATGCTGCTGTTCCCAACAGCGGTTCCCAGGCCCGGAAGGCGGCGCTGGCCGCGTCCGGGCTGGCGTATCTGCTCGAGGATCGGGGCAGGCCCACATCGCGGAGGGGCGCTCGTGCGGGTGCCGGCCGACCGGCGCCCGCCCTTCTCCGGCTGCCACCTGTACTAACCCCAGCCGCCGGCAGCCGGCGGCTGCCTTTGCTGGCTGAGGCGCTGCCCTACCGGGGCTAGTCCCGCTGAGCTGTTCGCTCCCGGAGACGTGTGATGAATCGAGCCTGAGGCGAGCAGGCTTCTCTGCCGGTCTAAACGCGCCGAATGAGCCAATCGGCCTTCCAGCTTGAGGCGCAATTGCGGACCACACGACCGCAGCGGAAGCCGCGGAAATGCCGGCTCGTGACCCCTGAGCCGACGTTCGGAACATCCACTTCCGGCAGTCTCGGCGTCGGACCAGCGCCGCCGCCGGTGAGCCGACGTGACGACCTCACTATGCGGGGACCGGGGTGATCGGGTCCGACGAAATCGCCGTACTCACAGGTGTCCGCCTGTGCGGTCGCGAGCTATGTCGCCGGTGCAGTCACGCCGGGGTATAGTTCAAGCTGAACTTAGGGCAGAACGTCTGATCGGAATACTGCGGGTGCGCCGTGCCTGCAGCCTCAGGACGTTTGCGGAGACGCTGCAAGCGCGTATAGTGCCAAGGTGCCCGGAGGAGGTTACGCCGTAGCCGACAGGAGGGTGGCCCCATGCGCACGTCCTTGCTCGCGGCAACCGCCAGCGTCGCCGTAATTGCTCTTTCCTCCGCGCAGCCGCTCGTTGCGCAAGGTGACGTCAATCAGCAGCTCGGAAGCGTCCACTTCAAGACTTCGTGCAACGAGGTGGCGCAGCGCCGCTTCGACCGAGGCATGCGCTACCAGCATTCCTACTGGTATCTGGCCGCCAAGGAGGTCTTCGAAGAGGCGCTCAAGGCCGACCCCACCTGCGCCATGGCCGAGTGGGGCATCGCGCTGACCTACCTCGACAACCCGCACAACCCGATCCCGCAGGCCAACCTCGCGCCGGGGCTAGCCGCCATCGAGCGAGCCAAGGCGCTGAACCCGAAGACCGAGCGCGAGCGCGATTATATTGATGCGCTGGCGCTGATGTATACCGACTACGACAAGCTCAGCCACAGGCAGCGCATCCGGCTCTTCCGCGATGCGCAGGAGAAGATGGCGGCGAAGTATCCGGACGATGACGAAGCGCAGATCGCCTACGCCATCACGCTCAACACCTCGGCCGACCTCAACGACAAGACCTATACCCAGCAGCTAAAGGGCGCCGCGATCCTCGAGCCGCTCTCAAAGCGCCTGCCGCAGCATCCGGGCGTAACGCATTATCTCATCCATCTCTACGATTATCCGGAGCTCGCCGCGAAAGGGCTCGACGCGGCGCATCGATATGCGCAGATCGCGCCGGCCGCGCCGCACGCTCAGCACATGCCGTCGCACATCTACACCCGCGTCGGCTACTGGAAGGAATCAATCGACTCGAACACCGCCTCATTGAAGGCGGCGCGAGCGGAGAAATCGGTCGGCAATTACCTGCACGCGCAGGACTACATGGTCTATGCCCACCTGCAGCTCGGCCAGGACAACGAGGCGCGCGCCGTCGTGGAAGACATGGTGCGCGAGACCGATTTCAAGGCCACCGTGCTCGCCGCCCATTACGCGCTCGCGGCCTCGCCCGCGCGCTATGCGATCGAGCGGGGCGACTGGCACGCAGCCTCGCAGCTCACCGTGCGACCAAGCCCGTTCGCTTACGCGACGGCGATGACGCATTTCGCCCGTGCGCTCGGTGCCGCGCGCTCGGGCCAGCCCGAGGCCGCCGCACCCGATATCGCCAAGCTCGCCGAGCTGCGCGACACGTTGCGCGAGACGAAGGACGTCTATTGGTCGGAGATCGTCGACATCCAGCGGCAGCTCGCGGCCGCCTGGGTGCTCCACGCGGAAGGCAGGCACGACGAGGCGCTGAAGGCCATGAGCGCCGCGGCGGATGCCGAGGACAAGACCAACAAGCACGTGATCACGCCCGGGCCGCTCGCACCGGCGCGGGAGCTCTACGGCGAGATGCTGCTTGAGCGCGGGATGGCCAAGGACGCGCTCGCTGCCTTCGAGACCACTCAGGCAAGGGAGCCGAACCGCTTCCGCGGCTTCCTCGGCGCTGCGCAAGCCGCCGAGAGGCTCGGCGACAAGGTGACCGCGAAGGCGAACTACGAGAAGCTGCTTGCGCTCACGACGGGCTCGACCTCCGAACGGCCTGAAGTCGCTGCGGCGCGCAACTTCGTCGCGATGAACTAGGCGTGGTTGCGCAACAGCCAATGAGACGGATCGCACTTATCGTTGCAGCGGCTGTTTTGGCTACGGGGGGAGCGCTGGGGGCGGCCAGCTTGTTCGTCAATCACGCGCCGGCCCCACACACGGCCCTTGTGGCCTCGAAGCCGGTCTGGACTGAGACGGCGTGGCCTTTCCCAGTGGATCCCTGGGGGAAAGGCAAGGCCTTCCGCTGCCGGGCTGATCACTGCGGCACGGAGGTAGTCCTCTATCTTCGGGCGAAGATCGGCTTCTGCGGATGCGTAACAACGATCGATGACGACGACGTCGATCGCGTTGGCGACGTCGATCTTATCGCGGCCGAGCGAACCTCGCTTGGTCCGGGCCGATTCATCGAGGTGCGCTGGATGAAGGGGCGCAGCCGCAGCTATGCCCTCGGCGGCCGCGGCGCGACGGCGAAGTCGGCACTCGCGATGGCGTTCCACGAACGTTGCGACATGATCGTCGCAACGGCGGCCATGGGAGTCGACCAGCCGGCGAGGCAAGAGCGGGCCGTTATCGAATTCCTCAATAGCGATGTGGTGCTGCGCTGGGCCGAAGTGACGCTCGGGCTGTAGCGCTCAGGCCAGATCAGGCTGGATTTCGCGATCCTTTCATACCAACTCTCGTTGAGCGGGACTCACCCGGGTTGGCGGCGGGCGTGGGGTGTGATTCTACTCTTGGGTTTGAAGGCTAAATAGAAACCGACCTGCGTGGCAGCCGCCCCGCTCCTCATGCTGAGGTGCTCCGAAGGAGCCTCGAAGCACCCCGGACCGGTGCTCCCAGCCACCAAAACCTCGGACCAGCGGTCAGGCGTGCTTCGAGGGCCGGCTCCGCCGGCCACCTCAGCATGAGGAGCGGGGTTGGCTGCCACGAAAGGAAGTGCTCGTTCGGCCGGTTTCAACCGTCAGGGTCGGCCAAGGCCGGTGGCGAACTGATACCAACGGCCCAAGATGCCGACGCATCGGGCCGTTGACCTGCCTCGAATTTCCGACACCAAGCCAAAGGCTTGGCGAAAATTCGAGAACGGAACCAACGGTCCTTTTCAAGGCCCGTTGGTATTATGCGCCTTCCATCGTCGCCGCGGCAATCGAAGGGAGCGCCTCGCCGGTTGCGGTCCGTGCGAGGCGTTCCCTCAGATCTTTGCCAGCGCGGTGCGGGCGATCTCCTCGATACCGGCGGCGTCGAGCTTGTAATGCGCGTACAGATGGGTCGGCGGAGCGATCAGGCTGTACTCGTCGTAGATGCCGTGGCGCAGGAGCTTCACACCGCAGCCCTCGTCGGCGAGCACCTCGGCGACGGCCGAGCCCAGGCCGCCGAGCACGTTGTGCTCCTCGGCCGTCATCAGGATCCGGCTGAGGCCGGCTGCACGCAGAACAGCCTCCCGGTCGAGCGGCTTGACCGTCGCCATGTCGATGACGCCGACCGAGCGACCCTCGGCATTGAGCTTGCGCGCTGCTTCCAGGGCCGGATGCACCGGCAGGCCGCAGGCGATGATGGTCAGTTCCTCACCCTGCATGTGCTCGATCGCCTTGCCGATGGCGAAGGGTGTCCCGCGCTCATAGACGTCCGGCTCGCGGCCTCGGCTGATGCGGAAATAGATCGGCTGCGGCCAATTCGCGGAAGCCTTGATCGCGGCGGCGAGCTGCGGACCATCGGCCGGCGAGATCACGGTGAGATCGGCGATAGCCCGCATTGTCGCGATATCCTCGGTGGCATGGTGCGAGGTCCCGTAGAAGCCGAGGGAAATACCGGTGTGATGGCCGACGAGCCGGACCGGCTGGGCACAATAGGCGACGTCCATGCGAATCTGCTCGCAGCAGAGCAGACCGAGGAACGAGGCAAAAGTGGCGACAAAGGGCATGTGTCCCGTCGTGGCGAGCCCCGCAGCCGCGGTCACCATGTTCTGCTCCGAAATGCCGAACTGCACATAGCGGTCCGGATACTTCGAGGCGAACTTGTTGAGACCATTGGAGTATTGCAGATCCGCCGAGCCCGCCAGCACGGGATGGCCCTCCGCGACCAGTTCAATGAGCGCGTCCGACAGGAAGTCGAGGCCGGGATTGCTGGCATTGAGCGCGCGATACTGCCATGAATTGGCCGATTGCGGGCCGGCGGCGAATTGGTGAGCGTTCATGTTCAGATCTCCCGGCTCTTGATTTCGGCGATGGCGCGTTCAGCGTCTTCTGGAGCGAGATAGCCGAGATGCCAGCCGGGCTCGGTCTCCATATAGGTCACGCCCTTGCCCTTCAGCGTCCTGGCAATGACGCAAACGGGAGTCTTGCGCGTGTCGTCCGCCCTGAGCCGGCGCAGCAGCGCCGTCAGCGCCATCAGGTCATGGCCGTCGACGAGATGGGTTTCCCAGCCGAAGGAGCGCCATTTCTCGTCGAGCGGCTCCACACCCATCACCTCGTCGACCGCCCCGTCGAGTTGGAAGCCGTTGCGATCGACGATGGCGATCAGCTTCGAGAGCTTGTGGTGGGCCGAAAAGAGTGCCGCCTCCCAGACCTGTCCCTCCTGCATCTCGCCGTCGCCGAGCATGACGAAGACGTTGAAGTCCCGTCCTGCCGCACGCCCACCCCAAGCCATGCCGGCCCCAGCCGACAAAGCGTGCCCGATCGAGCCGGACGAGAAGTCGATTCCCGGCACCTTCCGCATGTCGGGGTGGTCGCCGAGCGGATTGCCGAGGCGGGTGTAGCCGTTCAGCACCTCGGTCGGCAGATAGCCGAGATCCGCGAGAATCGGAAAAAGGCCGACCGCTGCGTGGCCCTTGCCCATCAGGAAGCGGTCGCGATCCGGCCAGGCCGAGTCGTCCTGCTTCAACTTCATGACGTCGTAGTAGAGAGCGGAAAAGATTTCGGCGGCCGAGAACACCGACGAATAGTGGCCGACCTTGGCGATCTCGATCAGGCGAATCGTCTCCAGCCGGACGAAGCGAGCCTTCTCCCGCAACCGCACGATTTCGGCGGGGGACGGAGCATAGTCGTTTCCGGCGCGTCCTTGCGGGGCGGGTATCGCTGGCATCCTGGGTATTCCTCGGTCTGGTGACCCGGCAAAGCGTCCCCGGACGTCGCGACCGCTCGCGGCTTCGAAGACTTTCTTTCAGGAAGACAATGGCTTGCGGTGAAAGCGGCCGCGCGCCCTGCCTCGCAATTCGCCGGTTGACGGCAGTCTCGTATCATGCATCATATATGATCGCAAGGCTGATGAGGCGGCTCGCGACAGCGCGCAGCTACAAAACCGGGGAGGTGGTCATGGAAATCGACGGGCGCAGCCGCGTCATCGTCCACCTGGCTTACCCATCCGCGCATCTGCTCACGCCGACGCTGTTCAATGCGCGCTGCCTCGAGCGGAGGATCAATGCCGTGCTGGTTCCCTGGGAAGTTGCACCGGCCGACCTCGGCGCGGCCTGGGCTGGGCTGAAGACGGCGCGCAGCCTCGCAGGCGCCATCGTCACCATTCCCCACAAGGAGAGTGCGGCGAGCCATTGCGACGCTCTGGAAGGGGCCGCCGCCGATCTCAACGTCGCCAATGTCATCCGGCGCGACGCGGAGGGCCGCATGACCGGTCGCCTCTACGACGGCGAGGGATTCGTCGCAGGGCTCTGCGCGCATGGTTACGAGCCGCTCGGGAAACGCACCTTGCTGCTCGGCGCCGGTGGCGCCGCGACCGCGCTCGCCCAGGCCCTTCTCACCGCGGGGGTGTCGGAACTCGTCATCGCCAATCGCAATATCGACCGGGGCGAAGCGCTCGCCGCGAGGCTTCGCGCGCTCAATCCCGGTCGGCCGATCGGCACCGGGCCGGCGAATGCGCGCGGTTTCGATCTCGTGGTCAACAGTACCTCGGTCGGCCTCGACGGCGATCCAGCGAGCCCGGTCGACACTTCCACGATCGAACCCGGCTGCATGGTCGCCGATATCGTCATGAAACCGGCCATGACGCCACTATTGCGCGGCGCCGAGGCGCGTGGCGCACGAATCCATCAGGGCGTGCACATGCTCGCCGCCCAGATCGATCTCTTCGTCGACTTCCTGCTCGACGAGGGCTCGGCCGCGGCAGCGCTCCGCCCATCGCTCCGCATCGCCTGAAAAATCCTCCAACCAACGAGACTTGCGATCATGATCATCTTCGGCTCGCCGCGGCGCTACCTGCAGGGACCCGGCGCAATCGCCCGTCTGGGCGAGGAGATCGCCCGCATCGGCAAGACCGCCGTCCTGATCGCGGATGCGCACGTCCTCGGGCTCGTTTCCGCTCCCGCCGCGGAAAGTTGCCGGACCGCCGGGGTCACCCTGTCCACGATCACCTTCGGCGGCGAGATCACGCATGCCGAGGTCGAGCGCATGGCGTCCTTGTGCACGAGGACCCCGTCCGAGGTCGTGATCGCGGCTGGCGGCGGCAAGACCATCGACGCCGCCAAGTTCCTCTCCGGCAAGATCGGAGCAAAGCTCGCCACCATACCGACGGTGGCCTCGAACGACTCTCCGACCAGCCACATCATCGTGGTCTACGACGAGCACCATAAGCTCGTCGGCGTCGAGAGGCTCAAAGCCAACCCCGACCTCGTGCTGGTCGACACCGCGATCATCGCCAAGGCGCCGGCCATCCTGCTCTCCGCCGGCATCGGCGACGCGATCGTCAAACGCTTCGAGGTCGAGCAATGCGTCGGGGTCCAGGGCAGCAACGCCTTCGGCGGGCGCTCGCCGCAGACGGCGCTCGCACTGGCGCGCGCCTGCTACGACACGGTCCGCGCCGACTCGGTCGCCGCTCTGGCAGCGGTCGAACGTGGCGAGCCCGACCAGGCGCTGGAACGGCTCGTCGAGGCGAGCGTGCTGATGAGCGGCCTCGCCTTCGAGAGCGGTGGACTCTCGGTGTGCCACGCGATGACGCGCGGGCTCTCGGCCGTGCCGGGACCAGCCTCGGCGCTGCATGGCCATCAGGTCGCCTACGGCCTGCTTGTCCAGCTTGTGCTCGAAGGCCGCGACGCCGCCTTCGTCGAGGACATCCGCGGCTTCTTCACCGAGGTCGAGCTGCCGCTTTCCCTTGCCGATCTCGGCTTCAACGGCGGGCCTGCGGAGATCGCGACCATCGCGGAACTCACCGCCCAGGCCCCCCACATGAAGCACTTCGCCCGCCCCGTCTCGGCGCAGGATCTCGTTGCGGCGATCGAGGCCGTGGAAGCGATGGCTTCGCCCACGAAGGATGCCGCCGAATGAGCGCGCCCGTCACCGCTCGCGCCATCGCGGATTTTTCGCTCGACGGGCGCGTCGCGCTCGTCACCGGTGCGGGGCGCGGCATCGGCTCTTCGATCGCGCACGGCTTCGCGCAGGCGGGCGCGACGGTCGTGATCAACGACGTCGATCCGACCGCCGCCGAAGCCGCCTGCGAGCGCCTGCGCGCCGAGGGGCTGAAGGCCGAGCCGCAGCCCTTCGACGTCACCGACCATCCGGCCGGCGCCGCAGCGATCGAGGCGATCGTCGCTCGGCACGGCAAGCTCGACATCCTGATGAACAATGCCGGCATCCTGATCCGCAAGCCGGTCGAAACCCATGAGATCGCCGACTGGGACAAGGTCATCGCGATCAACCTGACCTCGCTCTACGCGCTCGCCCGCGAGGCGACGCGGCATATGCGCAAGGCGGGCTACGGCCGCATCATCAACACCGCGTCGCTGATGGGCATTTCCTCGCGACCGGGCGTGATCTCCTATGTCGCCGCCAAGCACGGCGTCGTCGGCATCACGCGCGCGCTGGCGGCCGAGCTCGGCCCTTACGGCATCACCGTCAACGCGATCGGGCCGGGCTATATCGAGACGCAGATCAACAAGGCGACGCTGGCCGACGGCCGCTTCCACAAGCAGGTCGTCGACCGCACGCCGCTCGGGCGCTGGGCCTCGCCCGACGAACTCGCCGGCCCGGCCGTCTTCCTCGCCTCGGCCGCCGCAGGATTCGTCTCCGGCCATGTGCTGATGGTTGACGGCGGCATGTCGGCGACGCTGTTCCAGCCCGAAGTCACCGATCTGGGGCTTGCGGCATGACCCGGCCCCCTGCCCTCTCCGATGTCCCGGACGCGGCAGCCCTGCCGGCCGTCACCGCCGTCGAGGCCATGCATTGCCGCATTCCCTTCCCGAGCCCGCTCCAGCTCGGCAAGGTGCACATGACGCACCGCGATTATGTGCTGGTGCGCCTGCTCCTGGCCGATGGCGGAACCGGCCATGCAATCGGCTTCGAGCGCGGCATGCCGCTGCTCGATCTCGTGACACGGGTCGCACCCTTCTATGTCGGACGCTCGCCCGCCATGCGTGCCGCGGCGCGCCGGGCGGCGGAGGCCGCGACGCCGCCGGCCCGGGCCGTGCTGATGCGCGGGATCAGCCTGCTCGACATCGCGATGTGGGACGCGCTCGCACGCAACAAGGGCCTGCCGCTCTGGGCCCTGCTCGGCGGCGCGCGCAGACGCGTACCGGTGATGCCGGTGGTCGGCTACGGCGCCTCGGCGCCGGCGGTGGCTGAGCAGTGCCGCGATCTCGCGGGCCGCGGCTTCCGCACGGTCAAGGTCATGATCGACGGCAGCGATCTCGCGGCCGATGCCGCCTTGCTCGATGCCGTCCGCAAGGCGCTGCCCGATGAGGTCGCCTTCGGAATCGATGCGCACTGGTCCTGGACGACGATCGCCGACGCCATGCCGACCTGCCGGCGGGCGGAAGAACTCGGCGCCATCTTCATCGAGGATCCGTTCCTGCCGCAGCAATGGCGCACCATCGCCGAGCTGCAGACGCAGCTCCGCGTCCCCCTCGCCGTCGGCGAGGACGTGATCGACCGTTACGGCTTCCGCGACCTCGCCGAGGCCGCCCGCATCCTGCGCGTGGACGCCTCCGTCAGCGGCGGGGTCACCGGCGCGATCGAGGCGCTGCATCTGGCAACGATCATGGATCGCGAGGTCATCCCTCATGTGTTCCCGGCGCTGCATGGCCAGCTCGCAGCGGCCTTCCCGGCCGCCCGCTGTGTCGAGATGATCCTGCCGGAGGTCGGGGCCGACCCGGTCGACCGGCTGTTTGCCGAAGAAGCGCGGATCGAGGGCGGCGATCTCCTGGTGTCCGAGACGCCGGGCGCGGCGATCGCCTTCGACTGGGACAAGGCCCGCGACTTCGCGCTGCGCAGCGAGCGTGTGGGAGAATGAGCATGAGCGCGTCCCGTACCGCCTCGGCAAACTCCGATCGGCCCCGTTCGATCACATTCGGACACACCGGCTTCATCACACCCGATATCGAGCGCTCGGTCGCCTTCTGGAGCGAGGTGCTCGGCTTCCGCGCGGAGCCGATCGGCGAGCGCAGCGCCCCTTGGCTTGCCCGGTTCATCGGCGTGCCGGGTGCGCATATGCGGCTCGTCCATCTCTACGGCCATGGCGCGCATATCGAGTTCATCGAGTTCGTTTCGCCGGAGGGAGCGCCGATCAGGCCCGCCGCCAACCAGCCCGGCACGGCGCATGTCTGCCTGCGCGTGACCCGGCTGCCGGAACTGCGCCAGCAGATCCTCGACGCCGGCGGCTCGCTTCAGGGCGAGATCAGCGAAATCACCGAAGGTATCGCCAAGGGGTTGCGCGGGCTGTTCATGCGCGACCCCCACGGCATCCTGATAGAGCTGGTCGAAGTCCCCGAGGAGGACAACGATGGCTGAGACCAGGCTACCCATCACGCAGGTCAGCAAGGAAAACCTCTCCGCCCGCATCTATTCGCAGATGCGTCGCGCCCTGATGGACGGACAGTTCGAGCCCGGTGAGCGGTTGACGATCTCCCGCCTGGCCGAGCAGTTCGGCACCAGCATCACCCCGGTGCGGGAGGCGATCTTCCGCCTCGTGAGCGAGCGGGTTCTGGAAATGCGCGCGGCGACGGCCGTACACGTCCCGCCTCTCGACCCGGCACGGCTGCGGGAGGTCCAGCTTATCCGCATTGAACTGGAGGGCGCGGCGGCGGAACGTGCGGCCCAGATCATCACCGAGAAACAGCTCGCCGAGCTGACCGCGATCCACGAGCGCTTCCTTGCAGCGGCGGCTGTCGATCCGGCCGAGGCCTGCGTCCGCAACCGGGACTTCCATTTCGCCCTGCTGCGGGTGGCCGAGCTGCCGATCCTCGAAGGCATCGTCGAGAACGCCTGGGTGCTCATGGGGCCGTTCCTTCGGATGTTCCACGTGCATATCCCCAAGCGCCAGCTCGCCGCGGACCAGCATCTCCACCACGACGTCCTGGACGCGCTCCGCCGGCGCGACGCCAAGGCGGCTCGCCATGCGATCCAGGACGACATTCGCTGGGGCAACGTCCTGATCGACGCCCTCGAGCGGGAGCGAGACGAGAACAGATCTGCTGCTGCCAGGTGAAACACCTCGCGGCATCGCGTCAGCCACGGGCGCCCCGGAAGACCGGGCGCTTTGCCCGCCAGAGCGTTCCCCGCCGAAGTGGATGCCGGTTCGGCGTCAGGGAGCGCGTCACATCAAAGCTTGAGAGCCGTCGACCGGATGCAATCAGGTCGGGAACGGCTCTCGAGCGCTCCCCGCCGAAGTGGATATCGGTTCGGCGTCAGGGAGCGCGTCAAAGCAAGACCTGAGAGCCGTGAGCCGACCCGACCGGGTCGGGCACGGCTCAAAGGGCGCCATCAGAGGAACGCCATGACCGGACTCTCGAGACGCACCCTGCTGCAGGCCGCCGCCGGCGCGACCGTGCTCAATGTCACCCGCAGCTTCGCCCAGACGAAAGAGACGCTGACATTCGCCGCTGGACTATTCGCCGAGGCCGGCCGCGGCGACCGGACCCGCGCCTGGATCGACAAGTTCAACAAGAGCCAGGACCGCTATGTCATCGAGCCGGTGGCGATTCCGTTCTCCAAGCTCGCCGACACGGTCTTCACCCAGATGGGCGGCGGCGGTGGGCCCGACCTGATCCGCTTCGACCAGACCGACTTCTTCGCTGCTGTCCCGGCCGGCCGGCTCTTCCCGGTCGACGACCTTCTCGATCTGTCCAAGTACAAGTTCCAGGCCGCCGACAAATTCGTGAAGATCGACGGCAAGCGCATCGGCATCACCTTCGAGACCGCCAACTACGCCCTGCTCTATAATCCCGCCCTGCTGAAAGACGGCGTGCCGCCCAAGACCTTCGATGAATTCCTGACGGCGGCCAAGGGAGCGACCGGCCGTGGCAAGTTCGGCTACGCCTTCCGCGCCACCATGCCGGAGCGGGCCGGCTTCTGGTTCGACCTGTCGAATTATGTCTACGGCTTCGGCGGACAATGGGGCGCCAATGGCGAGCCGCTCTTGAACAGCCCGGAAGTGGTCGAGGCGATCACCCAGTACAAGCGCGTCTACGATCTCGGCGTGATCCCGAAAGGCGCCGACGCGGCGACCTACCGGCGCATGTTCTGGGAAGGCAAGATCGCGATGAACGTCGACAACGGCGGTGTCGGCGGCATCTTTTCGGCACAGGCCCCAGACTTCAAGTTCAACGCCGCGCCCTCGCCCTTCCCGCACAAGCAGCAGGGCATCGTGCTGACAATGCTGGCCGTCAACGCCAACTCGAAAAAGCGCGCCGCCGCCGCGGCCTTCATCGAGTGGATGCTCCAGCCGGAGCCGCAGGCGGAGCTGCAACTTCTGCTCGGCGCCTCCAATGTCGCCACGCAGATCCCACGCGCCGAAGAGGAATTGAAGAAATATCCGTGGGTCGCCGCCTTCGACCAGAACACGCCCTACGGCCAGCCCTTCCTGGTGCGCTCGCTGGAAAGCAAGACCCTCGATTTCCAGCAGGTCGTCTGCGAGAACGTGCTGCGCTGCCTGATCGGCGGCGAGTCGCCCAAGAAGGTGATGGACGACGCGCAGGCCCAGGCGCTCAGCCGGATCCTGCGGCGGTAGTGCCATGGCGGACGCGATCATGCGGCAGCCGCCGTCGCTGTCCTCGGGCCTTTCCGAGCAACCCAAAGCGGTTGCTCGGCTCGACGGCAGTCCGTGGACTCCATACTGGTTCGTTGCGCCAGTGGTTGTCTACCTGCTGTTGTTCCAAGGCTACCCGCTGCTGCGCGAGCTGATGCTCAGCTTCACGCAGACCTCCCTGCTCACGCCCGAGCAATCCACCTTCGTGGGGCTGCGCAACTACGAAGAGCTGATGGCGCGCCCGGACTTCTGGCGTGTCATCGGCGTCACCGCAATCTACACGGTGGTCTGCGTGGTGATGGCGATTTCGCTCGGTCTTGGCGCGGCCCTGCTGCTCGACCGGCCGTTCCGCGGCCGCGGCTTGGCGCGTGCCCTCGTGACGGTTCCCTGGGCGGCGCCCCCCATCGCAGTCGCGACGATCTTCGCCTGGATGCTGAACGCCCAATACGGCATCTTCAACTACGTCCTGAAGCTCGTTGATCTCGAGGTCGGCTACGAAAGCTGGCTCGACAATCCAAGGCTCGCCCTGCCGGCCATCCTCTTCACGACGATCTGGCAGATCTTCCCCTTCTCCTCCGTCGTGCTGCTGGCCGCGCTGCAGGGCGTCTCCGAAGAGGTGCGCGAAGCGGCACAGATCGACGGGGCCGACCGGCTCAACATCTTCAAGGTCGCCGTGTGGCCGACCATCCGTCCGACCGTGGCGCTGCTCGCCCTGTTCGTGACGATCTGGTCGCTGCGCCGTTTCGATCTGATCTGGGTGATGACGCAGGGAGGGCCGATCGGCGCGACCAAGACGCTGGTCATCGACCTCTACACGCGCGCCTTCGTTTCGCGCGAACTCGGCGAGGCGGCCGCGATCGGCATGGTCGGACTTTCGGTCGCGCTCGTGGTGACGCTCGTCTACTTCTGGGCGACGCAGCGGGCCGAAAAAGCGGAGGGCCGTCGCTGATGCGCAGTTCCAACTCGCATACGATCCGCATCGTCCTGGTGCTGGCGCTGCTCGGGGCGTCGATCTTCCCGATCTACTGGATGATCGTCACCTCGCTGACCTCCTCGGCGAACCTCTTCGCCGACACGCCGCAGATGCTCCCCGATCCGAGCCAGGCCTTCAACTACGCCGACACGCTGCGGGGCACCGGGGTCGTCACCTGGCTCACCAACAGCGCGATCGTCGCGGTCGGCACGATGGTGCTGTCGATCGGTCTCGCCATCCTGCCGGCCTATGCGCTCTCGCGCTTCCGTTTCCGCGGCAAGGACGGGATCGGCTTCCTGCTCTTCGCGACGCAGATGCTGCCCGAGGCGATGCTGGTGGTGCCTCTCTACGCCATCTTCGCCAATCTCGCCCTGCTCGACAGCCTGGGCGGCCTGATCCTCACCAACACGGCCTTCACCGTCCCGGTCATCACCTGGATCTTGAAGGGCGCGATCGACGGTGTGCCTCTGGAAGTCGAGGAAGCGGCGCGTGTTGACGGCTGCTCGCGGCTGGACATCGTCCTGTCGATCGTGGTGCCGGTCGTCGCGCCGACGCTCGCGGCAGCCTCCGTGATCGCGTTTTTCCACGGCTGGAACGAGTACGTCTTCGCGCGAACCCTGGTCTCCAGCCAGGACCTGCGCACGGCCTCGGTGGGCCTCGCCAGCTTCATCGGCGAGCTCTCGACACCCATCCACACCGTCATGGCCATCGGCGTGATGTACACGCTCCCGGCCGTCCTCTTCTACCTCATGGTCCAGCGCTATGTCGTGGCCGGCATGACGGCCGGCAGCGTCAAGGGCTGAGAAAGCGGAACCGACATGGCTTCGATCATGCTCAACCACGTCGCCAAGCATTTCGGTGCGAAAGTTGCGATCGCCGACATCGATCTGGAGGTCGAGGACGGCGAATTCCTCGTGCTGCTCGGTCCTTCCGGCTGCGGCAAGTCCACTCTGCTCAGGATGCTCGCCGGCCTCGAGAGCGTCACCAGCGGCGAGATCCATCTCGGCGGGCGGCGCGTCGACCAGCTTCCGCCGAGCGCGCGCGACATGGCCTTCGTCTTCCAATCCTATGCGCTCTATCCGCATATGACGGTCAGACGGAATATCGCCTTCCCGCTGATCATGCGGCAGTTCAAATGGTGGTTCCACCTGCCGATCATCGGCGGCCTCGCCAAGCGCCGGATCGAACGCTCGCCGAAGGTGGCGGAACTCGTCGAGAAGACGGCGAAGGTGCTCTCGCTCACGGAGATGCTGGACCGCTATCCGCGTACGCTCTCGGGCGGACAGCGCCAGCGCGTCGCGCTCGGGCGCGCCATGGTGCGAAAGCCCGAAGTCTTCCTGATGGACGAGCCGCTCTCCAATCTCGACGCCAAGCTTCGTACCGCGATGCGCGGCGAGATCACACGCCTGCATAACCGCGTCGGCGGCACTTTCGTCTACGTGACACACGACCAGGTCGAGGCCATGACGATGGGCACCCGCATCGCCCTGATGCGCGACGGCGTCATCCAGCAGTTCGGAACGCCGCGGGAGATCTATACCTCGCCCGCCAACACCTATGTCGCGCGTTTCATCGGAACGCCACCGATGAACCTGATCGAAGGGCGCGTCGAGAACGGCACGATCCGGCTCGGCGGGACGAGCCTGCCTCTGCCGGCAGCTCTGGCGGCGGCAGGCCGCACCGCCGGTCGGGACACCGTGTTGCTGGGTATCCGGGCCAATGCGCTGGCGCTCGGTGCGCCGGGCGGGGCTGGCGGGCTCGCCGGCACCGTCAGCCTCGTCGAGCATGTCGGTGCCGAATCGGTCGTTGCGGTCAAGCTGTCGCAAGTCAGGACCGCCCATGACGAGGAAGGGGCGGTCCCCGGGGAGATCATGGTCACGGCCTCCGGTTACAGCGACCTCAAGCCCGGAGACGCCGTCACGGTCGGGCTCGACCTCTCGGAGGCCGTGCTGTTCTCGCGGAGCACGGGCGTGCGGCTCGTCGCCAGCCTGGCGCTGGCCGCGTGAGCGTCGGGACCGTTCCGATGAAGGGCGTCATCCTGCACGCGCCGCACGATCTGCGCATCGAGGAGATCGCGGTCGTGCCGCCGGGGCCGGGCCAGGTCCGCATTCGCATCGCCGCCGGCGGCATCTGCGGCTCGGATCTGCACTACTACCATCACGGCGGCTTCGGCGCGGTACGGATCCGGCAGCCCATGGCGCTCGGCCACGAGATCGCCGGCACGGTCGAGGAGATCGGCGCGGGCGTCTCGCATCTGGTTCCCGGCCTGCGCGTCGCGGTCAACCCGAGCCAGCCCTGCAACGCCTGCCGCTACTGCCACGAGGGCCTGCGGCATCAATGCCTGCACATGCAGTTCATCGGCTCCGCGATGCACTTTCCCCACGCGCAGGGTGGCTTCCGGCAGAGTCTTACGATCCGGGCGGAGCAGGCCGTGCCGGTCGGCGAGAACGTCAGCATGGCGGAAGCCGCGATGGCCGAGCCTTTGGCGGTCTGCCTTCACGCCGCGCGCCAAGCCGGTCCGCTGCTCGGCAAGCGCGTGCTCGTGACCGGCTGCGGCCCGATCGGGGCGCTCTGCATCATCGTCGCGCGGCTCGGCGGAGCCAGGGAAATCGTCGTGACGGACGTCGCACAGGCTCCGCTGTCACTCGCGCAGCAACTCGGCGCCACGCATGCCATCGACATCGCCGCGACGCCAGAGGCGCTCGCCCCCTATGCTTCCGACAAGGGTCGCTTCGACGTCCTGTTCGAAGCGTCGGGCAACGAGCGGGCGCTGGCCGGAGCCCTCGATGCGATCCGCCCGGGCGGCGTGGTGGTACAGGTCGGGCTCGGCGGGCCGATGACGCTCCCCGTCAACATCATCGTCACCAAGGAGCTGAAGCTGCACGGCACCTTTCGCTTCGACGCCGAATTTCAGCTCGCCGTCGATCTGATGAGCCGCGGCCAGGTCGATCTGATGCCGCTCGTCAGCGCGACTCTGCCGTTCGAACGCGCTGTCGAAGCCTTCGAGCTCGCTGGCGACCGCACGGCATCGATGAAGGTGCAACTCGCGTTTTGAACCGCACCTGCCAGCGGCCACACCGCCACGGCTCGAGGGCTAACCTTGCATCACCTTTGCGTCGGGCACCGTCACGGGACCTGAGCTGCGGCCGCCGAAACGGCAAGGCATACCTCATGTCATACCAGCCGCCAGAAGTCGTGCCTCTCTGGAGGCTGACAGGGTCGTTGAGGTGTGATTCGCTCCTTGCCGAGAGAGATCGGGAGCAAGGCGGTGACGCTTTCGATCACGCGCACGGATTTGATGGCGGCGGAGCTTCGCGCTGAGGCCTTTCCGCTACCAACCAATTTAATCAAGATCTTAGAGCCGTGATCCGACCCAGCGTGGTCGGGCACGGCTCAAGCGAATACTGCTGCCGTCCAGAGGCCAGCGGACCCCTCAAAGGCTGCTGGCACAGGACAGCACCGGCCGGCGCGGCTTGCGAAACTCGAACGAGGGCGCGGGACCAGTCGGCACCATGCGGCAAAGGTTGCTATCAGTACTCCAAGTCTCGGAACTGAAGAAGTCGTTCAAAATTTCTCTTCAAGGAGGTAGGCGTTATGGCTGGATCGCCACGAACCATAAACACCGCCGATCAGCTTAGCAGTATGATCCTGTTAGGAATGGCGATTATTGGCGGTGCGCTTGCAGTCTTTCTTATTACATTCACGGGAGGATAGACCAAGCGCATGAGAGCCGCTCCCTGACGCCGAACCGGCGTCCATTTCGGCGGGAAGCGCTCTGGGCTGCCGGCTCTCGATGTTGTCGCGGTCACCGTCGAGTGGACGGTGCCGGCCCTCATGCTGTTCGGCAGGTGAGCAAGCCCATCTCGGCTTGCCTCGGGCGCAAATCGCCCGAGGCAGATGAAGAAAGCCCGCCGCGGCAGGACCGGGCGGGCTGAGGCGGACTTGTTCAGACGAGTGTCAGGCAACCACGCCTGCCAGCGCGGCGCTTTGACCTTTGCTGGCCGATCCGTCCGCATGTTGCATGCGCTCATTTCGTGAAGGCTGGCCAGCACAAACCGGGACCGTGGACACTCTCGCGCGTTGACTTGCATATCACCATGCTACCGAGAGGAGACAACCATGGCAGACACGACAAGCATGGGCAGCAGCGTCGCCACGGACGAGACGAGCGAGCTTATCGCCTCCAACAAGGTCGAGGGCACGACTGTCTACAACCGGCAAGGTGAGCACCTGGGCAAGGTCTACAACTTCATGGTCAATAAGCGCTCGGGTCAGGTCGAGTATGCAGTGATGAGCTTTGGCGACTTTCTCGGGATGGGCGGGAGCTACCACCCGCTGCCCTGGAAGGCGCTGACCTACGATCCGAGCCAGGGCGGCTACGTGGTCGACCTCGACAAGCGTAAGCTGGAAGGGGCGCCGAGCTATCGGACGGGCGAGGAGCCGACCTTCGACCGCGCCTACAGCCAGAGCCTCTACGACTACTACGGCCTACCCTATGGCGTGGTCTGAGCGTCCCAGGACCGGGAGCGGCCGCACGCAGCGGCCCGCGCCCGGTCGTGGTGGATGTCAGCGGCTGACCACAGATTGCACCCTCTCACTGTGAAGGGGAGCGGGGCGCCGTGTGCGGCGGCCGAGATGCTCAAATGGGGCGAGGGCCTTCACCTCAAGAGGTCTGAGACGAACACCCGGCAAGGTCCTCACCCTTTGTCGGGCGTTCTCGTTCACAGCTGCGAGCAAAGTGACACCGGCTCGGGAAGGGGAAGCCCGGCCAGTGTTGAAGGGAATGTCCGAAAGCGCAGGCTTTTCGCGCGGCAGCCCGCGATGGTTCCGGAAGGCCTCAGGCGCCCATCCACACCACCTTGAACCGCTCCCGGCGGGCCTTGGCGTTCATGGTCTCGCAGGTGGCGCGGGCCCGCCGCTCCGAGAAGAAGGTCATCCGGACGACCGGGCGGGGGAAGCTCAGGTCCAGGATCTGCCAGGGCTTGGGGGAAAGATAGGCTTGCCCCTGGAGGCTGCCTGCTGACACCGCCCCGGTGAAGAGAGCATTGGCGAACTGGAAGAAGGCCGTCTCGGCCTCGGTCACTGCTGCTGCCGGCTTCCCCTTCTCCAGCTCGGTCATCGCCTGCCTCTGTTCTGAAACCTTTGCCAGCTCGCAGCCGTAGCAGGCGCATATGACAGCCGCTTGTCTCGCTCCGTCCTTCCTGTCGCCCATCGTCCTGGCCTGGACCCGGGGCCTTGCCAGCCTCTCGCCCGGCCGGCCTCTACCCATGCATCACGAACACGCCTTCTCGGATGGAGCTCACCGTCTGGACCGTCTGAAAGAGCGGGCCGGGACGGTGTTGAAGCGTGCTGGTGTGGGGGACCATGGCTGTGACCAACTCGCGATCGGCGAGCTTTTCCGGCGCTGCCTCATTACCGGCGAGCAGATCGATGCTGCCGTCGTTGCGAAGCTCGGCCGAAGCGCGCAGCGTCCTTCATCCCGCGCGCGCCTCACGGCCGCTCCTTCCTGTGGTTCTCCTCCATCGAGGAGGCCCGCGTGCTGGGGAGATGGAACCAGACGAGCGACTGGACGTCGACTCGCCAGCCTTGCTTCCACGATTGGCACCAACAGGCCATGAAGCATCCGACGTTCGACCAGGTTCAGCGGCAAGTCGAGGAGATGATCGCGGACTGGAGCCATCAGGCGGCCGAGCTCCGCCGGTCGGCGGAGGAGCTGCTGCGCGATGAGGTGACCGCCGCCCGCAAGATCATCCGCGCGATCCGATGCAACCTGACGCCCGCCAGAGGCAGCAGGACACGCGGTAGCGGGCATTGAGGAGTTGGGAGTAGCATGGCGATCGGCAGGCGCGGGGATCTCGCCCGCACGTCCCCCGCGCCGCCGGGCGAGACTTCTCGCACAGGGACGAGGGCCGGTTCACCGGAGGGAGCGCTGGTCCTCGTCTACCGGACGGCGCGGCACCAGGGCGAGGGCGCAATCGATCGGCGTTGATCGATCGGCAGGGGCGGTTCTCGAATTGACGTGCGTGAATGAACGAGCCGGCGGCGTGGGCCTACCCGGCCCGCTGCTTGCAGGCAAGCGCGCGACCTTCATCGCCGGCATGCCCGATATCCCAAATGCATAGGCCGGCGCCTGGAGCCAGGTGCGCCATTCCTCCTTGGTCGTGAGCAGCACCGGCATGGCCTTGGATGCACCGGAGCAAACACCCCATTCGCTTCGGTCGTGAAGGCCTCCAGCTGGCGCTCCTCCTCGACATCCCGAGGCGCTCTCTGCATCCTCTTGATCTCAGGCGGCCAACAGTTCGTCTGCCGGGCCGAAGAACTCGTAGCGGATCCGCCCGAGTGGCACGCCTGTTCGCGCCAAACTGCCCACCAGCGCCCGTAAGAACGGCCGTGGCCCGCACAGGTAAAAGACCGCCTCCTTCAAGGGAGTGTTCTGTGCCAGCCAGTCCGCCGTGATGAACCCCTGCTCGTCATAGTCGCGGCCCTGCACATCCGCGCTCTCCGGCTTGTTGTAGAAGGTCCGCACGGTAATGCCCTGCGCTCCCGTTGCGAGCGTCCGCACATGGTCGCGCATGGCATGGACGCGACCATTCTCCGCACCGTGCACGTACCAGGTCGGTCGTCCACTGCCGGCGCGCAGGATCGCCTCCAGCATGCTGACCATGGGGGTGAGCCCAACCCCACCACTGAGCAGCACGACAGGGCCCGTGCTGGCCTCATCCAGGAAGAACTCGCCCGATGGAGGCGCCACCTTCAGCACGGTCCCAACCCCTGCCTGGTCATGCAGCCAGTTGGAGGCAAGCCCAGGAGGAACCCCGGGCCACGCCTCTCGCTTGACGGTGATCCGGTAGGTGCGGTCTTCAGGGCCAGAGGAGATCGAGTAGTTGCGCTTGATTTCGCCGGCACCGGGTACATCCAGGGTGAACGTCAGATACTGTCCTGGTCGGTGCCGCAGCACGGGTCCGCCATCCACGGGCGCCAAGACGAAGGAGCGGATGATCTCGCTTTCCTGTTTCGTGCTCGCCACGGCGAAATCCCGCCAGCCGTTCCAGCCGCCTGGCGCGGCGGCAACTTGAGCATAAAGGTCGGCCTCCCGCGCTATCAGCAGGTCGGCCAGGAACCAGTAGGCCTCGCCCCAGGCGGCAAGGATCTGGTCCGTTGCCGCATCGCCGAGCACGTCCTTGATGGCGCCCAGCAGTGCGTCGGCGACGAAGGGATAATGGCGCGGCAGGATCTGCAGACCGACGTGCTTCTGGGTGATGCGCTCCACGCGCGAGGCGAGTACGCCCAGGTTCTCGATGTTGCGAGCATAGGCGATGATTGCGGCGGCCAGAGCCTTCGACTGGGATCCGGTTTCGCCGTGATGCGACTGGTTGAACAGATTGCGGATCTCGGGCGTGCGAAACAGCCGCTCGTACATCCGGTCAGTGATGGCTCGGCCGTGCGCCTCCAGAGCCGGCACAGTCGCTTTCACAATCTCGATGGTTTCGTCGGTCAGGGCCGTCGGCATGTTTGCTGAACTCCGTGCTCGATGCGCCTCCCGTCCGGCCTGCGGCAGCCGCCCTCTCACTCCGGTAGTGCGTACGCCAAGGTGTCCATCCCCCCGACGCTCCTACGCTATTGCGTCCCGGCAACGCCGACGGATCCCGCATTCAGACCGCGTGTGACGTGGCGTCTTCTGAAACGCAGTTCGGCTGATCGGGGATCCGGTTTCCGGTTCCGCTCTGATCTAGGGCGCGCGGCCCGCTCAAGGCGGCAGACGTGATCGACGTGCTCTCGGACCTGTTCACCCTGCGTGGCGTGCCCGCGCATATTCGGTCCGACAATTATGGGCCGGAGTCCGGAACGCTGCGCGCGATGCGGGCCTGTCCGACCCGACGCCTCTGAGTTTGAACAGCTCGCCGATGGTCGGGGTGTCGGGCATGGGTTGAACCTACCATCTCACCCCGTGCTGCGAGGCACAAAATCAGCGTTGGAGTCCCGATAAGCGTCCCGATGCCGCCTTCGGCCGGGCCGTCCCACGCTCTGCTTTGAAAAGTCTCGGGAAATTTGGTCGGAGTGGCAGGATTTGAACCTGCGACCCCGACGTCCCGAACGTGGTGCGCAAGTCGCTGAGCATTGTTTTTACAGGATTTTCTCCTTCTCAATGGACCGGATGAGGACCGGATCTGACGCCCATTCGGTCCACGAAGCGGTCCACGCCAAATGACGCGCGTCCTCGTCACCGGCGGCCGCGGCTAAGCGCCGCGATCATAAATCAGATCACAAGTCAGAACGTGCCCCGTCCGAAGTGACCCATCTGTTTGCTATCGCACCCGGGGCCTGCGGGCGGGTTAGGGCGTTGGAGGATCGCCATGACGATGCGAAGCTATACACGCCTAGCAGCGGTGATTTTTGCGGTCGCTGCAGTTCTCCAGTTGATGCGGGCTGTTCTCGGTTGGCCGGTCACAGTGGTTACGGCATGGGGTCCGATGTCCATCCCGGTTTGGCCGAACTGGATTGCGTTTGCCGCTTTCGCTCTCCTCGCTTGGCTGGGGTTCTCCGCATCCCGTTCTTAAGAGCAACCTGTTGCAACCGACTCACATAAGGCGAATTATGGGAACAAGCGGCCCGGAGGCGGGGCCACCGACCGCAGCACCGCGACCTTGGGAGAACACGGGCGCGGCCGGTGCCTGCCACCCTGGTCGCTTCAGGGCGCAAAACGATGCTGTGCGCCGCGAGCGGCACCGGCAAGCGTAGAGAGGGGACACGCCGGCATAGAGAGGGATCTTCTCTCCGCCAATCTCATCTATACTGTTGCGACCCGCATCCAGCGGAGGAACGCAGGCTCGCAGCAATGGTTCTATGTCGCTCGACTGGGCTCGCTCTGCCGTCAAAAACCAAACCCCGCTGGAGCGGGGCAAGAAGGTGGCGCAGGTGTTGACGGTCGAGGGGGCAGATCAGGCTCTTGGAGCGCCGGACATCGGGTTCCGTGCGCCTGGAAGATAGTGCGGGAGATCGTCCGACAGGCCCAACCACGATCCAGTTCAAGAACACAGGAACGTTCGAGAGGGAGGCGTTCATGAGAACGTATTACGTCTTCCAAGCTGCAAGCTCCCCTGACTTACGCGGGTACACCTATGATCCCACAGGCGAGGGACTGCCCGCCCAACATGGTCCGTGGACCCGCATCCTGCAGATCGGCCCCGATGAGGAGTGGACTCAAGACGTGAGCCGAGCGGTGGTGGCCGGCGGCATCTTGGAGAGTGGCTATTACCTGTGGGGTCCCGTCGATCAGTCCGGTTCGTTGAAGCCCATTATCGAGAGTGATCGCGTCGAAGGGACGGCCGTGTTCAACCGGGACAATCACCAGATTGGCACGATCCAGCGGCTGTTGATCGAGAAGGTGAGCGGGCGTGTCCTCTATGTGGATGTGACGTTCGGGGGCTTTATGGGCCTGGGCGTCCATCATCTCACGATCCCGTGGGGGATGTTGACTTATGACAGAGAGCTTGAGGGCTACCATACCGACATCACGGAAAGTCAGGTCCAAGGCGCGCCGGCCTTTTACAGCGAAGACCGAGTCTGGCCTGGTCCCGAGCGAGAAGAGCAGGTGAGCAACTACTGGAACAGTGTCGCTCAACGCGCCAGTTGAGGGTGCACCCATTTACTGGAGTCTAAGAGCCCGCCGGCCCCGAGTTCATCTGGGTCGGGCGCAAGCTGCCCTCGCTGAGCGGCAGCCAGTCGATCTGGCTCTTCATCACGCCGGTCAGGTTGCCATGGCGCTCGGGGCTGACCCAGACCTGACCCTCCGACCAGAGTGACAGGTTCCGCAGCTCCTGAACCTTCGGGTGGTCGGCAGTTGCGTCGTCCGGCAGGGGCAGCCCGTGCGCGTGATAGATCCGGACCTCGCCGCTCATGCGCTCCAGGAGCCGGGCCGCCTCATAGGCCAGAAAACGGCTGAACGAGCGCTCACGCAGAGAGCCGTAGAGGATCAGGAAGCGGGGCGCGTGCGTGAGGTGCTCGCGCGATTCCAGGTGCGCCGGCGTTGGCACCTCGAAGTGGGGCTCGCTCAGGTTCGGAGTGCCGTCGGCGAAGGGCTGATGGGGCTTGTCCACGGATCCTCGTTCATCTACGCTTCAACGATAATCGAAATGTTGGATCGAAAATGGACGAACGGCAAGCCCTCGCCGCCTTCGCGGCGCTCTCGCAGGAGCACCGGCTGCGTCTCGTGCGCCACCTCGTGACGGCGGGACCTGACGGAATGGCAGCCGGTGCCCTGGCTGCCGTCGTCGGCGTGCCGTTCTCCAACGTGTCGTTCCACCTCAAGGAGTTGGCTCACGCTGGCTTGGTCGGATCGCGGCGCGAAGGCCGCTCGGTCATCTACAGCGCCGATTACCCGGCGCTGTCCGGCCTGATCCAGTTCCTGATGAAGGATTGCTGCGGCGGCCACCCGGAGGTCTGCACCCCGGCCGTCACGGCGCTCGCGGCCTGCTGCCCCTCTGAAGGAGACACCGCCCATGCCTGATCGCGTCTACAACGTGCTGTTCCTCTGCACGCACAACTCGGCTCGCTCGATCCTGGCCGAGGCGCTGCTGAACCACCTCGGCGGCGGCTGCTTCCGGGCATTCTCAGCCGGCAGCGAGGGCGGTCCCGGCCCCAACCCGATGACCCTCAAGGTGCTTGAGGCCGAGGGCATTCCCACCGCCGGCCTCGCCTCGAAACCCTGGGACGTGTTCGCCCAGCCCGGCGCGCCCGTGATGGACATGATCATCACCGTCTGCGACGAGGCCGCTGGCGAAGCCTGCCCGGTCTGGCCGGGCCGGCCGATCACTGCGCACCGGGGCATCGAGGATCCGTCGCGGGTCGAGGGCAGCGAGATCGAGCGCGAGCGGGCCTTCGTCACGGCGCTGCATTACCTGCGCAACCGCATCAGGCTCCTGCTCGCCATGCCGATCGAGAGCCTGGACCGGTTGGCGATCGCGAGCCGCCTGCGCGAGATCGGCCAGCAGGAGGGCGCCACCGCGCTCCGGCCGGAGGTCGCGTGATGGACGTGATCATCTACCACAACCCGGCCTGCGGCACCTCGCGGAACACCCTCGCGATGATCCGCAACGCCGCCATCGAGCCGCATGTCATCGAGTACCTGAAGACCCCGCCGACGCGGGCGTTGCTCCAGCAGCTGCTGGCTCGCGCGGGCCTCTGCGTGCGCGACGTGCTGCGCGAGAAGGGCACGCCCTATGCCGAGCTCGGCCTGGGCGATCCGACGCTGATAGACGAGCAGCTGCTCGACGCGATCGAGGCGCACCCGATCCTGCTGAACCGACCGCTGGTCGTGAGCCCGAAGGGCGTGCGCCTGTGCCGACCCTCCGAGGCGGTGCTCGACCTCCTCCCCCCACAGCAGGGCGAGTTCGTCAAGGAAGACGGCGAGCGCGTCGTCGACGAGTACGGCCGGCGGGTTGCCACTGCATGACGACATCCTACTCGATCAGTCAGCGGGTTGCCGCCGAAGCCCTCGGCACCGGGTTTCTCGTCGCTACGGTCGTGGGCTCCGGCATCATGGCCGAGCGCCTGGCCGGCGGGAACGTTGCGATCGCGCTCCTCGGCAACACGATCCCGACCGGGGCCATCCTGGTCGTGCTGGTCCTGGCGCTCGGCCCGATCTCGGGCGCGCATTTCAACCCGGCGGTCTCGCTCGTGATGGGCCTGACGCGCGCCCTTTCCTGGCGCGATGTCGGAATCTACGTGCCGGCGCAGGTCCTCGGGGGCTGTCTCGGCACGCTCGCGGCGCATGCCATGTTCGATCTGCCGCTCTTCCAGCTCGCGGCAAAGCTGCGCACGGGGCCGGCGCAGTGGTTCGCGGAGTTCGTCGCCACGTTCGGTCTGCTGGTGACGATCCTGTCCGTGGTGCGCTTCCGGATCGAGGCCGTCCCCGTCGCGGTCGGCCTCTACATCACCGCCGCCTACTGGTTTACGGCCTCGACGTCCTTCGCGAATCCGGCGGTGACGATCGCCCGCGCCCTCACGGACACCTTCGCGGGGATCGCACCGAACCACATCCTCCCCTTCATCCTGGCACAGCTCGCCGGCGCGCTCGCGGGGATGCTTGTCATGCGCTGGCTCCTGACCGGGCGAGCGGCTGCTCCTTCCGCAGCGGCACTCGCCAAATAGCCGGTCGAGGTGGTTGGCTGCCGCCCGTCATGGCTTGAGGCTGTCCCTGGTTGTGGGTACCAAGCGTCAGATTTCTGCCACTAGGACCTCTGCAGCACGACGGCCGCACGCCTGTCCTGTGGACGGCGCGATCGGCGTCGCGTCTTTGCCGGGAGCATGACGCATGGGCTTCTACGGTGATCACGTGGTTCCCTGGCTCGTCGACCGGGCCATGGCGAACGAGGACCTCCTCGAATACCGGCGCCGCGTCGTCAGGGCGGCCCAAGGGCGCGTGCTGGAGATCGGCATCGGGTCGGGGCACAACCTGCCGTTCTACGGCCCCAGTGTGACGGAGATCCTCGGCATCGAGCCCTCACAGGCGCTCATCGACAAGGCGAGGCAGCGGGCCCGCGCGACCCAACGGACCGTGTGCTTCCTCCAGGGATCGGCCGAGGTCATCCCGCTGGACGCCGGCAGCGTGAACTCCGTCGTGACCACATGGACCCTATGCTCGATCCCGGATGTCGGGGCGGCGCTCGCGGAGATGCGCCGCGTGCTCAAACCCGGTGGAGAGCTTCTGTTCGTGGAACACGGCAAGGCGCCGGATCCGTGGGTGGCTCGTTGGCAGGACTGGCTCACGCCCGCCTGGAAGCCGCTCGCCGGCGGATGTCATCTCAACCGCCCCATAGGGGATCTCATCCGCAGGACAGGCTTCCGGACCACGGATCTCCGGACCGGCTTCGCGCCCGGCCCACGCCCCTTCACATTCATGTATGAGGGGCGGGCCTGTCCTGCATGACGGCCCGCCTCGCGGAGGACAGGCACGACCGCGGCACATTGCCCAACACCTACCCTTCCCCGACATCGTGCTGCGCTTGCGCTGCTCCGCCTGCGGCTCGCGGGACATCCAGGTGATCCGCGACACGCTGGGGGTCTACGCGCGGATCAACGCCCGCCAAGGCTGGGATATGGGGGCGGCTGGTCCGCTGCCAGCGCACTACCAGGTGATCGGACGGGACGCGCCGTGGCCGGATGAGGAGGGCTGAAACGAAAAGCCCGCTGCGGCGGGGCCGGGCGGGCTGAAGTGGACTTGTTCAGACCAGCGTCAGGCAACCACGCTTGGCGGCGCGGCGCTTTAACCTTTGCTGGTCGACCCTGCACGCGTGAGGCCGGCCCATGCGCATGAGCGGGAGTATGGGATGCGTTATGGTGCGTCCAGACAGTCCTCGGCAGCATTCCGAGCTGCTCCGGGCGGAGCGCCCGTCGAGGCCGAGTAGAACGGCCTCCAGAGGGCCGTGGCGGAGGCGCGGCTAGTCTGTTGTGATCTTCAGCGACCAGAGGCGCCGCGGGGCTCCCGGCGAGCGTGGGATGCAACCAGGTGTGGCGCTGCGGTCGCAGCCTGGTGCCAACTCCCTGCGCTCGCACGAACGGCATAGCTTTCAGGCTCAAGCTTCGTATCCTCTGCTGAGCCGGCGAAGGCTTTGCGAGCGAAGGGGCGCCATGAACATCAAGACGATCGTTGCCTGCTTGGGGTTCTCCCTCCTCGCGCTCTCCTCCCCGGCGCTCTCGCAAGGCACGCCAGAGCAGCAACAAGCTTGCACACCGGACGCGATGAACCTTTGCAGCGAGTACATCCCGGATGCTGGCCGGGTGAAGACGTGCCTCATGAGCAAGAGGAGGAATCTGAGCTCGGCCTGCCGTGCAGCGATCGCGTCTGACGACCCCAAGCCTCGCAAACGGCAGCGCCGGCCCTCGTGATCCGTGCCGATCCGGCGCGAGCACCGCGGGTTCTATCCCATCTCGCGGTGTGGTGTCGCGTTTCTGCTCTGCTGGCTTCACCGACGCAGGCATCCACGGCTTCATGAACCCTTCAAAAAAGTAGCGATGCATCTTTTTTGAAGGGTTCTCTAAGATGCGCTCCTGCATTCGCGCCATGAAGGTGGCCTGAAGAGGTAGGAGATCCGGCAGCCCGAGGAGGATCCGCGCTTTTTGGGGCGTGCAGTCTACGTCTGCATGGAACTGCATCTTGCAGCCCTCCAGCTCGTACAATGCTGGTAGGCGGTCACAAGTTCATCAGCTTAGTGGCGGAGGGCAGCCAGTAGTCGCGACCTGCGTCCACACGTAGCAGCAGGGCCAGCGAGGTCTTCGGCATGCCCGACACCCCAACATGGGCGAGCTGTACAAGCTCAAGCACGTCACGGGCGAACAGGTGGAGGCAGCCGTTTTGGCCTATCTCGCCGACCCGACGCCCGGCATGCGGCTGACCGCGGAAGGCGTTGCGATCGACATTGCGGCCGTGATCCTCGCGAACCCCTACGCCTGAGAGGTGTTCGCACGGCAGAATGCCCCCGAGGCTAGGCCAGCGTAGCGGTTCGCAGGTGCCCGATGCCTCAGAGCATGAGTATGCTCAGCTTGCGACAGATCTTCAACATTTTCAGTTTGTGCTTGTTGACAGAACCTGACCTAAGAAGCGGCGCAAGGCCGGGTACGATAGTCCGGGGAGTTATCCTTCGACGGCAACGCTGAACGACATGATGGACTCGAACGTTCACCTCGACCACGCCCACCAAATGTGAGCCGCTTGCGGCGGTCGGAGTGCTAGAAATAGCGCTCTGGCCGGAGCATTTGGGCGGCCGGGCGGAATTGTGGGGAGCACACGATGCCCGTCACCGAGACCTCCGTGATCGGCGCGCTCACCCCCAGTGCGAGCTTCAACATTGCCAAGCGGATCCGCGACTACTTCCAGCGGCGGGCGCACGCGCGAGCAGTTGAGCAGCAGGCCGAACAGGCCCGCCTTGCGGCCTCTTTCCTCGAAGACGCATGCAGAATTGCGGACGAGCAGACCAAGGCCGCCAAGGCGACAGCCCAGGCCATCAAGGCCGTCCGAGCCGTCGAGGAAAAGATCCTGGCCGAAGCTGAAGCGCGCACCCTTTTTTATCAGCGGCTCGCCACTTCGGCGTGCGCCCGCAAGAACCTCAAGTTCAGATCGTTCATCAAAGACACGATCGAGCAGTCCGGCTTCATCATGATCAATACGCATCACTCTTCGCGCGATCCGATCATGGACACATCTTTTCGGTATACGGTTGGGTTTACCGAGCTCGGCCTTCCCGAACTGCTTATAGTCGGCCAGACTCGCAAATTAGCCCGGCATATGCTCGAACATCTGCTGAAGGACCACAAGAGTGGAAAAAGACCTATCAACCCAATCGATGGCTTTCGGACGGTTGCCGGCGGTCATGTCTGCATGCTGCGACAGCTTCCAAAGAGCAAGGCCAACAATACCGTTGTATTTCAGGCCCGTGATTACTACCGCCGTCATGTTGGTGTGCTGCAGGTAGTGCTCCCGGACAGCCGGGGTCGGTACCCGTGGGACATCCGCTTCGACGGATTTGATGTGTCACAGGTAGGCATTCAGGAATCAGTCGTGAATTGGCTTACCGAGGGGCCGCCTCGCGAACAAGCACCCCACTAAGGCTAAGATAACTGTGACATCCTACTTCGAGAACAGCAGCGCCTTGGGCTCACCACCTCGAACTGCCCGTCGTAAGACAGCGCCCAGGCTCGTGCCTCGCCTTTGTGATCGCACGCACACGGTCTGAGGAGCGGCATCGGTGCTTGGGCATCGGCTTCGGCTCCGCTCAATCCGGGCAAGACTCGCTCGGGCACCGATGATAGGACAAAATCAGAACATGCACGCTGCCTAGAGGGAGCAGTACCGAGGCAAGCCATGGCGATCGCGACCACCTACCTGATCCAAACGTTCGAACTCCGGAAGAAGCGCCTCGTGCCGGGTACCCGCGATGTGGCGCCAACCGGGAGCGGCGCGCTCAAGCGGGCCGAGGCGATTGCGACCCGCAAGCCGGGCGCAGCGGCTCTCCAGATCCGGGCCGACAACGAGACCGGCGAGCTGGAGAGCGTCGTGATCCTCGGGCGCTTCGGCGAGGTGCCGGAGGACTTCGCGGAGATGGTCGCGGGCGGGTAGCCGATGCGCCGCGGCCGAGGCGACGAGAGCGGTCCGCCCTCCACTACGGCCGAGTTGCGCGCCGAGGGCATCACCACGGTCGAGGTCTACTGCCGGCGCATCGGCTGCGGGCACCGCGCCGTCATCGCGACGGATCGATTCCCGGATGATCTGTCCTCGGATCGCTTCGCCTTCCGCCTGCGCTGCTCCCGCTGCGGGGCGCGCCGACCGGAGGTCCGCCGGGACATGCTCGCCCACTCTGCTCAGATCCACGCCGAGACCGGGTGGGGCATGAGGGCGTCCGGCCCGCTGCCGGCGCACCACAAGGTGGTCGGGCGGGACGTGCCGGATGAGAAGGGCTGAAACGAAGAAGCCCGCCGCGGCGGGGCTGGGTGGGCTTGCAGGTACTGGGCGCGGGGCGCATCACGGCCAAAACCCAATCAGCTTGGCTATGAAGAGGCTGCAAGGGGTGGGAAGCAACCCTCTGCGCCTGCGCCTGCAATGACCGGAGCTGACCCGCTCCGGACCTTCGGAATGCGCGTGCTGAATGTTCGGTCCGGCGCATATTCCGGACATCTGCTATTTCGCAGTTGGGTTTCTGCACACAGGCCACGGTGACTGGAGCGCCGCGCAGGGCGCAATTCGAGCGTTCGGCAAAGGGCTGGTCGGTGTTGGCAAATCCGTCCCTGACGCTTCGCCCCCTCGAGCACCGGATGCCGCCGCTCCCACGACACGTCCCGGGTTACAAAGAGGTGGCCTCAGCGATGCGGGACGAGCACGCATGGGGCTCGCCAACGGTCATGCTTGAACGTCAGCAATGGCGCGTGATGGCCGGCCATTGTCTCGTTCGGGCCGTCGGTGTCTCCAGCGATCAAGCGGCGGTTGGCCGGCACATATCCAATGGGGATTGCTGGCAGATCCAAGCTCGCGTCACTTGGCTCGCCAAGCGGAACAGCAGCGTGAGCCGATAGTCCCAGCGAACGGCGGTGTCGCACGATCTACGCTCCTCCCAACCTGTCCGACGAAGGCTCTCCTAACACTCGCCCGTTCCCGGTTTGGGCCCGGTGCCCAGCGCAGGCGCTGATGGTCCTGAACGCATTGAAGAGAGACAGGAGGCATGCATGCGCTTCATCGGCATTGCTGCGGTCGTCCCACTCCTAGTCGTTCCTCACACTGCATCCGCGGACATCAAGCGTCACAAGGCTGTCCCGGAGACGTTTTGGGGCCAGTGGGTCCTGGCCGACCAATCGTGTATCAAAAATGATCAACCGGCCCTCTCGATCACCGCGTCGGCTTACACCCGCGCCGACTCGCGATGCACGATAGACTGGGTCGACGAAACCGCAGGACGAGCCGGCCCAATCTACTCCGCTCACATGCGATGCTCGACCGGCGAACAGCCGCAGCCGTCGATAGCGAACCTGATCCTCGTTTCGAGGGAGAACAACGTGGTCTCGCTGGGTCCGGACTTCAAAAGTCTCCAGAGCTATCAGCGCTGTCCAGCCGAGTGAGAGCCGAAGCCTCGCACAAGCGGCCGGAGTGACGGTCCCGGGCCGCGCCGCCGGCAGCCGGAGATCCAGAAGCCGAGAAACGAGATCCACGACAGCGCCCCCCCCCCCGCTGCGCTTGCTCCCATCCTAACTCAGGAGGTAGCCCATGAGCCCCTTGCCGGAGCGAACTGAGTCCCTGACAGCACCGCCGACGGACCCCAGCGGCCCCATCGCGGGGCGGCCCGGGCATTCATTGGCTCGGCGCGCCATCGATGAGGCCGAGCGTTATCTCTGGTTTGCCCTCTACCTCATCGTCATCTTGGGGACGTTGATCCTCTTCAGCCTCAACATCTACGCCCGCATCGACCAGGATGTCCCGCGCTACCCGGGCTACCACTTCTACGCGCTCGGCCTGATCAACGCCCTCGTGTTTGCCAAGATCATGCTGATCGCCGAGGCGGCAGGCGTGGGCTCCAGGTTCATCGGGCGCCGCTTGGAGGCGGGACGGCTCGTCATGGTGATCCTCTATCGCGCGCTGGCATTCACCGTCGTCCTGGTCGCGGCCTATGTACTGGAGGCGGTGCTGGAGGGGGCATGGCATGGGAAGGCGGTGGGGCAGGTCCTCCCGGAGATCGCTGGTGGCCCGCTCGGCCTGGTCTCGCTCGCCTGGATCATGCTGGTGGCCCTGGTTCCCTATTTCGCTTACCGCGAGCTCGGTCGCGTGCTCGGCCACGCGAGGTTGCAGGCGATCATGCTGAAGCCCGGCGGGACCTTCCGGGATGGCGCCGATCCGCAGACTGCGTCCCAGTCCCGGTTCGCGGCCTGAGGCTGATATGAACCTGCGAGGGTAGGGTGCTCAGATGGGCGATCATGGCACTGTTCCCCAAGTCGTACCCTGCCGCGCGCATGCGTCACCTCGTGGGCGTGAGGAGAGGCACTCTCCACACGGGCCGATCTCGTGCTTGATCGAACGGGACCTTAACGAGGACAGGCAATGGTCGGGGTGCCCTCAGCCCTGCCGGATCAGGACTAGGGTGGAAGCACCGGGCCAGCTGAGGCGGGGGGCGTCCGCTGCGATACGACGAGCGTTGGCGCAGGCCGGGATCCCGTATCCGGCTCGAGGCTTGCCCGTCGCTGGTCGAGGGCGTGCCGCGCATGCGCCAGGGCCGTCGAAAAGGCCGACATCCGGTCGGTGTCGCCGCCCCCGGGCGACCGGCCCAGCACGGCCGAGACGAGCTGGTGGAACTCGCTCTCCAATGCGGCGATCTCTGTCCCGTCGGCGCGCGGCGCCGCGTCGGCAATCTCGACCAGCCGCTTGATCGGCCGCCAATCCGCCTCCGACCGACGCCGGTTCCAGCGGGCCGACGCGGCCGCGAAGAACGACCCGGCAAGGCTGACCACAAGGCCGCCGACATAGAAATATTGCTGGAACTGGTCGAAGAAGCTCTGGTCCCCGTTGCTAAGGTAGGCTGCGACGCCCGGGTGGACGGGCAGGATTGGGCTCTTGTCGTCGGGATCGGGCGCCTCGATCTGGTTGGCAAGCGGCGTGATGGCCACGAGCTTGGCCTTCGTGGTCAGGATCGAGCGGGCGATGGCCGCGGCCACGACATTGGGCATCAATTCCGACGCGGCGAACCGATAGGTGACGGCCAGCGTCGTGACGGTGTCGCTCGGTGTGGCGGGCCTCGCCCGGAACGCCCCGGCGGGCACGTCGATCGACTCGAAGCCGGGGAAGCGCTTGCCGATGGTCTCCGCCTCGTCGAGCCCGAGGATACCCGGGGTCCCCTTCGTCGCGCGCGCGATCGCGGCGACCACGTCGACGACCTCGCCCGGCGCCATGGGACCGACCGTGAGGACCGCCGCCAGCTTCTTCTGCTGGACGGCCTTGGCAAGTTCGTCGACCGACAGGAAGGTCCTGCTGACGTCCTTCGCGGGCACGTCGAAGTAGGACAGAACCGTGTCGAGGACCTGGGCATTGGAGGCCTGCAGCGGCCCGGACGGAATGCCGATGGTCTTGCCCGCCAGGTTCGCGATGGAGCTGACATGGCTGTGGGGCGGCAGGACGAAGGCAACGACGTCCCTGCGCAGGATCACGATGGTCTGGGCGTTGGCGGGCGGTGCCGCGTCGCTGCGCACGATGGCGAGGTCGGTCCGGCCCTCCTCCAGCGCCTTGGCGCTCCCGGCGAGGTCGCTTACCTGCACGAGCTCAAGGTTGACGCGGGGGTGCTGGACCTTGGAGACGGACACGAAGGCCGTGATGAAGCGGTGGGCGGTGCTGCCGGGCGGGCCCGTGGTGATGCGCAGGTTGGCGTGCGGCGACCAGAAATGAGCGACCGCGAACACGGCAGCGACACCGAGCAGGAGGACTACGACGAGGGCGAGGCGTCCCCATCTCCTGGGCTGCGGCACGACAGTGACAGCCGTCTCGGGAGCCGGAGAAGTGGACCTTGCGTCTGGCGCCATCGTCGCAGTCCCCAGTCGTCGATCTCTGCTTACGTCGGCGTGCAGGTGCGCCGCTGCGCCTTTCAGCCGTCGCGGCAGCCGCTGTCTTGTTCCTGAACCTTTACCTCAGTGCCGCGCTGGTGCTGGTGCCTCGCACCTTACGCAGGCTGCCCTTCGTCGGCTTGATTATCGGCGACAGGCATTGGTGAAGCGGGAAGACGACCGCAGGTGGGAAGGTCCGCTTTATGGCTGATACTGGCACTCCAGAGTAGGACTGCGGAATGTCGGCTCGCGGCGCAAGGCGGTCGTCGGCTCAGCGTCCGCAGAGGGTCACAGAACTAAACCGCTTCCGCGGTAGGGGCGCGTAGTACGGCAGATGGCGTGATCAGCCGATCACGGCCTGTTCGAAGATCGCGGGGTCCCCTGGTCTCGGACAGGAGCCCCTCATGAGCAACCAAGCCGTCAGCCTGCTGCGCCGCCGCATGATCGAGGACATGACCATCCGGCACTTCAGTGCCAAGACGCAGGCCGACTACATCCGCGCCGTGAGAACCTTCGCGGCCTTTCTCGGTCAGTCACCCGATCAGGCCGAGCCAGATGACCTGCGTCGCTTCCAGCTGCACATGGCCGCCCAGGGCGCATCCCCGGCCACGATGAACGCCGCCGTCTCAGCCCTGCGCTTCTTCTTTGGCGTCACCCTCGGCTGGGTCGGCTTCGGCAACCGGCTCGCCACCGTCCGCTCGCCCGAGCGTCTGCCGGTGGTGCTCAGTCCCGATGAAGTCGCCCGCCTGCTCGGCTGCACACCGGGGCTGAAGTACCGCGCCGCCGGTCTGGCCCGCGTCTCGTGGATCCCAGGTCCGCAGGAGGCGTGCGACGGCATAGACCTGCGGCGCGCCCTGGCTGTAGACCTTGTTGAAGTTCTTCTCGGCGACGGGCTTGAGCGTCAGGACGGTGTAGGCGAGCCCATCGAGGCGCCGCGTCTCATCCCAGCCGAGCAGCGTCGCGAGCGTCTGTGAGCGCGCCTGCGTCGGCAGCGTACCGAGGTGCGTCTCGACCGCGGCGTTGCCCATCATGGGCGCCGGCTGATTAAGCCCGCCGAGCGCGCCGTTATACGCTTGGTCTTTCGGGATCCCGGTGGGGATATCGTTGAGCAGCCACGTCTCGATGCCGTCCCAGGGGCCGACGCCGTGGACGATGCCGTCGAGGTACCAGCCGCCCGGCGCCTCGAACGCGAACTTGGCGCCGCCAAGCTTGTCGAGCCCGTAGCCGGCGATGAGGGGCGGCAGCGCCTGCTTCAGCTGGTACTGCTGGCTTGAGACCTTCTGCTTTTGCTGGCCCGGTTGCAGCGCCATTTGCAAGGCGAGCGACGCGCCGGCCACCAGAGCATACGAAACGATTTGGCTGACCGCGAAAACGGCAGTCGAGGAGAGCGCTGTACTGGCGAGCGCCGAGGCGATGACGGGAGCGATGACGGCGGGCATCAGGCGAGGCTCCAGGCGGCGAGGACCGGGAAGGGGGCGCAGATCACGCCGCGCTCGGCCTTGGCGGCCCAGCCGGTGCGCGTGCGGATGGCGAGGGCGGGCCCGACCGGGGTGTCCACCACGGCGACATCGCCGATCGCCGGCTCGCGCGTCTCGGCGAAGCCGGCGGACGCCATGAGGCCGCGCACCTGGGCCACGAAGCCGCCGAGCCGCCGGATGTGCCGGCCGGCGCCGATCGCCGTCCTGTAGCGGCCACGCAGCCCGCCTGCCGGATCGATGCCGCAGCGGGCCTTGACCCAATCCGCGGCCCAGAGCGCGCAATCGCATGTGCCCCAAGCGAAGGGGGTCCGCGAGCCGGCGCGCAGGTGGTCCACCAGCAGCACGGCGGTGTCAGGCGGCGGCGAGCGCATCCAACGAGACGATCGGCGGCAGAAGCTGTTCGGCGCACGCGCGAGCGACAGGCTCGCCTACGGGCATGACATCGAAGGGAGTGCCGGGATGCTCGGCAGCACAACGGCGCGCACAATCCTTTGCATCATTCTCATCGTGCCAAGCACCAACAACCGCATACTTAAGCGATCCCACACAATGAAAGTCGGACCTTTGAAGCCCTTCGGTTTAGTCATTTCTATATCTCCTCTAGCAATATTTCGGCCATTTTATACTTTTACTCTGCGTGGAGGCGACGTATTCGAGCCCGCGATCCCCGGGATGCAGGCGCTTCTGGTCGCGATCCGAGAGGTGAGCGAAGGGCGGAAAGCCCCTCATCGTGAAATCACCCTCACAGATCAGGGTCAGGACGCGCTTGTCTGCGCCTGTTCCGCTGGACTTGAGCAGGTCCATCAGGCCGAAATACACGCTGTACGGCGCATCCAGCGGCAGCCAGTTCTCGTCATAGAACTGGATGAATATCTCGACGGGCCGGCCCTTGTATTCGGACGGCCCGGTCACCGCCTTGGCAACGAGGCTCGGATCCACGCCCGAGAGGGTGAGCTGCGTCTGGGGCGCCTCCCCGCCGAGCGGGCTCTCGATGTCGCCGATCTGGCCGAGAACGCCGGCCCCGTGCCAGAGCTGGCCATCGGCCGTCCGGAGCACGCCATGCACGCCCTCGGCAAGGCGACCGTCTCGGAGGCGAAGTCGAGCCGCACCAAGCGCTCACGGCGCACCGTGCGGCCGGCCAGGACGGCCGCCACCGTGCTTGAGAAGATCGGCATGGGTCAGGGCTGCCGGAAGCGAAGCCGCCCGGTGGCGACGATGCTATTGATGTTGCGGGCCAGTCGCGCGTCGCGCTGGTTGAGCAGCGCAGCGAACTGCTCCGGGGTATAACCGGGGGCGCCCGTCAGATTGATTGTGTCACCACCGATGTTGATCGGGCCGGCGCCGCCACCGATGCCAGCGGGCCGGGCCATCGCGATCGCCGGCATGGCAGGGGCCACATAGCCTCCGCCCTGGTAGCCGCGCACTCCCCGGCGAATGGCCTCCAGCGTCCCGACGCCGATGCGGGCCGTCGAGGCGGCATCGAAGACATACTCGCGCCCGTGGACCACGCCAGCGACGGCGCCCGTGCCGCCGTTGCCGGTGTAGCCGCCGGACGCGAACCCGAACAACTTGCCGATGCCGGAGAAGATGTCCCCGCCCTTCGGGTCGGCCATGCTGAACAGCGAGTTGAACAGCTTGTCGATGGCCTTGTCACCGAGCTTGCTCAGCAGATTGCTAAGAGATCCCGTCAGGGCATCCCCGAATGATTTGCCGTTGCGCAGATCGCTCACAAGGTCTTCGACGAAGCTGCTTCCGGTCAGCTTCGCCTCTGCGACGGAGCGAAGTTGCGTCAGGCTGTCGTAGGCTTGCTGAAACTCCTGCGAGCCAGGTGCCCCGACGCGCTTGGCCATCTGATAGTCGGCCTGCTCGCCGGGCGTCCGGCCGAGGGCCCCGTAGCCTTCCGTCAGGTCGAGGCGCAGGCCGGCGGAGGCGCCGCGCTGCGCCGCTGCGGCCCGGGCCCGGGCCGCGGCCAAGCGCTGGAACTCCTCGACCTGCGCCTTGACCTCGCCCGTGAGCTTGGAAGCGTCTGCGCTGAGAACCTGCTCACCTGAGGAATAGACGCGCGAGAGTTCCGTGCCCTTCTGCTTCGCCTCGTTGTAAAGATCCTCGGCCGCAACCGCCTTTTTGCGCTCGGCCGTCGAAGCCGCGAGCGAGCGCGTCTCCGCATCCTGCTGGCGGATCCGCGCCTCTGTTGCCTGCTGCGCGGTTGGCCCGCGGCGCAGATAAGCCGCGTTCACGGCGGCAAGCGCCTGCGCGACCGTCTTGCCGTCCCCGTTATACGCGGCGTTGTTTGGGACCAGGGTGGGATTGACCCGGTTGAGAATGGCCGCCGCGTCCTCTCCCGTGCGGCCCTCGTGCTCGGCCCGAAGGAGCGCCGAGGCGCCGCCAACGCCGATGTTGTGCGCCAGGTACAGGTTGCGCCCTGTTGCCGCAAAGCCGCGGTCGATCAGCTGCTGGGCCTGCTCCTGAGTAAAGGCCCGGACCACCCTCTCTTGAATGTCAGGATCAAGACGGAGATTTAGAACCGCGTTGTTGTAACCGCACTGATCCAACTTGCCGTCGCCTGTGTATTATTCCCGCAGTGATCCGGCCATGTCGGCCATCGCTTTGGGGAAATACTCGAGCCAGGCGCTTGAGATGAACTGATAGCGCCCGACCGCCCCCGACTTGCTGACCGCGCTATCATCTCCGCTGCTCTCGGCGCCACGGATGGCGGCATAGTAGTCATCAGGGATAGCGATGGCATCACGGACCGCCTTGCGGTTCGTCTCGGAGAACGCTTGCAGCGCCTTGGCGCGGGCCGTTTCGTTGGTGGCGAGCGCCCCCGGCAGGTTGCCGGCGTCTGTCGTGGCGATCAGGTTGCGGCGCAGCTCATCGTATTGCCGGTTGACGTTGGCGACGGCCTTTTCATAGCTCGTCATGCCCGCCGTCGCGGCCTCGAACCGGGCCGCACGGGCCGCGGCAGCGGCGCCGCCATGGCGAGGTCATCGCCATCATCCGCATCGCCCCACGCGGCGGGGCCTACGACTGAGCCGCGCGGTCACCGCCAAGGAGGGCATCGACCATGAACGCACAGACCATCACCACCCCGGCCGGGGAGCGCCTCGTGCTCCTCCCCGAGGCCGAGTATCAGGCCCTCGTCGAGGCGGCCGAGGACAACGCGGACCGCGCCGCCGTGGCCGAGTTCCGTCGCAAGCTCGCGGCGGGCGAGGAAGATCTCATCCCCGCCGAGATCGTTGAGCGCCTGCTCGGCGGCGAGAACCGAATCCGGGTCTGGCGCGAGCACCGCGGGCTGACCGCCAAGGCGCTTGCCGAGAAGGCGGGGATTGCGCAGCCTTTCCTGTCGCAGATCGAGACCGGCCGCCGGGAGGGCACGATCGACACGTTGCGCAAGCTGGCCCAGGCGCTCAACCTCACCTTGGACGATCTGGTCGGCTGATCGCATCAGCGCACGCAGGAGCAAGACATCCGCACCGCCAAAGCCCTCGCGAGCCAGGAGTGATGACCATGCCTCTCGAAACCCTCCCCTGGGACATCACCGACAGCCTCGTTACCCCTGAACGGATCGCCCTCTACCTTGAGGCCGTGCTTGAGGATGGCGATCCTGCCCCCGTCGCCGCTGCGATCGGGGATGTGGCGCGAGCCCGCGGTATGGCTCAGATTGCCCAGCAGACCGGTCTTTCACGGGAAACCCTCTACCGGACCCTATCGGATAGGCGATTATGTAGCTTGCAAACCTGCCCTAAGAGGAGTACAACCCTAGCAGGAGCAAGCCATGTCCGTCCTCAGCCAGCCCCAGTTCCACGACGAGGAAGCCGCCTTCAAGTGGCTTGAGGACACCCTGTGGCCGGTCGGTCCGGTTTGCCCCCACTGCGGCGGCATGGGCCGCATCAGCAAGATCAAGGCGAACCCTGAGAAGCGCGTCCGTCTCGGACTTCACAAGTGCGGCGACTGCAAACAGCAGTTCACGGTGAAGGTCGGCACGGTCTTTGAGCACGCCCGTATCCCGCTCCACAAGATGCTCCAGGCTGTACACCTGATGTGCTCTTCCAAGAAGGGCATCAGCGCGCACCAGCTTCATTGCATTCTAGAGGTTCAGTACAAGACAGCGTGGTTCCTTGCGCACCGAATCCGCGAAGCCATGAGGGAAGGCGAACTTGCGCCCATGGGCAGCGACGGCAACGGCACATCCGGCATCGTGGAAGCCGATGAGACCTTCATCGGGCGCGAGCCGGGCGCGCCCGTGAAGCGCGCTTATCATCACAAGATGAAGGTACTGAGCCTTGTGGATCGCGAGGCAGGTCAGGTGCGCTCCATGGTCGTGGACGATCTCAAGCCCATGACATCGTCCCTATCCTTGAGGAGAACATCGCCAAGGAAGCGACGCTGCACACCGATGAGGCCGGCGTGTACCTCAAGGCCGCGCCATCCTTCATTGACCATCAGACCACCGCCCACGGGCAGGGCGAGTACGTCCGCGGCATCGTCCACACCAACACTGTTGAGGGCTACTTCTCCGTCTTCAAGCGCGGCATGAAGGGCATCTATCAGCACTGCGCAAAGCACCACCTCCACCGCTACCTTGTCGAGTTCGACTTCCGGTATAACAACCGTGTGGCTCTTGGCGTCAATGACACAGAGCGGACTGGCCAAGCACTGAAGGGCATAAGTGGGAAGCGCCTCACATATCGATTAGCTTGCCCTTACTAAGCGCAAGCAACCGCGGCGCTAGGCGCACTGCCTAGCGCCGCGGTTGCTTGCTAGGTTGGCTGGGTTTAGCTGCGCGATATTTCTGTTGTGGATGCTGGATCATCTCTGGATGGAGGTATGTGAGCCGACCTTCAGCTATCATAGAGGCTATATATCTCTGGCTTATATATTCCGAGGTTTTGTTGATTAGGACGGCAATTTGCTGAAGCGATAGTGCCTGCGACCGACACATTGCCTCTATGAGATCTTTTGCCTCTTGAGGATTGAGGCGCTTCTTGGCCTCCGCGTTGCGGACGGCAACCCGCAACGAAACCGGCATATTTTTCAACAAGTTATCCTTATCATGGATGGCGCCATCCATGATATCGTCCCTATCATGGATGGCTTCGCCAGTAGGCTTCTGCCGCTTCTCAGGCATATCACGGCTTAGCATTTCTGTCCCAGCAATGTAGTACGTGCGCGCCCCGCTTCCGCGATCAAGCAACAGGTCAAGCTTTCGAAGCGATCGCAAGCTTTTACTTGCCTGCAACGTATCCATTGACGTAAGGCTTCTATATGTTGCGTTGTCGATAGCCCCAACCTCGCGGACAAAAATCAAAGCCTTCATTTGATCTTCTGTTAGATCAAAATCTTTAAATCTTGAAAGCCAGTCGATATCTCGTGAGTCAAGGAAATGATGAAACAAAAATGTAGCGGAAAATTCGTCGGTATCGCGATTTGACTCGAAAGTCGGAGCGGCCAAACCACGTTGCTTCATTTTGGCCTGCATGACTCGGATGCCGCTGCCCTTAGTCTCCGCGAAACGTGTGTCATGGAGGATCGCTGAAATGTTAGGATTTCTGATTGACGAACCCGGCTCGCCGAGCCTTTCTGGTGACTTTAGTGAATAACCGGGATTCTTAATTACTATACGGTTGGCATATCTTATGACTTGGACGGGCTGATTAAATTGATAGTTGCGGTGCATCAAAGCATTTACAACCGCCTCTCTGATGACTCTAAAAGGAAGAATAGGAATTTCTGTTCTCTGCCCGGAACTTTTTTCGTCAATGTCTAAGGTGCGCGGCAAATCATCCGTTATAGCGGCAATGACACGTCCAATTAAACTGACGATTGATCCTCGCATATCAACAGACTCAATTTTAGCCTCCGGGTCCTGAACCCAAGTTTTCCCTGGAACTCGGATGTAATCAACTCGATGTGCTGGAAACAATCTGCGGATGCTGGCCGCCTTGCCAAAAATGAGAATGCCGGCATTGGTAACTCTAACAATGTCGTCTAGGCGACGTATAGCGCCAAGGGCGTAAAGCAAATCATCATCAGACCAACTGAGTTCCTCAGCAAGCGGATTTGCTTCGCCCGCGCTTTGCGATAGGCCGAAATAGCTGCGGGATCCAAATCTGATAGATTCGCGTCTCTGATTATGCGAGAATCATAAGGGTCACCGGAGCCACCCTGGTAGAACATGGCCAAATCGTCATCCGTGCAGCGCACGTCCGTTGGCCCAATTCGTCTGTAAGCTCCTTTTGGCAGTCCTGTCGCTTTAAAATACACAGGCTTATGAGATTTTGGCAGCTCGGGAACATCGATCCGCAACACCGACGCTCTACGATAAGTAAGTGTCTTTATACTTACACGTATTGGCTGATTGAATATCGCCGCACATGTGCTTGCGATATCTGAAGCAAGCTTCTCCGGGTTCTTTACCCCAGTTACATTATAGAACGGGAAAAGGGCTTCTTCCTTGGCTACTCCTAGAAGAATGGTGCCGCCCTCTAAATCCGGCTCATTGCTAAGAGCGCAGATGGTTTCATAGACCGACCGCCCGACTTCGCTTCCTGAAATATGTTTTGCCTCAAGATCCTCAGTTTCGTCGGTCGTATTAAGATATCTAAGAAGTGTCTCAAGAGATTCTTGTCGGATCATAGGCCGCCCGCATTCTAATCGCACCGGAGTACCCACTGTTGGGCTTGAAGGGATCTAGCCCTCGGAACCCCATCGAAGTGCATACACCTCATGATGCGTCAATTGGATGCTATAGTGCTCCCGCTACAAGGAAGCGAGAGCATGGCAAAGCCTGTTAACGATACTAGGCGCAAGGCGGCGTCTCAGAGAGGTGGCGCGATGGCGTCTCACGATCAGGTCGAGCGGTTTAAGCAAGCCGCCCGCGAACTCGGGACCGACGACGACCCAGAGCACTTCAAGCAGGTCGTCCGCCGGATCGCGAAGGCCAAGTCGAGCGCTGACGAGGGCAGGGGCGGGAAGACGGCTAAGCGGGACGGATCTTAGGGCACAGACCCGCAATATCCGCAACAAGGTCTCTCATGTGAAACGGCTTTTCCCACCGTTTAACATCAGCGAAGAGCTCAGGAATAGCGCCCTGATCGTAGCCGGTTGCGAAAATAAACGGTACGTTTTGCCGTTTCAGTTCATCTGCGATCGGGAACGCCATTTCATCGCGCAGATTGATGTCTAAAACCACCACCTCAAATCCGTCTCGGATGACCCGATCCATTGCCTGATCCAATCTGGCAACGGGTCCGATGACGATCGCGCCTGCGGCAGTCAGAAGTTTATCTAGGTCGTCTCCGATTAAATACTCGTCCTCCACGACGAGGACGCGGCATCCCGCGAGCGGCTGGCCGCTTGGCATGGGAACCTCCCTCTTATGCGAGGAAACCTTAGCCTGAGGACCGCCCTAGGGCAGCAACCCATGTTATCGCACTGGGAGTTCAACCAGTGGTTAGCTCTCCCGGTGCGGGTTTGCAAACTACACAATCGCCAAAGATTTACGACACCGCTCTTGAAGCCGACAACGGGCGCTACAGCCCGCCCATGTGCATCAGCGTCGGAAATGAGCAGGTCGAGGGCCAGCCCGATCCTGAGCAGGTCCCTACATCCTATGTGGCGCGCCAGAACCTCACGATGCAGATGCACATGCGCCGGTTCACCCGGCCCACCAACGCCTTCAGCAAGAAGGTTGAGAACCACGACTACGCCGTCGCGCTCCACTTCATGTACTACAACTCCGTCCGCATCCACAGATAGTTGCGGATGAGCCTTGCGATGGCGGCGGGCGCGACGGACCGGCTCTGGGAGATTGCGGATATCGTCACACTGGTGGAAGCTGCGGACGTGAAGCCTGAAAACCGAGGGCCTGACGGACCTCGCGCGAAGAGTGGTTCTTACTACCAATGCCAGTCGAGCTGCAGAGACGAGCAGAAATAGCACTCCGATCACTCGGAGAGAGCGATAAGCAGCGCGTGCTGCGAGCTTTTGATAAACTTGCTGTCTTGGGTGACAAGCCAAGTGCTAATGTTCGTCGATTAAGCGGCGTCACGCTTGGCGGATCACCATTATTCTCCTTCAGAGCAACCGATCGCCTCAGAATAATCTTTACAAAAGATGGAGATTTGATATCGGTAGCCGATATTTCCGATAATGTAAAAATGGGCCGCTTGATGGAGCGGCCACAATGAGGCGGCTTACCGCTCACACTATCAACCCCGCAACCGCGCGTCACAACTTGAATGGATATCAAACCAATCTCGCTTCCAGGGCAAGTTTGGGCGAGACGGCTGATATTCAACCGTTTTTCTACAATCGGTATGATCTTGCGGCCATGTGCTCTTACTACTTTCCAGACATTAGGACGGTAGATTCGATTGCTCATGAGTTCGTTATATACGGAGATTTCAAGGCCGATATGATAATTGGTGATTCAGCGCTGGCGCGCTACTTGCTTGTTGAGTTCGAAGATGGTTTGCCCAACAGCATTTTCAATAAGACGCCAAAAACAGCGCCGGATTGGGCGAAGAGGTTTGAGGGTGCGTTTTCGCAAGTAATTGATTGGTTATGGAAGCTCGATGATATGAGGAGTACTGGCGATTTTCAGCGCGTCTTCGGTACGCGTGACGCCTCGTTTCAAGCACTGATTATAGCGGGGAAGGGTATGAATTTAAGCGACCAAGAGAAATCAAGACTGCGTTGGCGCGTGGACAAACTTAGAGTCGACTCAAAAGCTGTCTCGGTCGTATCTTTGGACGACTTGGTGGCCGACGTGGATTTTTGGCTCACGAAATATTTTGGGGTATAGGTCTGGCCTTCAAATTTCAAACTCAACCAGCGAAACAGTTAGCCCGGATCACGTTCGGATTTCTGATGCACCACAACGGGGCGATGATGTCCCACCCAAGCTGAGCGACTCCAGCTCCGAAGCCATCCACGAAGCGCCGGCAGTTCGCGAGCGTCTCGACCCATTCGTCCGGCCTGAACCCGGGGCAAGGTGGCTGGCCGGGCGACAGGCTGGCGAGCCCGCGGCTCCATTCGAGGACGGTGGGGGAGAGGGCGTTGAGCGTGGCCGAGTCGGACATGGCGGGACGCTACCCGCGGGCGAGGCCGCGCGCGAGAGCCGCCAAGCCTCACTCCCCTCCGATCCTCACGACCCTGATCCCGGCCGCTTCAGCCTTGCGCACGCAATCCGCCGTCCCGCGCCCGCCCGGGAATGCGAGCACCAGGTCGGGCTGGCCCTCGGCGATCATGCGGGCGTTGCGGAGCGGTCCGGCGGCGCGGCCGTGCCGGTGCCAGTCGGCGGGGTAGTCGAGAAGCTCGACCCCGCGCATGGCTGACCAGTCGCGCGCGTGCCGGTCGGCGCCCGGAGCGCTGCCCTGGATGATGCAGGCGATCGGCGCCTCGGCATGCAGGGCATCGAGCGTGGCGCGCAGAGCCCCGACCTCCCGGTAGACCCGGATACGCATCTCTCCGCGTCGAGCGAGCGGCGCGTCGGCGTTCAGCTCGCCATAACCGCGGCCGCCTGTGACGAGGACGCGCGTCACGACCGCCCTCCCCTGCCCTGCGAGCGCGAACGGTCCACGCGTGGCGAGTGAGAACGATCAGCGAACGCCGGGGCGCTCTTGTCGGTTTTCCTGTCGGGGAGGTCTCTCGGGATCGACCTAAGTGTTGGTCGGAGTGGCAGGATTTGAACCTGCGACCCCCACGTCCCGAACGTGGTGTGGACAATCTAAGTGATTGAATAATTTAGGACCGCCTTGCGGCTTGCCCACGCTTTGTTCTCACCGAAACCACCCATTTCCTGGGCATTTCCTGGGCGCGCTTCGACCCCTTGCCCGCCTGCCAGCGCTCGCGATACCCTGGTGTATGAGCACCCTCGACGCCCCCTCCCCCACTGCTCTCGAATGGAGCCGCGGGCCGGTGCTCCTGCTGCTCGTTCGCCTGTCGCGTCAGTGAAGCGTGTGAGGATTGCCGGCTCGCCGCCCATCGAGCTCGGCCTGAATGTAGGCGAGTATCTTCAGCGACGAGGCTAGCTCAGTGGCGGCCTCGCGCGACAGCCCTGTTTGCTCCCGCCCGTTGACGCGGGCCGGCTCGCCCGTGTGTGCGCAATAGACGCCCCAGCCTTTACGGGCCTTGCGCACGATGAAGCGGCGATTACACATGGCAATCCCCCCATTTTGCCTTCTTATTGGTTTGGTGCACGCCCACATCTGAAGCAGGTCGCCGTCGGGGAAGAACTCTGGCTGCCCCCGATAGGTCGAGGTCGCCGGACACGTCGAGGCCGAAGCCGCGCACCGTCTCGCCTCCGCCGACCTCTGCGCGGGCCACACCCACTCCGAGATTGAGCCCGCCTCGCACCTGCGACGAGAACCTGGAAGCGGAGGGTCTAATCGAAAGGCTTGGGCGCTGGTGGCGTGCGCGGGGCAGTCTGGGGCGATGGGACGATCACGGCCATGGGGCGTTCTCCCGGCTGTTTGCGGACGGGGCCGATCGACGCGCCAGGAACAGGGCCCGACCGGTTCCGGCTCTTGCTCTTGACCTTCCGGTGTGCAGCCTCTGCCAATGGAAAAGGCCACGGTTGGCTGGGGTGATGGCAACCCGCGTGCCAGGGCATTGGGCCCACAAAGAAATTGTTAAGATGTTGTGAAAGGGAGGAATTTTCCGATGCCGGAGAAGACACGGCCCGACCTGATTCTGGATTCCCGCACTAAGCTGCGGGACTAAGTGCGGAAATCCGCAATGATGATGTGAGCGGGAACTTCGCCGCCATCGGTCGCCGCTCGGTCCAAAATATCGGTCAGGTCAGATCCAGATACGGAGGACTGGAGAGTGATGGGCGTGCCTGATTTCGCTGCCGAGGAGCGCCTGCTGCATCAGCTCGAACGCGAGATCCGCGCCATGACCGAGCGGGTGAAGCAGATGCTGCGTGAGAAAGGCCGGCCCGACCTCCTCGCTGAGCTCGAACGCAATCTGCGGGACGTGGAGACAGGCGTCAGCCAAGCCCGAAGCGCTTGGCACAGCATCTCGCCAGCGCAGCGGCGCGTGCTGGAGGCGCTCGGTGACGGCCGGCGCCTCGTCCGGGAGGGCAGTAGCAGAACGGTCTATGAGGCGCACGGAAAGCCGCACGCGCTCCGTCGTGTCGCTCGCCTCGCTACGGTGCGCAATCTGGCCGCCCGTGGTCTGGTCGATTGGGATGGCGGGGCGTTCGACCCCGAGCGGCGCGCCGTGCTCAGCGAGCGAGGCCGGTTCGTGCTCGCGAAAGGCCGCCCAGGATCCCTGTGAGGATCGGCGGAGAGTGAGGCTTGGCGGCTCTCGTGCGCGGCCTCGCCCGCGGGTAGCGTTCCGCCATGTCCGACTCGGCCACGCTCAACGCTCTCTCCCCCACCGTCCTCGCATGGAGCCGCGGGCTCGCCAGCCTGTCGCCGGGCCGGCCTCTACCTGGCGCATCACGAGGTGCGCCTTCTCGGATGAAACTCACCGTCTGGATCGTCTGAAAGAGAAGGCCGGAGCGGTGTTGGAGCGTGCCGGTGTGGGGACCGACATGGCTGACCAACGGGCCTTTCCAGCAGCTGACACTCATTGTGCAGAGATCGGCTTGCGGCCCAGCACCACGGACGATGCCGGACGGGCGGGTGTGATCTGCTACGAGGCATTCAAGACGATCGCCGAGCAGCACGGCTTCCCTCCGGACCTCCCATCTGCATCCGAGGCAACCGACCTCATCGGCCATCTGCTGTCCCGATCCGACATCCACGCCATCATCGCGGAACGGGATGGGCGCGTGGTTGGCAGTAACTTCCTTTGGGAAGGGGATACGGTTGCAGGGGTGGGACCGATTACGGTGGATCCATCTATGCAGAACAACGCCATGGAGCCGTGTGCTCGTGCGGACGGTACATCCTGACGGTTACTTCCAGGCCGACCGCTGACAGTTCGAATTCGATGGTGTCCGCCACGATACAGCCCGTGATCCGACCCGAGCCCACGACGCACGCTGTGGGCTCCAGCCGCACCACATGGAGCAGCGCATGCCGAAGTTTCACGTCGTTGGGAAGGTCGTCGGCTCGAAGTACCTCGGCTGCTTCGAGGCCGCGACCGCGGAGGAGGCGGTCGAGAAGGCCCTGAACGAGGCCGGCGGTCCGATCTCGCTCTGCCACCAATGCACGGACGAGTGCGAGGACGGCTGCGTTGAGGACGCAAGGGCCGACCTGGCCAAGGAGTGATGCGACCTAAGCCCGCCGGGTGGCCGGCGGGCTCGGGCAGCTTTTAGGCGGGTGTCAGCTTAAACGGGCATTCGCCGTCACATCCCTTCCAGCGTCCAGCAGGACCGGCCTTCAGACCTCAACTGAAGGTGAAGTTCTGGGCGGTGAGGCTGGTCGCCTGCACGTTCTGCAGCGTGATGGTGTCGCCCGTGCCATAGGCGATCACCGCATCCGAGCCCACCTGCTGCGTCGCCGCCTGCACCGCCGCAAACGACCCGAACGCACCGTTGTTGAACGCGATCACGTCCCGCTCCGCGCCCCCGGTCACGAAGTCCCGGATCACGTCCTGACCGTCCCCGCGCCCGAACGCGAACACGTCCGCTCCAAGGCCCCCCGTCAGCACGTCGTTGCCCGCATTGCCGAACAGCAGGTCCGCGCCCTCACCCCCGAACAGCTGGTCGTTACCCGCCCCGCCCGACAGGTAGTCCGGGCCCGCCCCGCCCAGCAGCACGTCCTCGCCCTGCTCGCCAAACAGCTGATCCTGGCCCCCATCCCCGCTCACCAGGTCGTTGCCGGTGCCGCCATAGACGCGGTCGTTGCCCGCCCCGCCATAGACCGCATCGTCGCCATCATCGCCGAAGATCAGGTCGTTGCCGGCATCCCCATTCACCACGTCGTTGCCGAAGCCGCCCGAGACGAAGTCGTTGCCCTCGCCGCCGCTGACGAAGTCGTTGCCCCACTCGCCGTAGACCTGGTCGTCACCGGCCGCGCCGAAGACGCGGTCGGAGCCGGTGCCGCCATAGACCAAGTCGTTGCCCGCTCCGCCATCCGCGAGATCGTCGTCGTCGTCACCGAAGACGAGGTCGTTGCCGGCCCCGCCGAAGACGCTGTCGGCGCCGAAGCCGCCTGAGACGAAGTCGTTGCCATCACCCCCCTGGATCGTATCGTTCCCCGCGAGGCCAAGGACGATGTCATCGCCGCCAAGCCCAGGAAGCAATTCATCATCTGCCGTGCCAACAACAGTGTTGTTGCTGTCATCAGCAATCGCGACCAGCTGTCCTCGGATCTCGCCTGCGGGGAACTGATTTGTATGGACGTTGAAATAAAGCGGAACCTCTGATCCCACCGTGGCCGAACCAAGCGTGGTGGAGAAGTTGGCAATCGAGACATTTGCCGGGTCCGTCGTTTCCCAGCGACCGCTCACGGTCCAGGAGCCATCCGCATTCGGCACGATCACAAGATCGTCATTGTCCTGGGCCGGGTTGATCTGCCCGAAGACAACGGGCCCGTTTTGGCCTCGCACTTGGTTGTGGAAATGCGTGCTGATGGCATCATCAAGGGGCGTTTCGGTCTGAGCAGGACGACCCGTAGCTGGGCCATAATCAATGCCTGTGATGCGAAACGAATAGTTCGCGGCTTGCGCCGTAGTGTCAAAGATGACCGTCCCGATGCCCCTTGCGGAGGAGCCAGTCGGAGGTACTTCCTGGCTGCCTTCGACAATTGCGCGGAATGCTGTGGACATGAGTTCCTCCTGTCCGTGTTCAGCACCTGCCGGGCGAGTAGCACCAGGGTACTGCACCCGCAGGGGCACACATGGAACTGTATGGTTCCGCACCCATCATCAACGAGCCAACCATATTTTCAAGGTTGCCCTGCACACGGGAGCGTAGAGGTTCCCTGCTTCGAGCCGTACGAGGGGCACGTCAACCGAGCCACGGTCGGAGGCCACCACGGTCACCATCGGCTAGCAGGGGGCTGAAAAACTCGCGTGAGGCACGGTGAAGCTCGCACGACCTACTGCTTGTAGCGGTCAGAGACTGCAGACGGCCCAATATGTAGAGCCTGCCTTTCACTTCAGCGGGGGTTTTCAGCAGCCTGCTACGTTCAACCTACGTGAGTGAGGGGGAGGCCCGTTCCGTGCGATACGGAGCATGTGGTACGGGCCAGCTCCCTGACGACTGCACGCACACCCCGTGCCACCGGCGGACCGGGCAACATCATCGCTTTCTCCAAGTCCCGGCTCGCTGCCCCTACCTCAGCAAGACCTTACTTGACCATGGGAGCCCACCAGGGCTCCCGGTCCTTCTGGCCAGTTCCTGAGTTGAGGGAGCCGCCTTCGGCTACGCTCAACAAACTTGAGTGAAGCAAGGCCTGCTCCGCGGGATACGAAGCAGGTGGCGCAGCCCTTACCCCCGAATAAGGGCCCCCTTGCGCATAGGGGCGCCACCGGCGGGCCGGGCGACGATCCTATGCCCCCAAGCCAAGCCCGGCCTGCTACTTCTTGAGCCTTACCTCACCATGGGAGCCCACCAGGGCTCCCTATCCTTCTGTCCTGTCTCCCGCAGAAACCGCACCCACCCCTGTTCGGTAGATGCCGGCGACGGTCCGAGGATCATCCGGTTGAGCGAGCGGCGGATCGGCGTTCGCCGCGGCGATCTACGCGCCTGGCTGGCCTCCCGTCAGTCCGGGCACAAGGGCTGCACATAGGTCAGCCCCCCAACGCCCTCGACGTGCTCGTCGCCGGGCGCGCCATCGTCGCCGACCGCACCCGCTGGGTCCGCGGCCACATGGCGATCGCCTTCACCCCGAACGGCGTCACCTACCCGACCCAGCCGCACCATCCGAAGGCCGAGTGCTTCTGCGCTGCCGGCGCCGCGGAGCGCGCCGGCCACGACCTCGGCCTGTCGTCCGCCGAGAGGCACCTGGCCCACCACCCGGTCTACTATGCGACCATGCTCCTGAACCGCGCGGCCAACGAGATGGGCTTCGCGAACATCGTGTTCCTGAACGACCGTGACCAAGTCGCCGCCCTGAACCCGCCGGACGCCGAGATCCACGCCGACGTGCTCCGGGCCTATCCGAGCCATCGAGCACGCCGCCCGGGCCCTCGGCGTCGAGGTGTCGATCGCCACCGATCCCGCAGCAGACACTAGGACCAGGGCAGCATGATCGCCCGGGCCTGGGACCGACCTCCGGCCACAGGCCCACCAAGACGGCACACCAACACCAACACCACGCCACGGCCGCCGCGCCCCGCGGCGCGCCGCAACCCCGAGAGGGTCTTTCACCATGTCCACCAACCGGCCTCCGCTCCGGGTCCCCATCAGAAGGCTTTGGGCTGTTCCAGGTGCAGATAAAGCGGATCGAACTCCGCTATGGCGGTCAGCCCCTCCCAGTCGTTCACCGTCAGCCGTCCGCCGCGCCCTTCTGGCGTTCCGCGACGTCTACAATGCGGCCTGGCTGGTCGAGCGGCACGGCTTCCGCCCACCGGCAGCCATTCGCGCCGCACAGCTTCCACCCGCGGACTTGGCCGCGTAGGCTTCAGATCGGTGTCTCAAAATCCGCGGGCGGTACACCAGATGTCCAGCATCGCACCCGACAAGATCCTGCAGCTCGGCAGCGCCTTCTGGGGCTCCAAGACCCTCCTCAGCGCCATTGAGCTCGGCCTCTTCACCCACCTGGCGCAGCGAGGACCCTCAAGTCTGGCGGAGATGCGCGAGGGCTTGAGCCTCCACGAGCGCAGCGCCCGCGACTTCCTGGACGCGCTTGTGGCGCTCGGCATGTTGCAGCGGCTCCCGGACGGGCGCTACGCCAACACCCCCGAAACCGAGCTCTATCTCGATCGCACCAAGCCGTCCTACGTGGGTGGCATCCTTGAGATGATGAACGGGCGGCTCTACCGCTTCTGGGGCAACCTCACGGACGCGCTCAAGACCGGCTTGCCGCAGAACGAGGCCCAGCACGGCGAGCCTGACCTGTTCGCGGCCGTGTACGCAGACCCGGCCCGGCTCGAGCTGTTCCTGGGCGCCATGACGGGCATCAGCCTCCCGACCGCACGGGCCATGGCGACGGCCTTTCCCTGGCGGGAGTACCAGACCTTTGCGGATATCGGCTGTGCTCAGGGCGGGCTGACGGTCGAGATCGCGCGGGCTCACTCTCACCTGACTGGGTACGGCTTCGATCTTCCGATCGTCAGCCCCGTGTTCGAGCGTTACGTCGCGCAGCACGGGCTGGATCAGCGCCTCACGTTCCAACCAGGCAATTTCTTCCAGGACCCGCTCCCGTCGGTGGACGTGCTTGTCATGGGCCACATCCTGCACGACTGGAGCCTTGAGCAGAAGAAGATGCTTCTCCGGAAAGCCTACGACGCACTTCCGAGCGGAGGTGCGCTGATCGTCTACGACGCGATGATTGATGACGAGCGGCGCCAGAATGCGTTTGGGCTGCTGATGAGCTTGAACATGCTGATCGAAACGCCAGCCGGGTTCGACTACACGGGTGCGGACTGCCGGGGCTGGATGACGGAGGCTGGCTTCCGGGATGTGCGAGTAGAGCACCTGCAGGGCCCATACTCGATGGCGGTCGGGCGAAAGTGAAGCCTCACGCGAGGAGGCCGGGGCAATAACGATGCCCATGATCGCGATGAACGCATCAAGTCGGGCATGCAGAATACGCTCGCTGGGGCACCCATGCCTGCCGGGCCTGCGCCTGGCTCTACGGTGACCCCAAGCGGACCCACCGCGGGATGCTGGCGCTCGGCGACCGGCTCTGGTGGCCGACGATCACCGACCCGATGGAGGACCGTCCGCGCTGGCGCGGGCTGCTCGGGCAGATCGGCCGCACAGCGCCCGGGACGCCGATGACCGGGGTGCTCACCACCGACCCCAAGCCGAGGCTCTGGCCCCGGATGCAGGCGGCGACCGCGGGCGCGCCTGGCCTCTACGTGCATGCCCCGGACTACGACTGGTCGCGCTGGACGTCGTTCGAGCTGCGCGATGTCGCCGCCGCGCTCGCCGTGGTCGATGAGGCTCGGGCGCTCGGCGCCTGGGGAGCAGGGTCACCGGCGCAGCTCCCGACCATTCTGCGCCTCGCCCTGCGGGCGCTGACCGCCTGATGCCCCGCCGCAATCCCCGCAGTGCGGACCGACCGCAGGCGGACATTGCGGACGAACCCGAGATCTCGGTCGGGACGGTCGGGCGGCTACGGTGGGCTCTGCAGAGCGGCCGGCACAGGTAGCGCTGGCCCCGACAGTCCTGCAGCTGGAAGCGCCCGCTTAGCGCCCGCACCTCGCCGAGGGTGAGGCTGTTGGCAACCCGGTTCGGTCCATCAGCACGGCCATCCAGGCCTAGCCCCGGTTCGCCGGATCGTAGGTCACCTCGATCGCATGCTTGCTCGGGGCGTGCCCTCGGCGGTTGCTGCCCGTCCTCGCGGCCATTCTGGTGATTTCCGCCATGACGGTCTGGCGGCACGCTCAGCGCTTCACAAAGCCGATATCGGCCGCCACCGCTTTCAGCCGTTCGGGCTCGCGCTCTTTCCGCTCGCTGTAGCGGTCCACCAGGTAGTCGGCCCGCTCGCGCGTCAGCAGCGTGAACTTCATCAACTCCTCGCACACGTCCACCACGCGGTCGTAGAGCGGCCCCGGCTTCATCCGGCCGGCTTCATCAAACTCCTTGTAGGCTATCGGCACCGACGACTGGTTCGGGATGGTGATCATCCGCATCCAGCGCCCGAGCACGCGCAGCGAGTTCACAGCATTGAAGGACTGCGACCCGCCCGAGACCTGCATGACGGCGAGCGTGCGCCCCTGGGTCGGGCGCAAGCTGGCCTCGCTGAGCGGCAGCCAGTCGATCTGGCTCTTCATCACGCCGGTCAGGTTGCCATGGCGCTCGGGGCTGACCCAGATTTGGCCCTCCGACCAGAGTGACAGGTTCCGCAGCTCCTGAACCTTCGGGTGGTCGGCAGTCGCGTCGTCCGGCAGGGGCAGCCCGTGCGCGTGATAGATCCGGACCTCGCCGCTCATGCGCTCCAGGAGCCGGGCCGCCTCATAGGCCAGAAAACGGCTGAACGAGCGCTCACGCAGAGAGCCGTAGAGGATCAGGAAGCGGGGCGCGTGCGTGAGGTGCTCGCGCGATTCCAGGTGCGCCGGCGTTGGCACCTCGAAGTGGGGCTCGCTCAGGTTCGGAGTGCCGTCGGCAAAGGGCTGATGGGGCTTGTCCACGGATCCTCGTTCATCTACGCTTCAAAGATAGTCGAAATGTTGGATCGAAAATGGACGAACGGCAAGCCCTCGCCGCCTTCGCGGCGCTCTCGCAGGAGCACCGCCTGCGCCTCGTGCGCCATCTCGTGACCGCGGGACCTGAAGGGGTTGCAGCAGGGAGTTTGGCCGCGGAGGTCGGCGTGCCGTTCTCCAACGTGTCGTTCCACCTCAAGGAGCTGGCCCACGCTGGCTTGGTCGGATCGCGGCGCGAAGGCCGCTCGGTCATCTACAGCGCCGATTACCCGGCGCTGTCCGGCCTGATCCAGTTCCTGATGAAGGATTGCTGCGGCGGCCACCCGGAGGTCTGCACCCCGGCCGTCACGGCGCTCGCGGCCTGCTGCCCCTCTGAAGGAGACACCGCCCATGCCTGATCGCGTCTACAACGTGCTGTTCCTCTGCACGCACAACTCGGCTCGCTCGATCCTGGCCGAGGCGCTGCTGAACCACCTCGGCGGCGGCTGCTTCCGGGCATTCTCAGCCGGCAGCGAGGGCGGTCCCGGCCCCAACCCGATGACCCTCAAGGTGCTTGAGGCCGAGGGCATTCCCACCGCCGGCCTCGCCTCGAAACCCTGGGACGTGTTCGCCCAGCCCGGCGCGCCCGTGATGGACATGATCATCACCGTCTGCGACGAGGCCGCTGGCGAAGCCTGCCCGGTCTGGCCGGGCCGGCCGATCACTGCGCACCGGGGCATCGAGGATCCGTCGCGGGTCGAGGGCAGCGAGATCGAGCGCGAGCGGGCCTTCGTCACGGCGCTGCATTACCTGCGCAACCGCATCAGGCTCCTGCTCGCCATGCCGATCGAGAGCCTGGACCGGTTGGCGATCGCGAGCCGCCTGCGCGAGATCGGCCAGCAGGAGGGCGCCACCGCGCTCCGGCCGGAGGTCGCGTGATGGACGTGATCATCTACCACAACCCGGCCTGCGGCACCTCGCGGAACACCCTCGCGATGATCCGCAACGCCGCCATCGAGCCGCATGTCATCGAGTACCTGAAGACCCCGCCGACGCGGGCGTTGCTCCAGCAGCTGCTGGCTCGCGCGGGCCTCTGCGTGCGCGACGTGCTGCGCGAGAAGGGCACGCCCTATGCCGAGCTCGGCCTGGGCGATCCGACGCTGACAGACGAGCAGCTGCTCGACGCGATCGAGGCGCACCCGATCCTGCTGAACCGACCGCTGGTCGTGAGCCCGAAGGGCGTGCGCCTGTGCCGGCCATCCGAAGCCGTGCTGGATCTGCTGCCGCCGCAGCAGGGCGAGTTCAACAAGGAGGACGGCGAGCGCGTTGTCGACGAGCACGGCCGGCGGGTTGTCACTGCATGACGACATCCTACTCGGTCGCTCAGCGGGTCGCCGCCGAAGCCCTCGGCACCGGGTTTCTCGTCGCTACGGTCGTGGGCTCCGGCATCATGGCCGAGCGCCTGGCCGGCGGGAACGTTGCGATCGCGCTCCTCGGCAACACGATCCCGACCGGGGCCATCCTGATCGTGCTGGTCCTGGCGCTCGGCCCGATCTCGGGCGCGCATTTCAACCCGGCGGTCTCGCTCGTGATGGGCCTGACGCGCGCCCTTCCAGGGCGCGATGTCGGAATCTACGTGCCGGCGCAGGTCGTCGGGGGCTGTCTCGGCACGCTCGCGGCGCATGCCATGTTCGATCTGCCGCTCTTCCAGCTCGCGGCAAAGCTGCGCACGGGGCCGGCGCAGTGGTTCGCGGAGTTCGTCGCCACGTTCGGTCTGCTGGTGACGATCCTGTCCGTGGTGCGCTTCCGGATCGAGGCCGTCCCCGTCGCGGTCGGCCTCTACATCACCGCCGCCTACTGGTTTACGGCCTCGACGTCCTTCGCGAATCCGGCGGTGACGATCGCCCGCGCCCTCACGGACACCTTCGCGGGGATCGCACCGAACCACATCCTCCCCTTCATCCTGGCACAGCTCGCCGGCGCGCTCGCGGGGATGGTTGTCATGCGCTGGCTCCTGACCGGGCGAGCGGCTGCTCCTTCCGCAGCGGCACTCGCCAAATAGCCGGTCGAGGTGGTTGGCTGCCGCCCGTCATGGCTTGAGGCTGTCTCTGGTTGTGGGTACCAAGCGTCAGATTTCTGCCACTAGGACCTCTGCCGCACGACGGCCGCACGCCTGTCCTATGGACGGCGCGATCGCGTCGCGTCTTTGCCGGGAGCATGACGCATGGGCTTCTACGGTGATCACGTGGTTCCCTGGCTCGTCGACCGGGCCATGGCGAACGAGGACCTCCTCGAATACCGGCGCCGCGTCGTCAGGGCGGCCCAAGGGCGCGTGCTGGAGATCGGCATCGGGTCGGGGCACAACCTGCCGTTCTACGGCCCCAGTGTGACGGAGATCCTCGGCATCGAGCCCTCACAGGCGCTCATCGACAAGGCGAGGCAGCGGGCCCGCGCGACCCAACGGACCGTGTGCTTCCTCCAGGGATCGGCCGAGGTCATCCCGCTGGACGCCGGCAGCGTGAACTCCGTCGTGACCACATGGACCCTATGCTCGATCCCGGATGTCGGGGCGGCGCTCGCGGAGATGCGCCGCGTGCTCAAACCCGGTGGAGAGCTTCTGTTCGTGGAACACGGCAAGGCGCCGGATCCGTGGGTGGCTCGTTGGCAGGACTGGCTCACGCCCGCCTGGAAGCCGCTCGCCGGCGGATGTCATCTCAACCGCCCCATAGGGGATCTCATCCGCAGGACAGGCTTCCGGACCACGGATCTCCGGACCGGCTTCGCGCCCGGCCCACGCCCCTTCACATTCATGTATGAGGGGCGGGCCTGTCCTGCATGACGGCCCGCCTCGCGGAGGACAGGCACGACCGCGGCACATTGCCCAACACCTACCCTTCCCCGACATCGTGCTGCGCTTGCGCTGCTCCGCCTGCGGCTCGCGGGACATCCAGGTGATCCGCGACACGCTGGGGGTCTACGCGCGGATCAACGCCCGCCAAGGCTGGGATATGGGGGCGGCTGGTCCGCTGCCAGCGCACTACCAGGTGATCGGACGGGACGCGCCGTGGCCAGAGCGCCGCGCGCCCGTCCATGCTGTGATCCGCCTTCACGAACAGGTAGCCCAGCATCGCGCGGTGGCGCACCTCGCGAATGCACTCGAACGAGGGTGGAGCTGGGTCGGCCACCCTTGATGGAATGAACAAAGACCAACGCTCGATGCACTGGCGCTCCCGACCCTGAGCAGCCGATTGCTCAGTCAGACGGTTTGCTGTTGATGTGCGAGTCGACGTTCGCTCTGTCGGCTTTCCTCGCGGGCTGGTCAGAGCGCCTGAGGCAAGCTGTTGACGCAGGGCATGGCTGCGCGTGAAAACGGCTGAGCTATGTACCTCAAGCTGGGGAGGCAGCCGAAAGTGCTCTTGCGGCCCGTTCGGCTCTGCGCGAGGAGATCGCCACCGCAACGGCCAGAGGACCGCCTCGTGGCGCTTGAGATCGAGCGTAAGTTCCTCGCCAGTCCGGCCGTGCTGGAGCATTGCCGGTGCGGCATCAGCATCGTTCAGGGCTACCTCTACACGGACGAAGACAACACCGTCCGGGTCCGGCGGGCAGGCAGCCGTTTCTACTTCACCTGGAAGGGCAAACGGCGAGGCTGCACGCGGGAGGAGTTCGAGTGCGAGCTCTCAGCAGAGAGCGGTGCTTCTCTGTTTGCAGCGCTCCGCCCTGAGCAGTGCATTCAGAAAATGCGGTACCGCGTCGAGCACGCCGGTGCGGTCTGGGACGTGGACGTGTTCACAGGGGCCCTGTCAGGGTTGATCGTGGCGGAACTCGAACTCACGAATGAGGATCAGCTGGTGGTTCTGCCAGCCTGGGTCGGCCAGGAGGTGACGGACGACGAGCGCTACCGCAACTCGCGGTTGGCTGCACAGGCGTCCACCTCATTGCCGATCCGCAGCCTGAGACAGCGCACGTCCTGCCATCCGAGCAGCGACGCTCGCTTCGTGAGCTTCTGTGAACCGCTGGTACATTAGGCGGTCCTCGGTTGGGATGTCCCGCATCGAGATCATCCTGATCACCTCATCCCCGCGCATCACGGGTAGATGCCGGAACTGCCCGTCCAGCATCTTCTGGAGCGCGTCGATCAAATAGTTCTCACAGTCGATGGTTTGCGGGTCAGGCGTCATCACCGCGCGGACTGTAGTGGCTGTGGGCTCACGCCCAACCGCAATGACGCGGGAAATCACGTCGCGCTCGCTGATGATGCCGACGAGCTTGCCATCCTCGAGCACTGCGAGCGCGCCGACGTGATGGTCTTGCAGGCGGCGGCACACCTCCGTGATCGTTGCTTCGCAGGTCGTGCTGTGAAGGGAGTGACGCATTGCAAGCTCGCCAACGCTGCGGATGATCATCGGCCTGCTCCGGCAACAACGATCCGGCTGACAAGGACCGGTATCCGGGTCTTCTCCAGGTCAGCCTTCAGCCGCTGGTGAGAGCCAGCACATCGAGCGTCTTCCCCTCGGCGTCTCGCGCGCGCAAGCAAGTTGCAGCCATTCACCGTGTCATGAGCGCTCCTGCTGCCGTTGCCCAGACCACCAGATCGAACACGAGGTGCACTGTCATCCCGGCCAGGGCGAGATCCTTCCAGGAGGTGCCATGCCGGCGGGGATTATGGCTATGACGCTGAGAGACAGCGCTGGTCTGCTTCGGCCAAGCCACGCCAATTGCGCCAAGCAGCGCATCCGGCTCAGCCGGCTCGTCGTACAAAATCGTGAGGCTGCCCAGAGCCGTGTTGCCCTTCACACTTCTGACACCCGCAATCTTGCTCAGGCGCAAGCACACGGTCTCTGTTGCGGCGGCATCGTTCTTGAGGTGCTGCAGCTTAACACGCAGCCGCCCCGGAACATGATGGATATAGGTTGCAGTGATGAGCGCCCCGACACGATCATCACAGGCGATCTGACCTTGACGGGACGATGAACCGTCGAGCGCTCGGAGGTGTGGCTGAGCGGTCATGCAATGACCTCATACAGCAGAATAATAGCAGTTACATTGTAATATAGCTCTTGCTATACCGGCGTCAATGCCGGTAGAGGACCGTAAGTTCACCATCGCCCATGCCTCTCCGGCTGAGGCGAAACCGAAGTTCCGAACCAGCTGGCTCACGCCCGGGGATCATGCAGGCACCTCAGGCGGCGACAGGCTTCTATGGTCCGTCACCGCGGCCCGCAGCTGTTTCGCACGTCTGCAGGGCCAAGCCCGCGTCCCTACTCAAGTCTTTGCAGCTGACGCGTGAACGCAGGGGCTGCGTGGACGTTGACCGCGTGCACATGAAAGTCGGCTAGCTACGGGCTCCGGGGTGTCAATGGAGCCAAGCGGGGGCATTCAACACGAAGCACGACAGGAGCGCGCGATGGCCTTGCTGGAAGATGTCTTGAAAGGCGAGAACCTCGGCGCTGGTCTCGGCATTGCCGTCGTCGGCGTCGTCCTCGCGCCGGTGGTCCTCCCCGTCCTCCGCCCTCTCGCCAAGACCGTGATCAAGGCCGGACTGATCGCCTACGATCAGGGCCGCACCGCCCTGGCCGATCTCAACGAGCGCACCGGTGACATTCTCGGCGAGGCTCGGGCGGAGATTGCCGAAGCCGCCGAGGCCAGGAACAGGGAGCACACCGAGCGCCCGCGGCGCAGGGCCGCGGAGGTGCAAGCCGTGCCCTCGGCGACCTGACCGTCTGAGGTTTTATCACCGCTCCGCTTTGCCGCGTTCGCACGGACTCGTTCGCGCGGATTGCTGGAAGCCTGTCCGCCATGGCACAGACCGCCTCTGCACCAGCGTGGCCGCAGTCCACCGGGCCGCTGCAGGCGCCCGACCTGCAGCCGGCGTGTGAGGCGGTGTCCGGCACCGTCGTGCCCCTCCATCTCTCCCGCTCCGGACGCAGCCGCCTGCGCGTCGACGGGCTGACCGGCACACCCGATCTCGCCGAGCGGCTCGAGCGCGGCCTGTCGGCCCTGCCTGAAATCCGTTCAGCCAGCGCCAGCACGCTGACCGGCAACGTTGTCGTTCATCACGATCCTGCGCTGGCGGTCCATGCCCTCATCGCGCGCATCCAGGCGCTGGTGCGCGGCGAGCCTCTCTCACCTCCGGACGCGGCACAGGACGCTTGGCACCGCACGGCACCCGAACAGATCGCGGCCGAGCTTCGCACCGATCTCAGGTCTGGACTGACGAGCGCGGAGGCACAGGCGCGGCTCGCAGCCGGCGCCAACACGCTGCCGCCCCTGCAGCAGCGCTCGGCCCTCGGCATCCTCGCCGAGCAGTTCGCCAGCTTGCCCGTGCTTCTGCTGGCCGGTGCCGCTGCGATCTCTCTGGCCACAGGGGCTCTCCTGGAGGCTGGCGCGATCGCCGCCGTGGTCGTCCTCAATGCGGGGATCGGATACACGACGGAAAGCCGAACCGAGCGGACCATCCAGAGCCTGGGCCTTCCCGGTCCGATGACCACGCCGGTCGTTCGGGACGGATCCGCCGTGGATCTTCCGGCCGAGGCTCTGGTTCCGGGCGACCTCATCACCCTGCAGCGCGGCATGGTCGTCCCGGCCGATGCGCGGCTGCTGGCCGTTCAGTCCCTCTCCGTCAGCGAGGCGGCGCTGACCGGCGAGAGCCTGCCGGTGGCCAAAGCGGCCGACACGCTTGGGACGGTGATACTGCCGCTCGCCGAGCGGACCAACATGGTCTACCGCGGCACCATCGTGACCGGCGGCAGCGGCACCGCCGTTGTCGTCGCCACGGGGGCGCACACCGAAGTCGGCCGGATCCAGCGCCTGGTCGCGGACATCCGAGACCCCGCAACCCCGATCCAGCGCCAGCTCGACGAACTCGGACGACAACTCGTCTGGGTCACCTTGCTCGCGAGCGCGGCCATCTTCGGGGTCGGGCTGCTGCGGGGGCTCGCGGCTCTGCTGGTGCTGCGCTCCGCCCTCTCGGTGGCCGTGGCCGCGGTCCCGGAAGGCCTGCCGATGGTTGCGACCTCGACGCTGGCGCTTGGGGTCGAGGCGATGCGCCGCCGCGCGGTGCTGGTCCGGCGGCTGGAGGCGATCGAGACCCTCGCGGCGGCCGACGTGATCTGCTTTGACAAGACTGGAACCCTGACCTTCGGCACGATGTCCGTCGCTGCATTGGCGATCGGCGAGAGGCTGTACCGGGCCGGCGCGAAGGGGCTCGTGGATCAGGCCGGAGCGGCGCCCGATCCGGCCGATCCCCGACTCATACAGCTTCTGCGGATCGGCAGCCTGTGCAGCGAGGCCGGGATCGAGCACCCGCATGGCCAGCCCGTGCTCACCGGCTCGGCGACGGAGAACGCCCTGATCCAGGCGGCTTTGGACGCCGGCATCGATGTGCTCGGCCTGCGGCAGGACTGGGCCGTGCGCTCGGTTCAGCATCGCACGGAAGCCTATCGCTTCATGGCCACCGTCCATGCCGCCGGGCCGCGCCGCTTCACCGCCGTCAAGGGCAGCCCCGACGAAGTTCTGGCCCGCTGCCGGTGGGACGCGATGCCTGAAGGCGGCAGTCGTGAGTTGACGGCGGACCGCCGCGCGATCATCCGGGCCAGCAATGACCGCTTGGCACGCGACGCGCTGCGCGTTCTTGGCTTTGCCTACCGGGAGAGCCGCGACGACGCGGTGGGCGCGGAGCGGATCGAGGACCTGATCTGGGTCGGCCTCGTCGGCCTGTCCGATCCGGTGCGGCCTGGCCTTGATGCCCTGATGCAGCAGCTGCATCGGGCGGGGCTGCAGACCATCATGCTGACGGGCGATCAGAGCGCGACGGCTCGGGCCGTCGGCGAGCACATCGGCCTCAACGGCCACGACAGCACCAGCCTGCAGGTGCTCGATTCGGTTGATCTCGACAGGCTCGCAGAGGCGGAGCGTGGACCGGCGCTGCGCCGTACCCATGCTTTTGCCCGGATCAGTCCGGCCCAGAAGCTCGCCGTCGTGCGGGACCTGCAGCGCTCCGGCGCGACGGTGGTGATGGTCGGAGACGGGGTGAACGATAGTCCGGCGCTCCGGGCTGCCGATGTCGGCATCGCCCTGGGTCGGGATGGGCCGGCCGCGGCGCGGGAGGTGGCCGACATCTTCCTGGAGTCGGACGATCCGCGGGCCCTTCTGCTCGCGCTCGAGCGCGGCCGCGCGACCGCGACGAACATCCGCAAGGCCATTCACTATCTGCTGAGCACCAATGCCAGCGAGATCCTGCTCATGCTGATGACAACGGCTGCGGGCTTCGGTCAGGCGTTGTCTCCAATCCAGCTGCTCTGGATCAACCTGATCTCCGACGTGCTGCCGGGGATCGGGCTGGCGCTCGAACCACCGGAGCCGGGGATCCTGGACAGCAAGCCCATGCCGACCGGCACGGCTTTGGTCGATCCGGCGGAAACCGGCCAACTTGCCAAGGAGGCAGCCCTGCTCACCTCCGGCGCGTTGGCGGCCGCGCTCTTCGGGGCAGCCCGCTACGGCCGAGACGCGGCCCAGACCCGCACCATGACCTTTGGCAGCTTGACCTGCGCCCAGCTCCTGCACGCTCTGACCTGCCGCTCCGGGGCCGGCCACAGGACGCCGTTGTCGCGGAATCCTGTGCTCGGGCGGATTCTCGCCGGTTCGTTCCTGGCGCAGGGGGCAGCGCTGCTGGTGCCCGGTCTTCGCGGCCTGCTCGGGGTTGGCCCGATCGGGGCCCTGGACGGCCTGGTGATGCTGGCCGGCGGCGTGGGTCCGTTCTTGGCTGCGAAGGCGTTGAGCAGCAGCGGCTCCCCAGACCTGCATTTCCGGCGCTCGCCAGCCCCGACTGGGGCTAGGCCGCCAGCAGAGCGGGCTGAGGGCTCGGCCTCAAGCTTGGAGCGGGGCGGAACTCTGTGACGAGGGCTCGAACGAAAACCTTGACAGCCCACTCCAGAGCCCACTCCAGCAGCTGCGCCTTGAGCTGCCCTTTGATCGCCGCGAGGGCGAGATTGACCATGATCGCGCTGAGGTCTGGCTCCGAAGCCCCAGCTCGGGCGCTCCCGCTGGCGGGCCGCGGTGACATCGCCGTCGATTGCGGCACCTCTGCAGCCAGGATCACGCCCAGGAACGGGTTGTTGATACAAGCGGGATCGAAGCTGCGATGGCAGCGGATGATGACGCTGGCTGTGCGCGGGTTGACATCGACCCGAAACACATCAGGGTGCTCCGATAAGGTCCGCTGCAGCGCCCGAAAGAACACCTGATCACGTCGGCGGTTGGGGATTCTGACGCGCAGGCGATGGGGCGTGCGATGAAGCACGTAGGCGCGAGACGGTCCAGACATGTTTACCTACTCTGCGGCACCACTGTCGGGCCGGTTTTGTACGCATGACCTGTTGCGAGCGGCGACGTAGGTCGATGTCACGACAGCTGTATGACAATCGGTGGAAGCCCGTTTGAACTTTCAGGGATGCACAGTGGGCTGATGCCGCGCTCGGCCAGGAGTTCCGCGACCTGGCGGTTGCTGAGGCGGAACCGGAGGTATCGCCAGACGGCGTAGCGGATGATCGACCTGCCGGATTGAGATCCCGCCTGACGGCGCGCGTCAGCGCATTCTGCGGATCCAGAGGCGCTCCATGCGTGGGTGCATGGCCGTGACAATTGTCAGCGCGCCGGCTGCGGCGCTAGGCGTCGATGTTCACCTCACTCATGTCGTTGACGATGACGGCGACGCGCCGCCCCTGCCGGTTGTTGAGCACGTGGTTCAGGAGCGTCGTCTTGCCAGTGCCCAGGAAGCCGGAGAGCACGGTGACGGGCAGGCGGGCAGCGGTCGGAGGGGACACTGGCATCGGATCCCGCACTGTTATAATGTTACAGACAGGCTCGAGTTAGAGTGTAACTCTGTAACGGTATCAACCCCGGAGGACCGATGCGCAGCCACGTGCACATCCACGCTGACGATCCCGCTTGCCCGACGTGTCCCCAGGTGCAGGCGCGCGCTTTGATGGGGCGAGCCGAGCCGCATGCAGGCGCCGACGATGCGTGTCCCCACGTGCAGCGGTGGCGCAACATGCTTGGCGCCGTCGATGCCGTCCGAGACAGGCTTGGACGACCGGTTGATGCCGGCATCCGTGATACCGTAGTGGCGCTGAACCTCCTTGGGCTGCCGACGCTGCAATCCTGCGAAGGGCACGTCAACGCGGCAGGCCATGGCCTTGCCGCACCCTGGATTGATCTTGCTGTCGAAGGCCCAGTGCTCGTGCGCGCGGCGACGCTTCTCAAAGCCTTCTACGCCGACGTCGCCCCGCCCGAAGCGGATCTCCGCCTCATGCTGGAGGGCGAGCGACTCGGCAACGGCGGCGGCTTCGCGGTACTTGAGACCGCCCGGCTTGCTCTTGCCGAGGGACGTTGCACACCCACGGAGGTGGAGCGCCTGCGTGAGCGGCTCGCGCTACGCCAAGCCGAGATGCAGCGGTTTACGAGCTTTCTGCGCCGACGCTTGGTCGAGGAGACCACGTCGAGGGTAGCCGACGTTTGCGGGACGAACACGCAGAGCCGAGGGTGAGCTCTCAGTCCTGGCAAGTCTCAAACTGGCACTCAGAACCGCGCGGTCAGGAAGAAGCGGACGTTGCGCCCCGGCAGCAGGATCTCGTCCTTCTTGAACGAGGCCGAGTTGCGGATGTCGTCGTCCAGCAGGTTCCGGCCCTCCAGCCCCAGCGTGACCTCGCTCGCGCCGTAGACTGCCGGATCCAGCGACTTCGTGTAGCTGATCTCGGCGCGTAGGTCGTTCCAGCCCGGCGTCGGTGTTTCGAACGGCGCGATCTCGGTGTGGGCGAAGGCGTGCAGCAGGTTCACCCGCGCGAACCAGCCTTCCGCCCGCAGGAACACTCCACCACCGACCCGGTACGGCGGAATGCGCGGCACGTTGGTGCCGTCGTCAAATTGGGCGCGCACGAAATCGAACTGGCCCTCAACCCCGAACCAGCCATTGCCCACGGGAATAGCATCGTACTGTGCCGCGATCTCGGCGCCGTAGAACGTCGCGTTCTGCTGCTGGTAGACGATCTGCCGGTTTTCCGTACCCGAGCCGCAGGACGCGAAGTCATCGTCACAGAACAGGCCCGTGTAGTTGCGGTAGATGAAGCCGGTGTAGCGCGTGTAATAGCCGGTCGCGTCGAGGCGCAGCGGCCCATCGGCCTTGCGGATGCTCGCCTCCACGGTGCGTGCCCGCTCCCTCTTCAGGGTGGGATTGCCGATCTCGAAGGTGGCGGTGGCGTCGTGCGGCCCTTGCGAGAACAATTCGTAGGATGTCGGCGCCCGTTCGACGTAGGAGCCGTTGAGGCTCGCGACGAACCCGTAGGGCAGATCCTGCAGCGCGCCGATGCTGGCGCTCTTCGGGGCGAAGCGGCGCGTCAGGGCGTACTGGAACGGATCCTGCCCGTCGGCTGGCACGTAGCCCGCCGGGAACTGCGCCGCGGTGCTGCTCAGCCGGTCGACCTCGTAGCGGCCGGCCGCCTGCAGGCGGGTCCCGGGGCGAACCTCCAGCTCCTCGAAGAGGTAGACGGCATTGGCGCGGGACTCGGTCTTCGACAGGAAGGCTTCGAGCTGCGAGTTGATCACGCGCCGGTCGGACTGGAAGCCGAGCGCGCCGGTGAGCTTGCCGATCGCGGTGAAGACCGGAACGTGCTGCAGCTCGACCCGGCCCTCCGCCTCGCGGTTCTTGAAGATCGCCTGCATGCCTTCGATGCCGTCCTCGCCGATGCCGATCTCGTCGTGGCGGTAGACCGAGTAGCCGGCCCAGTAGCGGATTGCCTCGAACAGTCCGTCGAGGGGCCGGTACTCGCCGCGCGACAGCACGCGATCCTGGCGCGGATCGAGGCGGGTCCGGTCCTGCTCGGCGACGCCACCGGGGATGCCGTAGAGGCTGTCGTAGTGGCTGAACGCGATGCCGACGAAGCCGCGGTCGCCGATGGCCGAGATGCCGACCGCGCCGCCCTGCGACGCGGTGTAGGAGTTGCGCTGGATGCCGCCGGGAATGGCGTAGCTGTCCGTGGCGGTCTTGAAGCCGTCGGCGTGGACCGCGATGCCATCCTTGCCCGCATCGATGGTGGCGGCCCCGAGCCGGCCGTTGTCGACGCTGGAGAACCCGGTCGTGACCTGGCCCGTGTAGCCGTTGAGCGGGATGAAGGTCGGCACCCGGTTGTTCTCGGCCGAGACCACGCCTCCGATCGCCCCGGAGCCGTAGCGGAGCGTGGCCGGGCCGCGGATGACCTCGATGCGATCGTTGATCAGCGGGTTGACCGGGACGGCGTGGTCCTCGCCAAGGTCCGACACACCGTTGTTGATGACGCCGTTCTCCTGGATGCGCACGCGGGCCTGGTCGAGGCCGCGGATGATCGGCCGTGAGGCCGCCCCTGGCGCGTAGGTCGAGGAGGAAATGCCCGGCTTGTCGAACAGCGCGTCACCGAGCGTCCTCGGCTGCTCGCGGGCGATCTGGTCGCGGGTCACGACGGTGACGGGGGAGAACGTGTCGGTGACCACAGGCAGAATGCCCAGCGTGCCCATGCTGCTGGCCCCTGAGCCCGCCGGCTGACCGCGCGCGGGCTGGATCGGGCTGGGGGAGGTCACCTCGATCTCATCCAGCGCGATGGTGCCTTGCGACTGCGCCAGGGCGGGCGGGCAGAAGGCGCACCACGAGGCTGACAGGATCGTACTGGCCGCAAGGCTGCGACCCGGCGGCTCCGGTGCAAGGCCGGTGTCTGTGCGTCAGGAAAATAGCCAAGCTCTGTAACGTTATTACAACATGCCCGTGCGACCGCGCCGCGTGCACGCGGACCCGTCCGGCATGCTACATGCGCGCATGTCGTTGAGCCGCGGACTCCTGGCGCTCTGGCTCTTGGCGGCGACGAGCCTGCCCGCCGTCGCGCACCCACACGTCTGGATCACCGCGCGGGCCGAGGTCGTGTTCGATCAGGCCCACGCCCTCACGGGCATTCGCCACACCTGGACCTTCGACCGGACCTACTCGGCCTTCTCCGTCGTCGGGCTGGACACGAACCACGATGGCGTCCCCGATCCCGACAAGCTGGCCGAGCTCGCCAGGACCAACGTCGAGTCGCTGGCTAACCTCAACTGGTTCACACAGGCGAAGATCGACGGGCAACCGGTCGAGTTCGCCCCACCGAGCGAGTACTCGCAGAGCTTCGCGGATGGTGAACTCACCCTGCGCTTCACCCTGCCGCTCAAGACCCCGGCGCGTGCGAAGGAAGTCGCCCTGCAGATGGCCGACCCGAGCTTCTTCGTGGCCATCAACCTCTCCGAGGCAGCCGATGCGGTGACGCTCGGGGGCGAGCCGGGCGCGTGTACCCTGTCCGTGAAGCGGCCCGACAAGTCGGCCGACGAGGGCATCCAGCTCCTCGCCGACGACATCGCCAGCGCCCTGGCAGGCAAGGGGAGCGCCACACCAGTCGGTGAGGCGTTCACGGCTCACGTGCGCGTCACCTGCCCGTAGCCGCTCACCCGGACTGTGCTCAGCCGGTGCGCCCACCGCATTCAGGATGCCGGGGCCAGGGCCGCAACAATCGTCTTCACGTTGGAACGGAACATGTCGAGGTAGGTGCCGGCCGGTCCGTCCGGCGGGGACAGCGCGTCGGAGTAGAGGGTGCCGCCGATCTTGGCGCCGGTCTCACGGCTGATCTGTTCGAGCAGTCGCTTGTCGGTAATGTTCTCGACGAACACGGCCGGGATCTTCTCGGCCCTGATCTGCCGGATGATCTTGGCGACCTCCTGCGCGGTTGCCTCGCTGTCGGTCGAAATGCCCTCTGGAGCGACGAAGGCCATCCCGTACGCCGTGCCGAAATACCCGAATGCGTCGTGTGTGGTGATCATCTTGCGGTGCCCTTCCGGGATCCTGCCGATCTCCCGCCTGACCTCCGGCTCGAGGGCATCGATCGCAGCGATGAACTTGGCCGCGTTTGCCTCGTAAGTGGCCTTGCCGTCCGGATCCGCCTTGATCAGGCCATCCCGGATGTTCTGCGCGTAGATCCGGCCATTCGCGAGGTTCTGCCAAGCGTGTGGGTCGGTCACCATCTTATGTCCGTGCTCGTCATCCTCCATCTGCTGCGGCTTGATGCCCTTCGAGGCGATCACGGTCTGGCCCTTGAACCCGGATGCCTTCTCCAGGCGGGTGATCCAGCCTTCGAGACCCAAGCCGTTGAGCACCAGCAGCTTGGAGGCCGCCAACCCCTTCGCGTCCGTCGGCGTCGGCTCATAGACGTGCGCGTCCCCGTTCGGACCGACCAGGGCGGTGACCTCAACGCGGTCGCCGCCGACCTGGTGCACCATGTCGCCGAGGATCGAGAACGAGGCCGTCACCTTGACCCTCTCGGCAGCCCGGGCGGGAGCGGCGGCAACACCGAACGGGAGAAGGGCCACCATCAGGCAGGCCAGGCGTCTGTTCATGGCAGAAACCCCTCTGTGGTCAGACCAAGGGTAGCGAGCGGGAGGAGCGACGGACGGGCTCCCGGAGAACAAACGGCGGCCCGGATTGGCCGGCGGATAGGGTTGCGACGTGTCGTCGTGGCGTGAGGCGGTGACCGTCGCGTTCAGAGCTGTTACGGTATAACGTTGCTGCTGGTTACACAGCAGGGCTGCTTCTCTGTCAAGCAGATGCCGCTAAGATGCCCCTCATGGCCGAACACACCCATGCGCGAGTCTCCGGCGCACCGCACGACGTCACGGCGATTGTGGCGCGCGTCGAGCGCTACTGTGCGGAGCATGGCGTTGCCTTCACGCCCATGCGTCGGCGCGTCCTGGAGGTGCTCGCGGCCAGCGTGACGCCGCTGAGCGCGTACGATCTCGCCGAGCGGGTGAGGCAGGAGAAGCGCGTCTCGCCCGTCCAGGTCTACCGCGTGCTGGAGTTCCTGCAGGGCGCCGGCGTCGTTCACCGGCTCGCGACGAAGAGCGCCTACATCGCCTGCTATCACGAGCACGGACCGGGGGAGACGACCGTATTCCTCGTCTGCTCGGGCTGCGGAGCGGTCGAGGAAGCGACGTCACGCGCCATTCAGCGCGTCCTGAAGGGGGCAGCAGCGGTGAGCGGGTTCAAGCCGCTCCACCCCGTCGTGGAGGTCGAGGGCGAATGCGCCGCCTGTCAGCGTCACTGAAACCTCGTCGCATGGACCTCGCCAGCACGCCCGCGGCCGTCCCGCGTACCCTGGCCATGGCGTTCATGCTGGCGTTGTCGGCGAGCGCTGCTCCGGCGCAGGACCGCGGCACGCTCGATCCCAAGTCCCTGCCGGCCCTCGCGCACCCTGCCGACCCAGCGACGCCCGCCAAGGAGCTGTTCGGACGCAGGAGCGCGCCCGTGTCGATGGCGGCCCGCTCGATCGGCTCCTACGCCCGCGGCTGCCTCGCCGGCGCCGTTGCGCTGCCGATCGACGGCGCGACGTGGCAGGTGATGCGGGTGTCGCGCAACCGCATGTGGGGCCACCCGCACCTGATCGCGTTCCTTGAGCGGTTCTCCAAAGCGGTGCCGGCCATCAATGGCTGGCCGGGTCTGATGGTGGGCGACATCGCCCAGCCGCGGGGCGGCCCGATGCTGACTGGTCACGCCTCGCACCAGATCGGTCTCGATGCCGACATCTGGCTGACGCCGATGCCTGACCATCGCCTGTCGCGCGCTGAGCGGGAGGAGATTTCGGCTACCAACGTCGTGCGTGCCGACGGGCTGGACATCGATCCGACGACCTGGACGCGCCAGCATCGACTACTCATCCAGGCCGCAGCCGAGCAGCCGGAGGTGGCCCGCATCTTCGTCAACCCGGCCATCAAGAAAGCGCTCTGCCGGGAGGCAACCGGGGACCGCGATTGGCTCACCAAGGTGCGGCCGATGTTCGGGCACAACTATCACTTCCACATCCGCATCAGCTGCCCAGCCGGCGAGGAGGGCTGCGCGGATCAGGATCCGCCGCCTGCCGGTGACGGCTGCGGCGAGGATCTCGCGCGCTGGTTCAGGCCGGCGATGCTGCACCCGAGACCGGGTGGCAAACCGCGTCCGCCCCTCACGATGGCCCAGCTGCCGGTCGAGTGCCGACGTGTGCTGGCATCACCTTAAGATGCGGCTTGGTGTGTAGACGCTACCGTTGACCTTCCTCTCGCGCTACACCCTGGACCGCTGCCGTCCAAAAACGGCGGTTCCGTAAGCCGCTCTTATGCAAACGGGATGAGGGTCGGCAGATACGAGCCGAGGACTTTCGAGAGGTCCGCGGTAGGGCGACGAGCCGCCATTCCGATGGCACTCATCGAAGGTCGATTCGTGGCGCAATGCAGCCGTCGGCTCAGCGTCCGCAGAGGGTTGAAGTCGGACCGCGCGACACCGCCCAAAAGTGAAGCCCGCCGCGGCGGGGGCCGGGCGGGCTTCGTCGGTCAGCAATGATGCTGCTCGCGGCGGGAGCCGCGAGGCTGGCCGTGCTGAGGCCCGCGGCCGCTTTCCTCCAAATCTTCGAGGCGGTCGGTGAGACGCTCCAAGACGCTGATCAGCTGGTCATTGTGCCGGGCCGTGTCCGACGCGGTGTCCTCGCGGATGGCCAGGGCCAGCTCCTTCACCGCGTCCGTCAGGTCGGCAATCGCGATCGAGTCAAGGACCGTGGGGCCAGACGCGGATGCGACGTCCCGCGCGGTTTCGGCCTGGAGCGCTTCGGCCTTCTTCGCCTCCAGCCGGTAATCGAGCAGCGTCTTGATGAAGCCGTTCAGCGGGACGAGGGCGCCCGCCAGCGCGGCCGTGATGCCGACGACGATCGCCGGCCAGCTGTCAAAGGAGACGCCCGAGTCGGCCACCAGCCCGCCTCCTCTTGCGCAGGCCGAAGGTGTCCTCGGCCGCCATATCCGAGGCGGCCCGCCCCGACGAATGAAGCTCGGCCAAGGCGAGGACACCGTAGACCGCGATGCCGGTGGAGAGCGGCGGGTAGGCGGCAGCAAAGCCAAGCGCGAGCGCGAGCCAGAACGCAAAGCCGGACATGCACCCGAGGGTGCGGATCAGCGACGTCTCCCGGCCGCGGCGGCCATTGATCCAGAGGGCGAGGAGGCGGGCCCCGCCCACCGAGACGGAAATCGTCCCGGCCGTGTGCTCGGTCACGCAGGACGCGATCACGCGCCATTCCGGGCCGACGAAGGTGGGCTCGGGCAGGAGCAGCACCCCCCCGAGCGTGACCATGATGAGGGAGAGCCAGACCTCGGCCCAGCGGGTCTGGCCGTAGCGGACGGCTCTGCGGATGCGCTCGTTGATGGCCGGGTCGGGGTCGTACTGGATCATGGCTTGGCGGTGCCAAGGCGCGAGGTAAACCAGCCAGCAGCGTCCTTTGGAGATCCGCATGGCCGCCTCCGGGCTGGCTCTATGCGAGGCCGAGTGCCGGACGACCGAGAGAAGCATGGTGGCCTCCTGGCTCCTCACGGTGCCGGCTGGACCTTGGTGCTCGGGATGGCGTTCGCGGTGGCCGGATCGGCGAGGATCGTCCTGACCTCGGGCACCTTGGCGGCTGCGGCGACCAGGGCAGCGTTGCGGCGCGCGTACAGCCCCCACAGGGTCACGAGGATGGTGACGAGAGCGCCGGTGAGCGCGGTGGCAGTATCGGCGTCGATCCAGCCGCGGCCCACGGCGATGCCGCCGGCGACCTGGAGGAGGGTGCGCAGGAGTGAGCTGAGCTGCTCGCTGTTCATGGGAGGCTCCTGAAGTTGCGCGGCAGGCCCGGCCGGCGCGGGAGGGGTCACGCGCCAATCAGCGCGCGAACTGGCAGATCTGGTGCAAATCATGCTTGAGTGGGCGGCAGGAGACGCCCATGCCCAGCCAGCTCACGGTCCGTGTGTCGAAATTCATCTCCGGGTGGCGCCCGGCGCAGAGCAAACCTGACCCAATCCGCCAAATGCCGGACGCCGACCCATTTCCAGAGATGACACCGCTGAAGCCGCCTCATCCTGACAATGACGAGAAGCAACGGCTTTACGAGGCGATCCACGAGGACCTGCAAGCGGCGGGCTACCTGTCCTGATTTCGCGGCCTGTCGGCTGCGACTCAGGCCGGCCTGCCGCCGAACAGGCGCTTGAGCGCCCGCAGCAGGCCGCCGGTCTGCACCAGGCCCGCCTTCGGCGGCGCACCGCCTTCGGGCCGCGCCATGGTGGTTGCGGTCGCGACGACCGGTGCCTTGACCATGGCGAGCGCTTCCGTCCGGACGCCGGCCACCCGCTTCGTCCAGCCCTTCCCGAAGACCGGCCAGCTCTTCGTCAGCGACTTCATGAAGACCACCCGGCTGTCGCAAAGCCCGTTGATGAGCCAGCGCTGATCCGTCCGCGCGACCGCCGCCAGGGTCACCGCTCCGATCACGCCGTCATCCGCCACGCCAACGAGGCGCTGGAGGGCGATGGCCGCCCGGGTTGGCCCGCTGTTCACCGCGAAGTCGAACACGGCGTAGTCGACGCCCGCCGGGAGGTCGTCGCCGCGCACCGCGTCCCAGTAGCGGGCGCGGTAGATCGGAGCGACCTTGGCGGGCGTCAGCGCCTTCACGTCGGCGCGGGTGGCGGGCCGCCCGAGCACGGCGGAGAGCGTGCCGAGGGTCACGCCGAGATTGGTGGGCCCGCCGGGATCGTCGGGGTGATCGACGTAGCCGCCCTCGTGCGCAAGGACGAGCTTCAGCGCCCGGTCGAAGGACGACGCGGTCATGGGGGATCTCCGATTGTCAGGGGAGCGGAAGGGCTGGGAGCGGACGGATCAGGCGGCGCGCGGCGCTCTCGCCGTGATCGGGAGCCCCGGATCAGGGAACCGGCGGCGCCGGGCTCAGGTCAGCGGAATGCCGCGCTTCTTCAGGGCCGCGAGCACGCCCTGGTGGTCGGTGGCGGCGTAGACCTCCTGCGAGCACGCGACACGCGCCAGCTCGAGCCGCTCGGCCGCGCTGGCCGCGGCATCGACCTGCTGGGCCAGCTGCGCAACCGTGAGGCCGCGGATCCGGGCCTCCTGCTCCAGCATGGTCGAGCGCACGCCCGCGGAGAGGAAGGCGCGGGCCTGGGCGGCCTTGTTGGTGTCCATGGCCCGCTGCACCGCCGAGCGCTCCGTCTGGCCGATCTCGGCGTAGAAGCGCATCAGGGCGGCGTAGGCCAGGTCCTGGAACTGTTCCAGGCTCGGGCCGAGGATCAGGCTCATTGCGCAGAGGGCTCCGTGACGGTGAGGGTGAAGGCGCGCCGCCGGTACGGGAACGGCTCGATCGCGACGCGGTAGGTGCCCGGCACCACGAAGCCGATCACGAGGTCGCCACCCGGGTGCGGGGTCTGGCCGGGCCCGAGCGGACCCTCCTCGACCACGATGCTGCAGGCCGGCACGCCGGGCAGCGTCGCCTGCTCGAACGGCTTGAGGGTGGTCGTGTCGAACTCGCCCGGCAGCTCGGGGCGCCGCTTCAGGGCCGGTGTACCGCTGCTCAGGTCCACGAAGGTGTCGGTCATGTCCTGGCCGACCTCCACGAAGTTCTGCCCGGCCGCGCGCAGCAGGTCGGCGTAGCCGGGTTGGCTCTGGCCCACCATCTGGGTGATGCGGCCCGCGTCGTTGTAGATGAAGAACACGTCAGTCTCCTCTGCCCAGCACCCAGAACTTGAGGGTGCCGGCCGTGATCATACCTGTGCCGGAGGTGCCACCGCCCTGGACATACCAGTCGATGGCAAAGCGCCCGTCGCCGAGCGGGGTCAGGGTGTACTGGCAGATCCACAAGGACTGGGCGACGCCTTGCGTGTTGGTGATGACGAGCGCCCCCATCGGGATGATGGTCCCGTCGTTGTTGATGTAGGTCCCACAGATCCACGGAAACGTGTAGTATTTGCGGGCGGTCTCGACCCTGGGACGCCACTGCTGCGTCATATCTGCAGGCGAGCCTAAGATGAACTCCTCGGCCACGGCCGGCGGGTACTGGGCCGAGAAGATCAGAGATGGATCCAGCGGATCGCCCGGCGCGCCGCCGGCGTGGTTCCAGATCTTCAGCGGATCGCCGTTGACATTGAACTGAGCGTTGAAGGCCATGGGTCTCACGAGAAGGTCTGGCGACGGTAGACGAGGTACATGATCTTGTCCGGGAGTTCGGTGTAGGTGCCGCCACCGCCGAAGCACGAGATCACGAACTGGTTGGTCGCGATCCGGAGCTGCATGGTGTGACGCGGGACCACTGAGTTGAAGGCACTTCCGCTCGGCTGGAGGGCCATCGGCGGCCATTGGACCGTGCCGTTCGGGCGCACCGCGATCGGGACCACATCCGGGGTGACGCTGTAGGGCCCGATGCCGACCGTGGCCTGCTTTGCGCCGGCTGAGGTCGGATGAGCCCCGAGGGTGACGATGCCGTGCTCCAGGATCTGACCCGACCGGACGAACAGGTCCATCAAGATCCCGTCCCAGGACGGGTTGAAGACGTCGAAGCCGGGGCGCATCACCCGAAACCCACCGCCGCCGATCAGGGTTCGCCAGGGCATGATCTATCCCTTGATCGGCAAGGTGAGGATCACATACCGGAAATAACCCGGCACAGCGTTGGGATCAAAGTCCGGCCGCAGCTTCGCGATCTTGAATTGGGCTCGGTTCAGGTACTGGAACTGGAAGCGCGGGAAGCCGTAGTTACCTCCATACAGGGCCTCCTCTTGGGAGAGCTGCCCGGCGGAGGGGTCGTAGCGGTCGAAGTAGTACCAGGGATAGTAGCCGATGTCGGGGATGGTGACGACCTGATCGAGATTGCTCGTCCCCGCCTGGAGGATGTTCGCCATCCGGCCCGCCGCGGATGAGAACATCCACTGCGAGTTGTTGGTCGGGTCGCAGCCGAACAGGTCATAGCCGGGTTTCGAGACGAACAGCCCCTGGTGCCCCGAGGGGTGCTGCCCGATGAGGACGCGCCACGTCACGATCAGCCCCAGATGATGATGCGCTTGTTGTTGAGGTCGACCTGCATCTGCCCATCCGCGCTCTGGAGCAGGCCGGCGGTCATGGTACCGACATTGGCGGTGATGGCGGAGAGCTGCGTCACCGCCAGCTTGTTGGCGCTGACCGAGCTGGCCCAGAGGCCGCCACCGTTGAGGCCCGAGGGCGCCAGGATGACATTGTTGGCATTGTCCCAGACGACCAGGCCCCAGTCGCCCCCGTAGGGCGAGAAGCCCGTGGTGTTGCCGATCAGCAGCCGCAGGTTGCCGCCATCCGTGCAGACCATGCGCGGCACGCCGCCGTAGCACTCAAGCCGCAGGCGCGAGTCCGCGAGGTAGATCGTGCCGGCCTGCACGGTGCCGCCCGAGATCTTGTCCGCGGTGACCTGCCCGGCGCCGATCTTCTCCGCGGTGATCTGTCCGGCCGCGATGTGGCTGGCCTGGATCGCGTCGGCGGCGATCTGGTTGGCGGTGATCGTGCCGGTGTTGATCCGCGATCCGTCGATGATCGTGCCGCCGCCGAAGGTGTTGATCCCAGCGTACCCATCATACGACGCCAGCAGCACTGCGTTCTTGTCGCTGAAGATGTCGGGCCAGTTGTCCCTGGCGGCATACAGCGTACCGGGCGTGTTCTTGTTCCACCAGACATAGGTGTAGCCGCCGCCCGTGTTGAAGCTGCCGGCCGCGACCTGGTCGGCCCGGTTGGCGCCCGTGTCATCGATCCACAGGACGTAGCCTGCGGTCCACGACAGGACGCGGGTGTTCTTGTCCACGCTGAAGTCGAGGCTCACCGTGCGGACGCCGCGCAGGCCGACCTTCAGGCTATTGACCGAGATCGAGTTGGCCTCGATCGCGCCGCCGTTGATCTTGGTGGTGTCCGAGCCCATCCAGCTCGTGAGCGCCTGCCCACCGCCGATCGCGATCTTGTCGGCATAGATCGAGTTCGCCGCGACGTGCCAGCCGGTGAGGGTGTTGGCGGCGATCTGGCCGCCGGTAATGGCATTCGCGGCGATCCGGTCCGCCGTGATGGTGCCGGCGGTGATCTTGTTGGCATGGATGGTGCCGGTGGCGATGGTGTCGCCCCAGATCACGGTCGAGGAGCCGGGCGCCCAGTCGGAATACTGGGTCTGGTTCGGCTTGGCCTGTCCGAAGTACAGACCGGACCAGAAGGTGTAGGGGCCGTCACCACCATTGAACGTCGTCCGCAGGTAGATTGCGGCCGTAGCGGCGTTGGACGGAGCCGTGGCGAAGCAACCCATGCGCGCCCAGGCGCTCAGGTTGCCGCTGCTCATCGCGTTCTCGACGGTGGTGGTCCAGGCCTCCCCGCAATAGGCGTCGTTGGCGTCCATCCAGACGATGACGAGGTTCGCCTTGCAGCGGTGAGCCGACACGTAGCCGGACACCTCGTATCGCTTGCCGGCGACCACCGGGAACCGCTGGCTCCAGGTGCCGTCCTGCTTCGGGGTCGACGCATAGGTGTCCAAGACGTAGCCAGCCGCCGGCGTGCCCGAGCACGACACCTGCAGCGATCCCATCCCGTTCGGCTGCCAGCCGGGGCCGGAGCCGTTGAGGCCGATGTAGAGGCTGCTCGGGTTGGTGTTGCTCCACCAGCCGGAGACGCCCGGCACGGTCTGACCCGCCGCGATATTCTGGCCCGCGACCCCGGACTTGAAATCCGAGTTGTAAAGCAGGTTGGTCGAGTTGAGCCCGACCCCGATCTTGTCGGCCGTGATGGCGCCCGCCGCGAGCTGGTCCACGCCGATAGCGCCGGCCGCGATCTGCCCGGCGGTGATCGAATTCGCGACGAGCTTGTCCGCCGAGATGGTGTTGCCGGCGATGTTCCAGCCGATGATGGTCTGGCCGGCGATCTGGTTCGCGGTGATGGTGTTGGCCGCGATCTCGTAGGCGGTGATGGCCCCGGCCGCGATATGGCCGGCGCCGAGCGTGCGCGCCTGGATATTCCAGCCGATGATGGTGGAGCCCGCAATCTGGTTCGCCGTGATGGTGTTGCCGGCAATCTCGGTCGCGGTGATGGCGCCGACCGCGATCTGCCCAGCCGTGATGGTGCGGGCCACCAGCCGATCCCCGTAGATCGAGCCAGTGGTGATGGTGGTGCCGGTGATCGTGGTGACCCCGGGATCCACATAGGGCGAGCACTCGGTCTGGCCCGCCCGCGCCGCGGCATACATGGCCCCGACCAGGAAGATGAGGGGGTCCGCCGCAGTGATGTTTTGACCGCGGTAGAGCACCTTGAACCCGTAGGCATTGCTCGGCGCCGTCGCGAGGATCGTCATCCGCGGGTAGTCGGTCAGGGCCCCGCCGGCCTTCGCGAACTGACCGATGACGTTCGATCCGTCGTAGCGGATGCCGGTGCCGGCGCTGTCCAGCCACAGGACATGCATCTGCGCATCGCAGCGATGGCAGGTGACGTAGGCCGAGAACTCGTAGGGCGTGTTCGGATAGCAGGGAAATGCTTGGGGGGTGGTGCTCGTGTCGATGCGCTGGTGCCAGGTGTCGAACCACTGCCCACCGGCCCCGTTCCAGCTCGTGCCGTGGCCGGCGAAGCCCTTGAAGCCCGACGGCACCCAGCCCGTCTCCACGAAGATGCCGGGCGTCCCGCCCCAGGTCTGGCCGCCAGCCGTCCAGCCGGCGAGGCCCTGGGCCATATCGGCGTTGAAGGCGAAGTTGGCGCTGGAGACGGCGAGCTTGCTGGTCGTGATCGAGCCCGCCGCCAGCTCATTGGCGGTCAGGGTGCCGGTCGCGATCTGCGAGGCCGTGATGGTCCGGCTGGCGATCTCGTAGGCCGTGATGGCCCCGCCTGCGATCCGGTCCGCCGTGATGGTCCGCCCGGCAATCTCGTTGGCGGTGATCGTGCCCGAGACCAGATTGCCGGCCGAGATCGTGCGCCCGGCGATCTTGTCTCCGGTGATGGTGCCGCCCGCGATCTGACCCGCGGTGATCGAGCCCGCGATGATCTTGTCGGCGGCAATGGAGTTGGTGCGGATCGAGGCGCCGTTGATGGTGGTGAGCCCGGCCGGCGAGAAGGGCGAGACTTCGGTCTGCCCCGCCACTGCGACCGCCAGCATCACACCGGAGATGAAACAATAGGGCGGTGCAGGGTCTGACGGATACCATGTGATCCCATAGCGGACGTAAGGCCGGCAGTAGACCGCACCGGCCGGGGCGATGACGATCAGCTTCGAGCGGCCAAACTGCTCCCAATCCGCCTGGGAGTTGTAGATGCTGCCGCCCCAGTTGACGATCTGACTGCCCCAGGTCTCGCCGATGTAACTCTGATTGTTGTCATACCAAACCAACCCGACATAGCCCGTGCAGCGGTGCGTCGAGAGATAGGCCGAGACCTCGTAGGTCGTGCCGGCGCGGCACGAGAACGGATAGAGAGTGCCGTCCGTCTCGACCCGGTTCAGCCAGACCTGCCCGAACGAACCCTGGTTGGTCGGGACGGCATTGGCGCCGATCTTCATGGCCCGCATGCCGGCGGGGCAGTAGATGTAGTCGACGCCGTTCTGGAGCATGGAGGCGCCGGCAATGCCGGAGCTGTCGCTGCTCCAGGCGGCCGGATTACCGGCGACGTTCAGGTTGCCCATGTCGCCGTTGATGGCGAGGTTCAGGCTGGCGACCGCGAGCTTCGAGGCGGTAACGGAGCCGGCTGCGAGGTTACCCGCCTGAATGGTGCCGCCCGCGATGAGGCTGCCGGTGATGGTGCCGCCCGCGATGTTGGTCCCAGTGATGGTGCTGCCGGCGATCCGATCCCCTGTGATCGTGCCGCCCGCAATCTCGGTCGCGGTGATCGTTCCAGTTGCGATCTGACCTGCGGTGATGGACTTCGCGGCGATCTTGGCAGCCGTGATCGCGCCATCCACGATCATCTGAGCGTTGGCTGCTTTCCGCGCCTGCACCTTACCCCACCAGCAGTAGCTGCCATACGGATAGGGTTTGTCGCACAGCAGGAGCACCTGCATCCGCTGGATGCCTTCGGGGATGGTGATCTGCCCCGAGAGATCGACCCACTGGTTCTTGAGGTCGGTATAGGCCGCGGTCGGCCACTGGCCGTTCCCCCCGGCGGCATCGGTGAGAACGGCCATGAGGCTGGCCCGCTCGCCGTTTGCGTTGAAGACGCGCGCCGACAGGTTGATGACGTCGCCCGGCCGCACCGCGATCGGGTCGGAATAGGCGCAGTCGCGTGCATTCGAGCGCAGGCGGTGCATACCGCCGGGGTCGGTCGCGACCGACGTATCGATGAGCGTGTCGCCGCCGCCGAGAGACCAGCCCTCGGAGTTCGCCGAGCCGTCGATCGGGTTCGTGAAGTCCCCGTTCTTCAGCATGTTGCTGGGATCGGTGAGGACCAGCTTCGAGGCGGTGACCGATCCGGCCGCCAGTTCGCGCGCGGTCAGCGTCCCGGCGCTGATGTTCGCACCCGTGATGGTCGACCCGGCGATGCGGTCACCCGTGATGGTGGACCCGGCGATCTCGGTCGCCGTGATGGCCCCGACCGCGATCTGCCCAGCCGTGATGGTGCGGGCGACGAGCCGGTCCCCGTAGATCGAGCTGGTGCGGACGTTGCCGCCCTCGATCATGGTCACGCCCGCGTCGGAGTACGGGCTCGGCTCGGTCTGGCCCTCGACGGCCTGGGCGAAGAACAACCCGCCCGCCATGCAGTAGGGGTTGCTGCCGAAGTTGTACCAGCGGACCCGGATATCGGCACTGGCAGCGTTGGCCGGTGCGGTGGCGATCACCCAGGAGCGGGCGAGCCGGTTCCAGTCCGCCAGTGATGAGCCGGAGCCGAGCTGCGTGGCGACGATGGTGTTGCCGCCGTGCTCGGTGATGTAGGTGCCGGTGGCGTCCCACCAGATGATCGACACATAGGCGGTGCAGCGGTGCGCCGAGATGTAGGCGCTGAACTCATAGCGCGCGTTCGGCGTGACCGGGATCCGCTGCTGGGCCCCCGTCGCATCCGGGTTGGCGTAGATGATCTCGGAGATGCCGCTCGTCGGCTTGTGGGCATCGTCGTAGCGGACCGAGAAGACCCGCATGCCCTGCGGAGCCCAATCGGTGCGGATGCCCTCCACGAGCGGCGTGATGCCCGTGCCGCCGGCCGCGCCCCACCAGCCGGAGGTGCCCTGCTGGAGGCCGCCGTTCGCGGCGAGGTTCAGGCTCGCCACCGCCAGCTTCGAGGCCAGGATCGAGCAAGCTTCGATCTTGTCTGCGTTGACGGCGCCGGTCGCCAGCTTCGGCGTGCTGATGGCGCCGTCCGTGATCTGGGTCTGGGTGATCTGGCCTGCGAGCTTCGCCGTGCTAATGCCGGCGATCTGCGCGTCCGTGACCTGCCCCTGGAGTACGGAGGCATTGACCGAGGCCACCTGCGCGGCCACGACCTGTCCGATCAACTTCGCCGCGCTGATGCCCGCGAGCTGGCCATCCGACAGCGTGCCGGCGATCTTGGCCGCCGAGAGCTGCGCGATCTGTGCATCCGTGATCTGGCCGGAGATCTGGCCGGCGCCGATGCTCGCGATCTGCGAAGCGACTACCTGTCCGACGAGCTTCGCGGCCGACACCTGGGCGATTTGGGCGTCCGTGAGGGTGCCGGTGATCTTCGAGGCGGCCAGCGCCGCGATCTTGGCGTCCGTGATGGCGCCGGCCGCGATCTGGGCTTCGCCCAGCTGCCCGGTGATGTCGCCCGCGGCGATGCCGGCGGTCCAGGCCCCGGAGACCAGCCGGTAGACCTTGCCGTCCGCGCCGTTGAGCACCACGGACGGGCCCGTGTAGCCGGCCGGGTCCGGCAGGCTGGAGACGATCCCGACCGCCGAGAGGCCCGTGGCGAGCTTGGCCTGGGTGATGGTGTTGTCGGCGAGCTGCGCGGCCGTGAGCTGGCCCTGGATCGCGACCGCATTGATGCTCGCGATCTGATCCGCCGTGAGCTGGCCGGCCACCTTCGTGGCCGCCAGGCTGACGATCTGGTCGGAGGTGAGCTGCCCGCTGATCTGGGCTGCCGTGATGCTTTCGATCTGCGCGGCGACGAGCTGGCCGACGACCTGGGCGGCATTGATGCTGGCGATCTGCGAGGCGGTGAGCTGGCCGGCGACCTTCGCTGCCTCAATGGACTGGATCTGGGCGCTGGTGAGGGCGCCCGTGATGTCGCCCGCCTGCACCGCGGCTGTCCACTGGCCGTTGATGAGGCGATACAGCTTGCCGTCCGCGGCGTTGTAGGCGAGCTTCGAGCCGGTCCAGGTCGCGGGATCCGGCAGACTGGAGACCGCGGCCGGCGCCACGATCGAGGCGGCGAGCTTGGTCTGGTCGATGACACCGTTCTGAAGCGCCGCCGCCGGGAGCGCCGCCGTGGTCGCCGTCTTCGGGCCGGTGAAGTCGCCGGCCGTGCCGCTCGAATTGACCGGCCGGACCCAGTAGTTGCGGGTCTGCACGATCTCCAGGGTGGTGTCGCTGAAGAAGTTGAGCGGCGCCGGGACCGTCGCGAAGAGGGTGGCGTCCGCCCCGTCGTCGCGCGTCCCGACCCACACCTCGATCGCAGCAAGGTCCGGGTCGCTCGGATTGATCCAGGACAGGCTCGCCGTCCGGTAGGCGGCGTCCACGGTGAAGTTGGTGATCGTGCCGGGCTTGGCCGTGTTCTTGGCCGCGGTGATCGAGACCATGGCCGACCAGCCCGAGGCCGCCACCCCGCTGTCGTTCACCGAGCGGACGCGGGCAGTGTAGAGCACGCCGGGCTTCAGGTTGCGCCAAGTGAACTTCGGCTGGCCCTTGTCGGCCCGGTCACGGATCCACGAGGGGTTCGCAATGCCGTCGCCCTCGGTCAGCTCGAATTCGTAGATCCCGAGATTGCTGCTGCCGACCGGGTTCCAGGTCGCGGTGATCGCGGCCGTCGCCACGCCCGTGGCCGAGACCTCAAGCGCCGTCGCCAGGGTGAGCCCGGTCGGGATGTCGGGCGCCTGGACGTCGATGATGAGGTCGTTCGTGCGGACCGCCACCTCGCCCGAGATGTTCAGCTCGGCCGGGTTCTTGCCGAAGTCATCATAGAGCGCGACCCGGACGTAGTACCATGTGTCCGGATCCGCCGTGAAGAACTGGAGCGTGTTCGGCCCGTCGTAGACCGGCGCCGTCGTCAGTGGGTTGAAGCCGGATGTCCTGCTGACCCAGATGAGGGCGCCTCGGAGATCCGGGTCGCTCGGCGGGGTGTACTGGACCGCGATGCTCTCCGTCGTCCAGGTGGCGGTGGGGACGACCACGCCGGGCGGCGGGTTCGAGACGACGAGCACCGCCGGCTGGCTCTCGCGGCCGATCGCGTCGCGCGCGGCCACCGAGACCCGGAACCGGCGGCGCGGCCCGCCCTCGTTGAGGTTCTCCTCGTAGTCGTAGGTCGCCTGCGCGGCGGTGATGATCTCGGTGTGGAGGAGCGCGGTGGTGTCCGCGTCGAAGACCCGGAAGGCGTAGCCGACCTCGTAGGGCCTCACGTCCGGCGGCCAGGTCAGGCCCCACTCCAGGGTGCAGCTCCGCCCCGTGAAGACATTGCCGCCGCCCTTGACCTGCAGGCCGGTGACGGTGGGCCCGGCGAGCCCTTCCCAGCCCTGGACCGTGTAGGTGATCTGGGCGGCGTCCGACAGGCGCCCGTTCAACCCCTCGGCCTGGACGATGAAGGTCCACTCGCCGGTCGCCGCGTCGAGGAACTCCACCGAGGTGGAGGTCCGCTTCGCCAGTGTTACCAGCGAGCCGTTCGGCTTCACCGCAGTGACGTAGTAGGCGACCGAGTTGAAGGGCTGGCCGGCCGTCCAGCTGAGGAGCAGGCTCTGCCGCGGCAGGTTGTTCTCGAAGTAGGTGCTCTCCCGGACTGTGAGGTTGTCCGGAGGGAGGACGATGTTCGGGAACTCGGAGATGTTGAGCGGCTCGAAGGCCGCGCCGTCATCGACCGCCGCATAGATCGAGGGCTCGTGCTGGAGCGCCTGGATCTCGTAGATGTGCGGCTCGACCTCCTTGATGCCGACGATCCGGAACAGCTGCGGCACCACTTCGCCGGCGATCTGCCACACCGCCGCGGCGTCCGGCACGGCCGGCAGGGCGGGCGAGACATCGATCTGGGTGAGGTCGACGCCGGCCAGCGTCGTGATCTGCCGCTCCGCCACGGTGCCGTCCGGCAGGGTGACGGAGATCTCGTAGGGCACCCCGCTCTTGAGGGTGACCGGCCGGTCGAGCTTCAGGGTGGTGGTGGTCGAGCCGGCCTTCAGGCGGCCGCCGGCATCGATGTTGCTGATCTGCGGGTCGGCGATGGCGATGATGTCGCCGGGGCGGCGCACGGCATGGTCGAGGCCGGCCCGGTAGGTGGCGGTCTGCGTCGCATAGTTCTCGACCAGAAGGCGCCACAGGCCCTCGCGGTGGGCTTGGCCCCGGCTGCTGCAGCCGAGCAGGTCGATCTTGGTCGGGTTGTAGCCGTAGCGGGCAATGCCCTCGCCGTGCTCAACGACCTCGATCTGCGGCTTGAACAGGTTGTCCGGGTCGTTCCAGCTGACCAGCGCCACGGTGTGGCGGGCCTTGCGCCCCGAGGAGCTGTAGGTGATCAGCCCCTCGATGACGTTGGCCGGCGTGACCAGCTGGCGGACGTCGTCGGGCCGGTCCTGGGTGGCCGTGACCGCGCCCGAGGACCAGTAGGCCATGCCGCGCCAGATCGCGGAGATCTGCTGCAGCAGATCGAAGGCATCCTGCTGGGTGCTGATCTGGGCGTTGAAGCGGAAGCGCGGCTCCTGCCCGCCGCGGCCGTCCGAGACCAGCACGTCGCAGTAGCGGCCGATCTCGTACAGGGTCCACTGGTCGATGCTCTCGACGCTGATGAACTCGCCGAGCCCGTAGCGGTCGTTCCACAGCACGTCGAAGAAGACCCAGGCCGGGTTGTCCGACCACTCCTCCTTGAAGGTGCCGTCCCAGATCCCGGAATAGGTCCGCGCGACCGGATCGTAGTTCGACGGTACGCGGACGATCAGGCCGTCGACCAGATAGGTCCGGGCCGGCACCGAGGAGCCGAAGTTGCTCGCGTCGGCGGTCAGGCCGACCAGGGCCGAATGCGGATAGCTGAACTTGGCATCCTGGATTGCCGTGAGCGAGTAGAAGATCAGGTCGCTCTGGCTGGTCCACTTGTCCTGGCTGGTGTTGAAGCCGTCCGTGTCGTCGGTCAGGCGCGTGACCCGCACCTGCCAGGGCGGGCTCGACCCGGCCGGATTGCGCGGCAGGGCGACCTCGTAGGACACGAAGTAGGGCGAGGTGTTCTTGCCGGTGATGGTGAGGTCACCGAGCTGGTTCACCCACGGCCCGCCCGAGTAGCGCGCCTCGATCCGGAAGCTGACGCTGTTCTGGCGGACCGAGCCGTCGTTCTTGGCCAGGAACAGCGCCGGCAGCTCGATGATGACGCGGGCCCGGTCGGCCTCGCCGTCGCTGATCGAGGCGGTGTGCGGGACCGCCTGCTTGACCGTGACCCCGACGTCCTGCGGCGTCTCCACGTCGGGATAGCCGGGCATGTAGGACTGGTCGGGCGTGCCGGTGCGGAAGTCGGCGCTCAGGCCCTTGAAGTTGAAGGTGCCGTCCGCGTTCTGGACCGGGACGTCGTTGAAGTAGACGCCCTTCAGGCCGCCGACGACGCCCGTGATCTCGCCCTCGCCGAGCAGGTCCACCAGGCGGACCGTGGCATTCGAGAACAGGGTGTCGGGCGCGTTCGAGCCCGAGCCGCCGGTCTTGCCGCGGCCGGAAGAGGACTTCCTCCCCCGAATCGGAGCGGCGTCCTGGCGCGCGTCGTCGTCCGCAGCGGCGGACGGATCGAGTTTGAAGCTGTCCATGGCGTCCTTACGCGGTCGGCAGGCCGGTGCTGTTGGCCGTGGTCACGCCAGCAGAGATCGTGATCGGGTTCACCATGGCGCGCCCGTAGACGAGCGGCACCGGGATGCCCTGTTCCGAGACGTTGTCAGCACCCTGGAACATGTAGGACTTCTTCTGCTTCTCGGTCTTCTTCTTGGGGCTGAGGAGGGAGGACACGCCCTGGAGGGCAACCATGGCGCCCATGCTGATCAGCCACGCCGGGCCGCCCATCCACCAGGTGGCGACGGCGATCAGCGTGCCGACGATGATCTTGCCGACCGACAGGCCGGACTTGCGGGCGCGGATCACCGGCACGATGTGCAGGTCGCCCTCCGGCAGCCCGAAGCTGATCAGATCCTTGTCCAGCTGCCAGCCGGTGCGCCGGCTCCGGCCGACGGTGACCCGGAACCGGCCGTCCTCGATCGCCTGCCGGAATCCCGGGAGCTGCGCACCGAGGGCGCGGCAGGCCTCCGCCAGCGAGCGCACGTCGAGGCGGAACGAGGAGCCGAACTTCTGGGCCAGCGAGCCGTAGAGGCGGACGGTCCGCATCATGCCGGAGGCCTCCAGTCGTCGGGCAGATCCGTGTGGCGCACCAGGAAATCGAGCTTGCTCCGCCAGACCGCGGCGGGGTCCCGGCCGGACAGCTGGTGCGCGAGGTGGTGCAGGATGAGGCCGCCGCCGATGTAGATCCCGCCGTGATTGAGGACAGGGCTCCGGACCCGGCACAGGAAGCAGTCGCCCGGCAGCGGACCCTCGGGGCCGCGCTCGACGCGCCGGAAGCCCGCCCGCTCGAAGCCGTCGCGGTAGAGATCGAGTTGGGGCTGCCCTTCCCGGGGCTGCCACCAGTCCGGGTCGCGCACGAAGTCGGGGATGAGGATCCCGGCGACCTCCCGGTGCCAGTCGCGCCCCAGGCTGTAGCAATCGTTGACCCCGTGGCGAAACTGGCGGCCGAGCAGCGGCGGGCGCGGCACCTGATCGCCGAACCAGAACGGGTCGGCGCAGCCGGTCGAGAGGCACAGCGAGATGCCCCACGGCACCGCCGTCGCTATCTGCGCCTCCATATCCGCTCCCGACGGGCAGTCCGGGGGCGGGGTGACCTTGCCGGTGGCCGGATCCTCGACGGAGCAATGCGAGTGCAGGACGGCGAGATAGCGGTGCCCGCTCACCGCCTCCACCTCGGCCGGGTCGGTCTCGAACTCCGTCAGCGGCTCGCCGGCGATGTTGCGCAGCGGGGCGTAGGAGCCGTCCTCCAGGATCAGGCCGCCGGCCTCGCGCGGCCATTCCGCGTGCGCGTGGCGCTTGTGCGCGTCCACCGCGGCGCTCCAGCGGGTGGTGAGACCGTCGTCAAACGCGAACGCGAGCGACACCGGGAAAGCCTCCGAAGGGCAGTGGCGCGTCGGCGCCGAAGCGGACCTTGCAGCAGGTGGTGACGTGCCGGCTGGGCTCGTCCTTGTCGGGCGTGGTGGGATTGCCGAACCGGTCGTAGGCCTGGGCGCCCGTGTAGGGGCACTGCACGTGGGAATAGTCCCAGTCCCCCTTTTCAGCGTCCCAGCGCCGGTACCGCCACAGGCAGATGTCGCGGACGATCAGCCGGGCGGGCAGCTCGCGGCCCTCCTGATCCATGTCGGCCGCGAGGGTCCAGACGATCTGGTGCTTCGAGTGCTCGACCTTCTGCTCGAAGCGGTAGATGTCCTGCGCGTAGGCCGCCTCGGGATCGGGTGTCTCACCGCCGTCCAGGAACTGCGCGTAGGTGCGCGTCCGGATGAGCCGGGCGCCGATCAGGTCCTGGTAGAGCAGGGTCGCCGAGCTCATCAGCCGGGTGGCGTTCGAGACGCTGATCTTGGGCTGGGGCATCTGCCCATGGCCGGTCATCTCGAAGCCTTCGGCCTTCACGTCGAGCGGGGTGTAGGTCACGCCCCGGAACGTCAGCGGGCCGCGCGCCCGGTCCGCCTCGGAGGTGAACGCGAATTGCTGGTTCACGCGGATCGGCGACAGGTCGATGATGAACAGCGCGACGAGATCGCCCGGCGTGAGGCTCTGGCCCGCGCGGATGAGAGCGGTATTCGGAGAGGTCACGGGTCGAAGTTCTCCTTGAACGTCGCCGTCAGCGTGCTGTGCAGCGGATTCGCGTAGTCCGTGGTCCAAGTGTCGCAGATGAACTGCCGCGGGGCGTCCTCGTAGGGGACGAGGAACATAAAGGGCAGGTAACCCTTCCGACTGATCAGGAAGTCTTCAAGCTGCCTGATCTTGTCGGACCGGAGCGGGGCCGATCGATAATTGAAGTCCCGCGTCAGCGGATTGATGCCGTCGCCGGTCCGCTGCGAGTATCGGTCCCCGAAGGTCGCCGTGAGCACTGCGACCTTCGCCGGCTTGGACGAGCCGGTGGTGACCGGCCCGTAGGGTTGGATCCCGAGCGTCGGGAACGAGGGGTAGGCCAAGGCCTACGCCGTCCCGAGCGGCATGGGGGTGGGCGACTGCATCGGGACCGTCACCATTAGCACGGTGTAGGGCTCCAGCGGGTAGAGCGCCTCGCGGCCGTACTCCTTCTCCAGCGCATCAAACAGCGCCGCATCCGGGGCGAAATAGCCCGGCATCGCCGCGGCCGCGGGGGCGGCGAACACGTTCTGCCCGATGAAGCGCTGGCACAGGTTGAAGAGGCGGCCGACCTCGGTGGAGACGACTACGCCCTGGACGGAGGTGCCGTCCTTGCCCTGGATCGTGACCGGGCCGCGCATCGCGAAGGCATCGAAGCCGCGGCGGAAGACCGCCACCGGCGTGCCGCGCTGGACCGCGGTCGCGTTGAGGTCGAGCTGTAGGATCTGATCTGCCATCGATCTGCTCCTTGCTAGTCAGACGGTCAGTGCTGCCCCAGCGGGGTCATGAAGCGGCGGGCGCTGTCGCTCAGCTGCTCGACGCGCTCGGGCGAAAGGGTGACGCTGCGCAGGGCGCCCTTCTCGACCTGGACCGGGCTGTTGGTGAGCTGGATCCAGAACATCAGGGCGATCTCGATCACGTCGCCCGTGGTGATGCCGGCGCCCGGCTTGAAGACGCAGGGCGGGTTGTTCTCGACCGTGGGCATCGGCACGTCGTCGGAGGCCTGCGCGGTGGCCTGGGGGGCCTGCGCGGGCGCGGGCGGCGGGACGTCCGAGGCGTTCGCACGGTCGATCGGGGGCTTCTGGGCCGGGTTGGTCACGGGATGCTTCACGGGATGCTCCGGGGTACTGGCGGCCCGTTCCCGGGGCCGCGACGGGACGGGGCCGTCAGGCGCCGAAGCTGAGGGCGCCGATCAGGCGGTCCTGATCGGTGCAGAAGGGGTCGATAGGCGTCTCGACGCGCAGGCGGCTCGCCGGGATTTTTTCGATGAGGATCGAGCGGGCGGTGATATTGCCGCCCTCAATCCTGGCGGCCGACACCGCGCCGAGCTGGGCATGCGTGACTCTGCCGGAGATCCTGGCGGCCGAAACGTTCGCGATCTGGCTACCGGCGAGCGAGGCCTCCTTTACGGCAGCCAGGGCGGCGGGGGCGGCCACGGGTGCGAGCCCGAGCATCGCCAGCAGCGAGCGGCGGTTCATGGTGTGCTCCCGGGAGGATGCTGGGATTATCAGGAGGCGCGCCGTGCGCCCGCGGCGTGCAGGGTCCCGCCCGGCCGCATCTCGCGCTGGGCCATCGCCATCCACATGCGCTCATATTCAGCCCGCATGGCCTTGGCGTTGACTTCGGCCGCGCGCTGGTCGGCCGCGGGGTCACCGGTCGCCTGGCTCGTGATGTTGGCGATGAAGGTCGGGCCAGCCGCGGGCGCGTTGGCGTTGGCATTCGCCGCAGATGCAAACTGCGGCCGCGGGAACATCTCACGCCCGACGATGCCGCCTTCCGCATACCCCCGGCTGGTGCGCATCGCCTCGACAATGGACACGCCGCCCCAGCGGCGGATGTCGTCCTGGCTCCAGACGATCTCGCCCCGGTGGACGAGGCCGGCGGCTTCCAATCGGTCGCCCGGGCCGGTGTAGCCGCCGCCAGCGAAGCCGAAAAACTTGCTGGCCGCGGCGATCATGCTGCCGATGCCGTCACCACCGCCGATGGACTTGCCACCCGCATCGAAGATCGAGTTGATGAACATATCGATGCCTTTGTTCATCAGCTTGTCGACGATGCGATTGATGACGTTCTGGAGCGCCTCCGCCGCAGTGACGCCGCGGCGGAGGTCAGAGGCGAAGCCCGAGAAGGCATCCTTCGCGAGGTTTTTCGTCTCGCTGAGTCGATCATTGAGGCGCATCGCCTCTGCCTCAGCCGAATCCAGGCCGAGCCCCGTGCCGCGTAGACGCGAGGCGATGCGCTGCTCGCCATCGGTGCGACCGATCTGAGCGCGCTCGAAGAGGATGTCGCGTCCGAGCTTGCTGGTCTCCAGCGCGGCCGTCTGCTTCGCGTAAGCATCGGCGACGTCGAGGATCGCCTGCCGCTCGTTGCGAGCCGTGTCGCTCAGCTTCGCGCTGTCGGCCTGGAGCAGTTGCTGGGCGGTGTTGAACTGCCGGCCGATCTCGGTGCCGCGCTCGATCGCGTCGTTCAGGAGTTCCTGCACCTTCTGCCGGCGGGCTTCCGCCTCCGCGGTCTGCTCCTGCAGCGTGACCTGCGAGCGCAGCACATCGGCCGCGCGCTGGGTGGCGCGGATGTTCGGAGCGTTCTGGTTGATGGTGCGGTCGGCCCAATCGAGCAGCTGGCCCACCGACCGGCCGGGGATGACGGTCGGGTTGGCGGCGAGGGCCTTGCGGCCGAAGTAGGCCGCGGCAGGCTCGGTCGGATCGGCGTTCAACAGCCGGATGGCGCGGTCGGCGCCGGCGAACCACGCGAGATACTGGTTTCTGTTCGTGGTCGGGAGGTTGGCGCGCTCCAGGGCGCGCCGGTTCTCCTCGGCATAGACCCGGATCAGCGCGAGGCTGTCCTCGCGATCCGTGCGGCGAGCCAGGATCTGCTCCCGATCCATGCCCGCCGCGCGCTCGGGGAAGGTCTTGCGGAACAGCCGCTCCCAGGTCTCGTCGATGAACTGGCCAAGCCCGGTGGCGCTCGAGCGCGGGTTCTTGGCGAAGCGGTCGCCGCGGCTCTCCGCGTTGACCATCGCCGCGATGAAGTCCTGGCTGACCGCAGTCCGCTTAGCTACCTCTTCGGCCTCCTTCCTGATCCGGTCCGTCTCGACGCGGGCGGTCTCGATCAGGGTCTCGCGTTCATCGATGCTGCGCAGGCGCGCGTCGCGCTCGCGCTCCAGGCTCTGCAGCTCGCGGGCATCGAGATTGTCGTTCGCGGCGCGGGCGGAGAACTGCCGAAGCACGTCCTCGCGGGTCGGCAGCTGGTCTAGACCCCGCTCCCTGAGATCTCTCTGAAGCTGCTGGCCACGCTCGGCGAGGGCCCGGTCGACCGGGTTGAGCCCGACGTTCCGGTTCGCATCCTGCGCCGCCCGAAGAGCCGAAGCCGCGCTGGCGCTGCCGTAGCGCTCGAGGTCCTCCCGAGCCGACCGCGCGAGGTTCTGCAGCCGCTCCAAGGCCGCCTGAACCTGCCCGAGCTGCTGGGCGTCGAGCCCGAACCTGACCGGATCCGAGATGGCCTTGCGCAAGAGCTCCACACGATTGCGCAACTGGTCCGTCTCGCGCGCGGCCGGATTGAGCTGGCCCACGAGGCTCATCACGTCGCGGTTGTTCTGCGCCGCCTGAGCTTGGGTCCGCTGCTGCTGCTGGCGGGCCCGCTCGGCCTGCAGGCGTGCGATCTGCTGGCGCAGCTCCCCAGCCTCGGCGTCCACCTTGTAGTCGAGCAAACCTCCGAAGGTGTACGCGCCGCCGCGAGCGCTCTCCACGCTCTTCAGCCGCGCCTCTAGCAGCTCGAGCTGCCGGTCGAGGGTCGCGCCGCCGAAGGCATCCGACACCTTCTGGCCCAGGGAGTCCCAGACGTTCGACGCGACGCGCCCGAAGGCGCTGGTGGCGTCGCCCAGCTGCGAGGTGAGATCCGCCGCGCGCGACAGGCTGGCGCTGTAGGCCTCGAACAGCACGCGCTGCGCGCCGAGGCGGTCACCCTGCTCTGCAAGGTTGCGGATCGTCTCCTCGGTGCGGGCGTTCAGGAAGCCGAGCTTCTCGTTGAGGGTCTGAGCCCCTTTGGCCGGATCGGCAAAGGCCTGCGCCAGCTCCTGCGTGGCGTCCGCAACCTCCTGGCCGGTGGTGGCCGCGAAGTCCTTCGCAGACCGCCCGAGGGCCACGAACATCTCGACCCCGATCCGCCCCGTGGCGGCGAGGGTCGCCGCGATGCTGCGCGCCTCGCGCACGGACCCCTCACCCGAGGCGGCGATGGCGACGGCCGCGGCGTTCACCTGCTGCGCACTCGCGCCCGCCGCCCGGCCGGTGCCGGCCAGCAGGCGGTCCACCTCGCGCATCCGGTTCTGGTAGGAGAGCAGAGCGGCGGCGCCCGCGATGATTGCCACGGAGGCGACACCCACGGCGCCTCCGAGCACGCCGATCCGCGCGGCCAGTCCAGCCGCCGCCTCACTGGCCTGCGTCAGGGCGCCCTTGACGCTCGCCCCACCCGGGCCCGCAAAGGTCTGAGCGATCTGCGGACCCTGCTGTGCCGCGACTGTGACAAGGCTGGAGCCGCTGCCGAGCGACGAAAGGATGTCGCCGCCCTGGAAGAGCAGATTGCGGACCTCGTCTGCGCGGAGGCGGCGCGGGGCGTTCTCATTGGCTGCTTGCGGTGCGATCCCGAGCGAGCCCAGCCGACGAGATGCCTGAACGTTCGCCTCGGCGCGGGCGCGGTCGGCCTCGATTTGGGTCAGGGTGGCGCGGCCGGTCGCGCCGAGATCGCGCCAGCCATCGGTCGCAGCCCGAGCGCGGGCGTTCGCCGCCTCCGCGGCGCGGGCCTGCTCCTCGAACACAGCCGCCGACGCGCGCGCAGCGCCGGCCTGAGGCGTGCTGACGCCGAGCAGCGCATTCACGCTCGCCTGGGCGCGGGCCTGCGCCTCCGCTTGCCGGGCGGCCTCGGCAAGGCGCTGATACCGGGCCATCTGCCGGTCTGCAGCCGCGCCGGCAGCATCCGCCGCAGTGGACACGCCCTGGAAGGCCTGCTGCCCGGCCCGGCCGGCCTCGTCGAAGGCGCGCCGAACCTCGGCGCCGCCCTCGACGGCGAGGCGGATCGCGACGCTATTCGCCATCATCGCCCTCCTTCCGGTAGGCCTTCACGATCAGCGGCTCGACCCGAGGCAGCAGGTCGGCAAGCAGTGGCAAGGCTCCGCCCATGGCATCGGCCATCAGCAGGATCGCCCCGAAGTCCAGGGCGTAGACGCCGCCGAAGCCGGCCCGTACCTGCCCGCCGCAGCGCTGGATCACCGACCAGGCCACCACGCCCTCATCGGTTTCCGGCGCGTGCACAGTGTAAGGACACGCGGCACAGGTTACACCACAGGCGGCGCAGTATTCGTCTCCCCCGCCGAAGTGCCAGGAGGCGAGCTCGAGGATGCGTTTTTTTCCGCGTCCCGCTTCAGCGCCGGAATGACATAGCGGCTGTCGAATTCGTCGAAGGCAGCCCAGTTGGACATCAGCAGGTCGATGGTCTCGGGCGTTGCCGGAACCGGCACGCCATCGGCATCGCCAACCCCCTCCCACTCGATGATCGCGCGCCGGGCCAGTTCGCCGACGAGAGCGATGTTGGTCCGCAGATCGAGGTCCTCGCGATCATCGCTGCGGATGACCTTGCTGACCGCCTCGCGCGCTGCCAGCATCATCGCGACCGTGACCGGCCGCACCCGGACGCGCACGCCGGGCAGGAGGTCGAGCCAATAGGGTTCAGAAGAATGAGCCAGTCGAAGCATGGGATCTGCCGTCCTCAGTAGCTGGGCACGTTGTTGATCAGGGTGGCGGTGACCGTGCGGCCGAGAGCGGGATCCTTGGCCGCCTGCCAGTTGAAGGTCGCCTGCACCCCGTTCGGGCCCGTCACGGGCGTCTTGGCCTTCGGCAGGAAGACCGAATGCACCTTGAACACGAGCGAGCGCGCGGCGTCCGTCACCCACCCGAACGTGAACTCGACCGGCGTGCCGGCGGTGGCCTGATCCAGCAGGGTGGTGTTGGCAAAGCGCACGGCGAGGCTGCCCGTCATCGCCACCATGCCCGGGTCGGCGTCCTCGATCCGCCCGTCCCCGCGGATGACCTCCACCTTCTCCAGCTGGTTCGAGTAGGTGAACTCGGCCGAGACCACGGAGCCGAGCGCCACGCCGCCACGGGTGACGGTGCCCTGGAACGGGCTGAACCGCTCGATGCTCGCCTCGGCGAGGGTGCCGGCGGCCGAGGCGGTGAGCTTGGTCTCGCCCTGGGCGATCAGGCCCAGCGTCGCGGTGAGCAGGCCCGAGCGCTGCATCTGCACCCGCAGCGTGTTGCCGCGCACCCCGAAGTTCTGGCCGTAGCTCGGCACCTCGGGCAGGCCGACCTCGATGGTCATGGAGGGCAGGTTGATCGCGCCCGACGTGAACACATGCGTGGTGGTGCCACTGTCGGTGGCCGACGTCGGCTGCCCCATGAACAGCTTCAGCCAGTTGCCGAAGTTCTTCAGGTCGATCGGAACGACGACATCGCCGTCATTGTTGATCACGTCCTTCGAAGGCGGCAGCGGCTCGCGGCCGTAGCCGAGCAGATCGCTGGCAATCAGCCCCTGCTCTTCGCCGAGGTTCGAGGAGACGAAGGGCAGCTTGCGATAGCCGCTGGCGGGCGGCGTGCCGTAGGTGGTCTCGAAGGCCGCCGCCATGATGGCGTTGGCGCCACGCGCGCGTGCCATGGGTCTCTCCTGTCAGATGATCAGTTCAGGGGGTCGGGGGTGCCGTAGACGGCGGTGATGCCGATCAGGGCGGCGCGGGAGACGGGAGCACCGTCCGCGGTCAGCGGCTCGGTGGTGGCAGCCGACACCAGGAGGTAGTCGCACAGCCCGCCGAGCGTCCGGTCAGCGGCCACCGCCGTTCCGATCGCCTGCAGCATGGCGTCGAGCCGCGCTTCGGCGCTCAGGCTGCGGGTGCCGTTCGCGGCCACGTCGATCGGGATCTCGTGGTTGAAGATGTAGATGGTCGGGTTGAGCGTGACCTCCGGCTCGCCCGGGTCGCCGTCGTCCACATTGACGAAGCCGCCGGCCGGGATGATCTGCGGCTTGACCTCGTTGCGGGAGTGGGCGGCCTGCGGAAGGGCGGCCCTCAGCAGGTCGACCACGGCCTGGATGACCCGCTCGCGCTTGCTCGGCATCGTTTCAGTCGCCCAGATGTGCACAAGCAGAATGGAATAGGAACTGCGGCGTCCGAACGAACGCGCAAAACCCGCGGCACGGATCGGCAACACAGCGAAACGTTCTCGGCTTCATCCCGCCAGACTCGGCCCTCACTGCTCTTTGTCGCGCGTCCTGATGGTCCGAGGCAGGATGAGCGCGAAGAGCGGCCGGGCCTGTGAAGCGAGACCCGTGGGCCCGGCCGCCACCTCATCACCTATTTGAGTGATGCGCTTCGGGCGGGCTTGCCCACACTGCTGCCGTTGTGCCGCTCGACCTCCCGGTCGGAGTGGTGCGGCAGGCGGCCGGGTCTGTCCGGACAACGGGCTCGGCTGCCACCTCTCAGCCCGGCTGAGGATCTCCCCCTCAGGCTTCGAGTACTCCCATCATCTGCAAAGCTAAAGCGGCTGCCAGCGGGGTGCCTGAGGCGATTGTTGGGGCATTTTGGCTGGCTGCTTAGAACCAATGTCCAACAAATGGCAGCGCTGTTCTTCCTCGTGCGGTTGGATCTAATCCTTGTCCCCGAATTTGGCTCGCATAGAACTAAAACCGAATACAGCCGGAGGAATGCTATGCCGAACCTCGGGTACACCGTGCGTAAGAAGCCTGACGGCTGGGGCGTCTATCGCGCAGACACGGGCACGCCGGTTCGCGTGAACGGGCGGGAGCAGACAGGGCTGTCGCACGAGAGTGCCATCGAACTTGTCGTGTCGCTGAGAGTGCTCGCTTTTCTTAAAGCCGAGTTCGGCGATTGGCCGGTCTCCAATCCCGACACATTCCATTAGGACGGGGCTCTAGCACTGCAGTTGCAGGCGGTGTTTTCGGTGGGCGTTGAGGGCGGTGGCCTCACGGGGCTAACGTCACACTGACCGGGCGAAAAAGCCGTCTGCAGCTGTAAAGGTAGTCCCAGCTCAGCCGGAGCGGCGGTGCTGTAAAGCCTGGAGCGCAGCGTCGTAGCGCTGACGCCACGATTGACCGTCGTTGACGCTTGGGCCCAGCTGGCGGAGAAGGCCGTCGCGCAGGCCGTAGATCAGGCCATGCACTTCGATGCGGGACCCTCGGTACCACGCACGCCGCAGGATCGTGGTGCGGCACACGTTGGCCACCTGCTCGATCACGTTCAGCTCCGCGAGCCGAGCGCCGCGGTCTTCGTCACTACTCGCGGCGTCGAGCCAGGCCGCATGCTTGTGCGCGATATCCTCGATGTGGCGCAGCCAGTTATCCGCCAGCCCCGCCGAGCGCCGCTCCGCCACGGCCTGGACGCCGCCACAGCCGTAATGACCGACGACCATGATGTTCTCGACCTTGAGAACCTCGACGGCGTACTGCAGTACCGAAAGACAATTCAGGTCCGAGTGCACCACTAGGTTGGCGATGTTGCGATGCACGAACACCTCTCCCGGCTGCAAGCCAATGATCTCGTTAGCCGGTACGCGACTATCTGAACAACCGATCCACATGTAACGCGGGGATTGCTGCCCGGCGAGGCGGGTGAAGAACGCGGGGTCATCTGCGACACGCCGCGCCGCCCATGCGCGATTGTTAGCGAAGAGCTCGTCAAGGCCGCACATGACTGTCCTCCTCTCGACCCGTAGCCCAGGTTGTGTCCGGCGGGCGTGCGGCGAACGCACTGCGACCGCCCAACGGCACCGAGTAATATTCCTGCAGCCGCTATCATGCTCCTGCACGCACCAGGAGGAGCGGAAATCAGCTGCGCAGCCGCCTAGCCGAAAGGCGGCGATCCCATCCGCCCATCATCGTCCTGACCACCCCGACGTCCAACATCTCCGGCAAGCAGGCGGAAAGCATCAGCGTCACGCGTCTCGATGGCGACAAGCCTCAGCGGCCTGCGTCCGGCCCCAGCGTCTGGTGTCCGACACAACCGTGCAGCACCTTGTTGGTGTGGAGTTCACCTGAGACGCCGGTCGCAACTGTAATGCTAGGCGGGCGAGCACGCGCTGAACCTGCGCCGCGTCTGTCTCGGGCGTCACGCCGCCTTCAGCATCCGGTGCACGCTGCCGATGTCGATGCCGAGCTGCGCCGCGATCTCCGCCATCTGAGCCCCTGGGCAGCTCAAATCGCCGCCTTCAAGGCTCCCAGGCCCCTTATTGAGCAGCCCGAACGACCAGACCTGAACCAATGTCCGCGAATTGGCAGTGCCATTCATTCGGGAGCGCTCAACTCTGACATTTGTTGCCGACGTTGTCGTCATCAAGCCGGTAAGGAACTGCAATCGGAGGGGCGCCATGCAGAAGTTGGTATACAACATTCGCAAGGGGCGTGAGGGCTGGGATGTCTACGTTTCACAGACGGGCAAACCCGTTGTGCTGGACGGACACCCGCAGACAGGGCTGCCGCTTGAGACTGCCGCGCAGATCGCCGCGTCACTGGAGATCATGGACTTCCTCCGCGCCGAGAAGGTCGGCTGGATGATCGCCGATCGTCCCATGATCCACTAATAAGACGAGCAGTTGAGGCGGGCGAGCACGGGCTCTGGGGCGGGATCAGACAGACCAGTTCGCCGCGATGGCGCCCGGCACGCGCTCGGCCCAGGCCTGGGCGACGGTGTCGATGTCCAGCCGCTTGCGCAGCTTGGCCTGCCGCACCAGCACGAAGATCACGACGAACAAGCGCCCCGCAGCCGGACCGGCCTCGCGGATCGGCTGGAACGACTTCCGGCGCTGGAAGCGCGCGGCCTGGCGCCGGTAGAAGGCATCCGCCACGAGCACGCCACCGGTGCGGGTCGGCACGAAGCGCAGCTTGACGCCCGTCTCCCGCTCCCAGGCGGCCGGGGTGAGGCCGTTGCCGGTGGAACCCTTGGCACGCCGGGCCGAGACCTGCCGCACGCCCGCATCCGGGGTCGGGATGGCGAGGTACTTCCGGCCCTTCGCCAGGATGGTGACGCCCCGGTCGAAGGCGTCGATCAGCTTGGGGGCGTTGCTGCTGACGTAGGCCGCCGCCTCGACGCTCTCGCCCGAGCTCGGGAAGGTCCGGCCCCGCCACGTGTTGGCGAGGCGCTGGCCGAGCCCGGCCCGGCGCACGTCCTCGCGCAGGTCCTCCTTCAGCCCGTCCGTCACCTGACGCATGCCGGCCGTGACCGAGCGGGCGATCTGCACCTCGCTGCCGGCGAGCGCCTGGCGGAGGTCCGGGACCTGGGCGGAGAACCTCATAGCGCATCCTCATCCGGCGCGAGCGGCGAGACCTCGCAGGTGCGCACGAGCCGGCGCGGGTCGATCTTCGCGAGGCCCGAGACGATCACCGTCTGCATGATCGCGCCCTCCTCGTCGAGGAGGTCGAGCTGATCGCCCTGCGCGGGCTCCGGGACCTCGGACAGGCGCACGGAGATCAGCATGGCATTCAGGTCGAAGCGGCTGTCGCCCAAGCCGACGATGGCCTCGGGCGACAACCGCAGGAGGCGCACGGGCAGCCCGGGTGCGGCGCCGCCCGCCCGCCAGAGCGCATCCTCGCCCATGTTCGGGTCATCGAACATGGCATCCACGCCAAGCGCGAAGGCGGTCACGGCCGAGCCCGCAGGGCCGCGTTGACATCGGCCTTGGTCTTGGCGCCGGAGATGTCAACGCCGCGCTCGGCCGCGACGGCTTCGAGCTCGGGCTGGGTCTTGGCATCGAGATCGCCGCTCTCCGCCGGCTGGTCCGGTCCGTGCTCACCCTCGCTGCCCTCGTGCTCAGCCGAGACGTGCGTGCCGGCCAGGAGCGCGGCCTGGGCCGCGTCCCAGGCGAGTGTCACGATTGCGCCGTCCGGCTTGCCCTTCTCGCGCAGTCGCATCGCGCCCTTCCTCAGTTGCTCGAGAAGCCGCGAACCAGCACGCTCGGGCGCTTGCAGAGCGGCAGCGGGTTGGACTCCGTGTGGATCTTCATCCCCTTGCCGAATTCCATCGGCTCCAGCGGGGCGACGAAGACCCGATCGGCCGGGTTCGGAGCCGTGTTGGTCTGCGCCCAAAAGTCCGGCGGCGCCCAGTAGTTGGTGAACGTGTCTGTCGTTCCGAGAGGAAAGAACCGCGCGTCACCGTCCGGAATGAAGCGCTGCACAGAGGTCGATTTGTCTTCATTGAGCTTCGTGGCCGACCCGCGATACTCCTCGAACGTGATGTTTTGGAAGATGAAGCCCTTGCGCAGGTCGTTGCGCAGCGGGTTCTGGGTCGCCACGAAGTACTTGTAGGCCTCCTTCACGCTGGCATGGGTGACAAGCCTGTCGAAGAACGCGGGCGAGCACAGCGCCATGACGCCCGACATGGTGTCGCCCATCAGGTTGTCCTCGATGTAGCCCGAGATCTCCCGGCACTTGCTGCCAAGGTCCGCACTCGCCGTGCCGAACGTGAAGTCGACGCTCTTCGGGGTGACCCCGAAGCGGGCGAACAGGTCCATGTAGACCGTGCCGTCGTAGTCGAGGATCGCGCCCTTGATCGCCCCGACCCGCAGGTATTCGAGCGTGATCGCGTGCTTGCGGCGCATCGTGATCAGTTTGCTCTCGATGAGATCCTGGCCGGCGGCGAGCTCTCCGGCGGTGTCCCCGCGCGGCACCCAAGCGAGGCGGTTCTGGACGTCGAGGGCCAGAACGGCATCATCGTGCGGAATGTGCGGGATCACGAAGGCCTCCAGGCGCTGGGTCCCGGGCCGTCCGAGAGACGCGGGCCCACCGCGCGAGCCCATCGGCAACAGGTTCAGCACGCCCCTGTCGATGTTCAGCATCACGGCGGTGGTCGGAACGTACTCATCGCTGAACAAGTCGAGCTCATTGAGACGGCCGTAGGCGTTCGGGACGACGTTCACGCTCGCGGTCAGGGCAACAGCGCTGAACGGAGCATTGTCGAAAAGGTTGAGAACATTGGCCATCGATCACGCTCCCTGGCGCACGAGGATGCCGGCCGCCTTCAGCTGGCCGTGGGCCGCCGCGCGCTTCGTCGCATCGGTGATGGTGGATCCGTAGGTGAGGCCGGCGTGGCTCACGATGGCATGCCGGGCCACGATCACCGCCGGGGCGTCGCTCGCCGTCGCGTCGACCGGGGTCAGCAGGATCGCGGTCGCGATCTGCGAGCCGTCCGAGCCGGTCGCCGCGGCCGGCACGTACTTGCCCGTGGCGCTGACCTGGGCGAGCACGGTGCCGGAGACGAGAAGGCCGCTTCCGGACGCGATGATCGCCGTGTCACGGCTGTAGTAGCTGTCCGCCTCGTGCTTCAGCCAGTCCGACGGGTAGACGGGGCTTTCGAACGTTGTGGCCATGATCAGGCTTCCTTCTGCGTGATGCCCATGCGCTCGAGGCGGCTGCGCATGCTGGCGACGGCCACTTCTCGTCCGTCGGCCTGAGAAGGTTCAGCCACGTGGTGGGACCGCACCTGGGTCTCCTCGTCACGCGCTGCCATCTTGTCGAAAAGGACTGCGACCGCCTGCTCGACGGTCTTGCCCTGCGCGATCATCTCGTCGGCAAGCCCGTCCGGGATGGCCGGATGACCGCGGCGCGCGAGCGCGACCTTGTCCCGGATCTGCTGGGCCGCGGTGATGCGGCTCCGGGCTTGCTCGACCGTGGCGCCCTCCGCAAGGAGGCTCGCGGCCAGGGCCGGGACGCCGCCGTCGAGGCAGAGCGTGGCGATCTCGGCGGCGTCGGCGCGGGAGAGGCTCGCCGCCGGCAGGGCGGGGGTCGGGTTGGGCGTGGGTTCGGAGTGCGGTGCGGGCTCGCCGCCCGCCGATGCGGTCGCCATGGGGTTCTCCGTCTGGCGGGTGGGGGCGGCCGGCAGGGCCGCGGTCAGGCGCGGATGGTTCGTCCAGGCGCGCCGATCGGCCAGGGCGACGAGACGCTCCGGCGCGTGCTTGTAGAGGCGGAAGTCGAAGGCGGTGGGCTCGGGCCCCGTCTCGTCATCAGGCCGGCCGGCATCGACGCTGGTCTCGCCCGCGGCGGCGCTCTGACCGGCGCGGGTTTGGACCCGGTCGGCGTACCCCGCCGCGACGGCCTCCTCGGGCGCCATCCAGAGCTCGGCCTGCATGTCGGCCCGAGCCGCCTCGGGCGTCTTGCCGGAGCGTTCCGCGTAGATGCCCGCCATGGCGGTGGCGAGCGAGGTCAGCATGCGGATCGCCACCTCGTGCTCGGAGACCGGGCCGAACGTGAAGCCCGACGGGTCGTGGATCATCATGACGGCGCCGCGCGCCATGACGATCTCATCCCCCGCCATCGCGATCACCGACGCGGCCGAGGCGGCCACGCCCTCGACGATGATGGTCTTGCGGCCGCGGTGGGCGCAGAGAGCGGCATGGATCGCCGCGCCCTCCGTCGCGATGCCACCGCCGCTGTTGAGGCGGATCGTGACGTCCTGCCCGCGGCCGACCTGGGCCAGGGCGAGGATGACGTCGGCGGCATCGAAGCTGTCGTCCCAGAAGAGATTGCCGACCGTGCCGGACAGCACGATCTCGGTTCCGTTGACCAGCACGGCCATCGGGAGCTCCTTGTCGAGAGATCGGGGGTGCGGACGGCTACTCGTCCGACGACGTGGCCGGCGTGACGGAGGCGGCGGAGCTGCCCCTGACCTTCTGCCGGCCGTCGCTGGTGTAGGTCAGGCCGAGCGCATCGGCCCGGGCGTTGTCGGCCTGGTTCTCGGCGTCGATCGCCTCGGAGTCGTAGCCGCCCTCAGAAACCTTCTGCGACCGGGTCGAGAACCCGGCCTGGATCTCGAGCGCCTTGCTCTCGACATCCTGCACGGGGTGGATGTAGGGCCAGGCCTGCGGGGTCCACTTCACCGCGTAGGCGTCCTGCCGCCGCATCCCTGGCGGCAGGGTCAGCACGCCGGCGAGCAGCGCAAGATCGATCCAGCGGATCCAGACCGGCCGGCACAGCTGGTAGATCACGAGGTGATGCTGCCAGCCTTCCACAGCCCGGCGGAAGTCATTGAGCGCGGCGCGCAGCGTCCTGTCGTTGAGCTGGCTGTAGTCGCCGCTCAGGATCTCGTAGAGCACACCCGCCGCCGTAGCGACACCGCGCAGCGCCTGGCGCACGAACATCTCGAAGTTCGGTCCGACGTCCGGCGGGTTCGAAAAGGTGACGTCCTCGCCGTCGGCAAGCACCTGGAGCGTGCCGGGCTCGAAGTCGAGCGGCGCCACGCCGTCGGCATCGGGCGCGTCGGTGCCGAGCGGGCCGGAGCCGAGCGGGCTGTCCGCGCCCTCCTCCATGGCGCGCTTGATGAAGCCGACGAGACGGGCCGCGTTCTTCTTGCGGACGAGCTCGGCGTCGAGGTAGCCGTCGAGATCGTAGAGGGTGCGCAAGGCCGGCGTGAGCCAGGGCTCGCCGCGATCCTGCCCGGGCCGCATCGCCCGGAAGAGGTGGGCGACGTCCTGGGCCGGCACGAGGGTCTGCTGCCCACGGCCCGCCGCGATGATGCCGTCGCCGGGGTGCTCGCGGTAGAGCCAGTAACCGGTGCGCGCCCCGATGGCATTGTACTGGATGCCCTGCCGGATGTTGGCCGCGCCATCGGTCTTCAGCACGTCGCAATGGTCGCCCTCCAGGACCTGCAGCTGGAGCGGCACGGCGAGCCCGTCGCCGAGCCGCCGGTTGCGCAGCCGGACGAAGGTCTCGCCGCCCTCGACCATGCCCCGGACCGCGATGGCCTGGAGGCCGTAGAAATCGTGGGCGCCAATAGCATCGGCCTGATCGACCCAGTCCCACCAGAGCTGCTGGACTTGCTTGCGGAACGCGGCGCTCGCTGTGTTCGCGGCCTTGACTTGCGCCTTCGACAGCCCGTCGGTCGGGATCGCGGCCGTGCTCTGCGGTTTGATTCCGGTTCCGACGATGTTGGTGACGAGCCGGTCGACCGCGGCCCGGGCATAGGGGTTCTTGCGGGCTTGGTCGCGCGACTTCCGCCGCAGCTCGTCGAGCGCGTAGGTGATCGCGGTGTTGGGCCCGTAGCTCCCGATCCGCCAGGACCGCGAACGTCGCCCCGTGCCGCCCGCGACATCGTATGGCGTGGCCTCGACAGCCGCGCCGCCCTTCGCCCCAGACAAGTCCATGGCGATCGGCGTGACGTACTGGCGGGTGCCCTTGATCCGGAAGCGGACGGGCTGTGCCTGAGGCATGCTCACCACCCGCTGCGGCCCGTCATCACGACCTGCCGCGTCCGGCGCGGCGCGGCACCGCTGACGGACACCTCCAGGTCGCTGATCCGACGCATGAGGTCCGCCCGGGCCTGCCGCATCTCGGCATAGCTGCGGTAGGTGATGCGCCCGGCGTTGTCGGCCTGCTCGACGGTGAGCACGCCGCTCGCCATGGCCCGATCGAGCTTGGCGAGTTGGGCCCTGAGCTTGACGAGCTGTTGTTCCGGCGTGTCGGCCATGCCTACTCCACCATCTGATGCTCACCGCGGCCACGCGCCGATATCATTCATGGACACGTCGACAGGAGTGGGGGCGATCGACGCCAATCGCCCCCACTTCTGCGGGATGAGACGGGCTCGATCGGCCCCACTGGTACGGGGCGGACTGCGCCCGATCGCCCTCACCGCATCGGCCGGTTGTTGACCCGGCTGCGCCGCACGGCGCGTCGTTGCTGGTTGCGGGCCGCGAGCGTCTTCGCCGCGACCTCGGGCGCTACGGCCGCCTCGTCCGGCCGGGGCCGCTCGATGCCGAGCGCCGCCTCGAGCTCGCGCCAGTGCGGCTCGCGCCAGCGGTCCCAGCCGCGCATCGCGGCAAGCCCGCGGGCGTAGTTGGCGCAGTCCAGCACCTCGTTGCGCCGCCCCCCGATCGGCACCCACTCCCGCCGCGTGCGGCCGCGCGTGACGTGGGTGACCAGCTCCTCGGCGGTGAGCTGCTTGACCTGATCCTCGCTCACGTCCCGCGGCAGGTGCACGAACCCGGCCGGGAACGGCTTGCCCTCCGGCGGGCGGTGCAGGGCAAGGCAGCCCATCAGCTCCTGCTTGGCGAAGGACGCCCCGATCCGGACCGTCTTCAGCCCGCGCCGCAGCTTCCGGCCGGCCGCCGTGGAATCCTTCGCGCCCACGCCCAGGAAGGCGCCGGCATAGCTGTCCTGGCCATCCACCGCATGGACCGGGCGCCCGGCCTGCCGGCGCACGAAGGCGTAGACCTCGGCGGTGAAGCCGCTGGAGTCGATGCCCCAATCCCGCACCGTCATCTCGGCGCCGCTCGCGTGCGGCCAGGTCTCCTCGACCATGGCTTCGAGATCGGCCCACACCTCCGGCCGGTTCGTCGCCCCGGGCAGCACCCGGTGCTCCACCAGCCAGCGCTCCCGGTTGCGCCCGAACGCCCAGATCCCGACCTCCAGGCGATCTTTCTGCACGTCCACGCCCGCGAACAGGATCAGCGCCGCCCGCGCGACCGTGCCCGACAGGTAGTCGTCCCGGCGGGCATAGACGTCCTGCCACTCGGGCGCGTCCGCCCCCTCCTTCCAGGTGCGGGCAAGCTGGGTGTTGAAGAAGGTGCGCAACGCCTCCGGGCCGCGGCGCAGCGCCCGCGCGAACTTCGCCACCGTCTCGCGCACCGTCTGCTTGGGGGCGTAGAGCTTCGAGACCTGGAACCCGGCATGCTCGTTCGGCAGCGCCCGCGCGCCGCAGTGCCGGCAGAGCGCGCGCCGGACCCCATGCCGCTCCTCCTCCCAGATCTCCGGCAGCTGCCGCTCGCCGCAGCAGGTGAAGGCCCGGGTCTGCCGCCACTCGACCCGCCGCAGGGCAATGAGGCGCTGCGCCTCCGTCCAGGGCCGCTCGCACGCCACGCATTCGTAGCGGGCCGTCTCCGGCCGAATGCGGCCGTCCTCGTCCTTGTCGAAGCGCACCTGCTCCCATTCGAGCGGGTGCCAGCCGCCACAGTGGGGACAAGCGACGAAGGCCTTGCGCTGGTCGCTTTCCTCGTAGCTCGCCTCGATCGCCGAGCGGCCCGCCACGGTCGGGGAGCAGGCCCGCACCGACAGGCTGGTGGCCTTGAACTCGGCCTGGCGCTCCTCGGCGAGGTCGATGGGCGGCCCCTCCCCACCAGCGGAGAGGGGGTACTTGTCGATCTCGTCGCAGACCAGCAGCCGGATCGGCCGCATGGCCAAGTTGGTCGGGCTGTTCGCCCCGACCAGCGTGATGTGGCCGCCCGGGAACTGCTTGTGGGTCAGCGTCGCCCCGGCATCGCGGGCCTTGGCCTCGCCGAATACCTCGCGCAGCACCGGGGTATCCCGGATCATCGGGGCCAGCCGGTCCTTGGAGAAGGTCTCGGCCGCATCGTCCTTCGGCAGCACGGCCAGCATCGGGCAGGGATCCACGTGGACGAAGCGGCCGAGGATGTTCTCGATCACCGTGGTCTTGAGCAGCTGCGTGCAGGCCAGCAGGGTGAGGGTCTGCACGCCCGGCTCGGTGGCGGCGAGCATCGGGCCGCGGGCGACCTCGACGCGCGCGACGATGAAGCGGCCGCCGTTCGAGGATTCCTTGCTCAGTCTGCGGTAGCGCTCGGCCCACTCCACCACGTTGAGGTTCGGGGGCGGGGTGAGCCCCCGGCGCCACGCTTGCAGCAGGCTCGTGATGTCAGAAGGTCGCGGTGGGCTCGCCGAGTTCGGCGAGGTGCTGGTGGACATGCGTGGTCAGGATCGTGGTTAGCGCCCGCGGATCGACCTTGAGCTCGTCGGCCATCACGATGGCGATCCGGGCCGGCCAGGCCAGCCAGGCGTCCCGCAGCTCGCGGGCGGTGTCGAAGAACAGCTTCTCGGCCGTGGCCCGCTCGATGAGGCGGCCCTGCTGCTCGGCCTGATCGAGGCTGCGCTGGCGAGCCTTCAGGATCAGCTCGGCCGTGCGCGCCTTGCCGAAGTCGATGCCGCCGTCCGCATCCTCCACCCCCTCCTCAGCCAGCACCCGGGCGATCAGGCTGACCGCCTCGCGAGCCTCGGCCGGGGTACGCACCTCAGCGCGGGGGTGCGCACCTTGCCTGCGCACTTTGGCCGAGGTGCGCACCCTGCTGCGCGCCGGGTCCGTGTTTGCTTCCCATTCCTCGCGAGCGCTATCCGGATCGATCAGCCCGTTCGGTAAGACGCTGATGCGCTTGTGCTTTATCGCCGAGCGCACGGCACTCTCTCTGACGCCGAGGATGTCCGCGAGCTTTCGCCGCGAGACCGGTTCGCTCATGGGTGCGCACCTCGGATTTCGGGGTCAGCGCTAGGAAAAGGCGGGGCCCCGCCCACCCGTATCGATTTCGACCCTCCAGGGTCCCTGGCGCTATACCCGACGGGCGGATCAGATGACGTTACTGTCGTCCGTCCAGTGCCGGTGCCGGCGGACGATGCGGACCCGGCCCCGGTGGGTCTCCAGCAGGATCTCACCGGGACGGCGCGGGTCGAGCATTATGTGGCCGCTCCGATCCCGAGCCAGCACGATCACCTCGCCCGTCAGATCGTCGGCGGTGTGGACAGGTGCTAACCGCTTGCCATCGAGCGTTACGTTGAAGGTGATGCCCTGCTCACGCGCCTCAGCGTAGGCCCGGAAGCCGGGGTCACGCGCGTCGATCGAGATCCGCATGGGCCCTCTCCCGCGGGGATCAGCAACTCACAACCCCAACAACGCAGATCCACCCCAGACGATCACCCCCACACCGACGATCGCAGCGACGAGGCCGCCGAGGACGGTGCCGCCGAGGACGGTGAGCGCTGAGGGTGCCACCACGGCGACTAGACTGCTGACCAGCGTCAGCAGATCTCGGCCCAGGCTCGTGCCTCCGGTGTGGCCCGACATCAGGCGCTCTCGCCTGCAGTCTCACGGATCACGACCGCGCCGTGCTCGAAGCGGGATGTGCGCCGAAGGGCGATGGATCGGTGCACGTGGGACACGACACCAGCTCGACTGCGCAACGAGAGGTGGCATTTTTTGGTATTAGACTAACGTTTTACTTGCAGTGTTGCACCGCACAAAATAGTGGTCCTCTGTATACCTGCAACTGATTCGGATGGTCAGATGGTCGCGGAAGAGTATTTCCAGCCCGTAGTCGTGAACACCGGAGCAGGTGGCGAGCACGGAACACTTGTTTTTATTGAAGGCCAGCTTGTTGCTGTTCTGACACAAATCAACGAAGCCCGAGATACTGAGCAAGAATTTCAAGGTAAGTGGTTTCTTGAGGCTGGTTTTGGCCCCTGCAAAGACTGGAATAACGGCTCAATCTTCGCCTCAAAAGACAAGGCAGTTGAGTGGGTGCGTGAGCAGGTCCTGATGGATGAACCCGTTGCGAGTTGCATCGCTTCGTAGTTCGTAGCTGGAGCGCCCTTCCAAGCGATAGCTGTGCGGTTCGCCTGCATTGAAGGTGAATAGCATCGCCCCCCACTTGTTTGCGAGCTGGTCACGACAGGGAGCACGCGCCGAAGAGGGTCACGGCGGGCCAACCGCGCGGAGGCGCTTCGCCAAAGCTACCGCACGGGATGACGGTGGCATAAATGTCACAGTCGGCCCGTGCTGAGGCCTCGCAAATATCACGCTGCGGCAGCGAACTTCAAGCCGGCCCGCTTCGCCTGCTTGTGGGTGAGCACCGCCTGGGCCGGGAGGTCGCCGTTGCGCAGCAAGTAGAGGATCAGCCGGGGCAGCGGGCGCTCGGGGTAATCCTGGCGCAAGGTGGCGTCGAACTCGCCCCGCAGGATGCTGAGGCGGAGATCGTAGACGTCCTGCTCGGGCAGGTCGGCCCATCCCACGGAGGCGCCCCGGACAACGCGCTCCAGGCCCTCGATGCCGGCGATGTCCTGGCAGGCGTGATCCAGGCCGAAGATCACCGTGCGGGCCAGCAAGGGGCGCTCCGCCACGAACCGCTTGCGGGAGCGGATGCGCCAGAAGCGGACCATCGGCAAGACGGTGTCGATCCGGCGAAGCTGCATCGCATCCCTGACCTTCACCTCGCAGCCCGGGAAGGTGACGGCCGCATGCCACCGAAGCGGATTCGGCTCGCCGGCAGCCTGGGCCATCGCCGCCGAGCGCCGCATGTCACGGGACCAGCGGCAGCGTTCGCCGAGGGCAAGGGCGGGCTCGGCCGGCAGAACCGGCGCATCCGTCATCTCGCCTGCGGCATGGGCGAGGGCGGTGCTTCTACGCGTCATCAGTGGCGAGTTCCTGTTCGGGGTCGGAAAGGGCCTCGCTCTCGATCTCGGCCGTCGATCTCTCGCTCGTTGGGTCGGGCCTCCACGGCTGCGCCAGGGCACCAGGAAAGGCACGCTTGACCGCCGCAATGGTCCGGAAGCCGCCGAGCTGATGCAGGAGCCCGGCAATCTCATCAGGCGTGAAGAACGCGCAGGCGGGATCAAGCTCCGCGACCCGGTCAGCCGACGCGGGACTGTCACCGATCGCGATCCTGAGACCCGACGCCTCATCCTTCCCGATCAGGTACGCGTCATCCTCGACGCCCTCAGTGCCCATGCGCGCGTAGGCGATGCGGTAGCCCCGCACGAGGGCGCCGCCCTGGCGCTCGATCTCGTCCTCGTCGAACGAGCCGGAGGCGGCCAGCCAGAGGTCGATCTGCCGGCGCAGGCGGGCGTGCAGCTCGGCATCGACCCGGTGCAGGGCCGCGAGCGTCCAGCGGGCCTCGTAGGCCGAGGCCGCGGCCGTGATCTCGGCCACGAGACGGGCGAGGCGCCGCTCGAACGGGCGGGTCGGCTGGCGCGGATCAGGCATCGCAACCATTCCACCCGGATGACAGCAGCCGACCGAATTTTCCTATATTGCCTAAACCCCTTTCTCTTCTCCCTTGTTCCTTGTCTGTTCTCCTATCTCCCTTTCTCATTTTGATCCTCCCGCTTATAAGAGAAAGAAGTGTCATGATGTGTCATCAGAACTGAGGATCTCTCGATTCATCAACGGCTTGGACGGATGACGCTTGCCCCCATGACGCCTTGCCTGACGCTTCGGACATGACACTCCCCCCGCATGACACTTCTCGGGCGCATGACACTTCCGGTCTGCCCATGACACTTCCCTTCGCCGAAGCGTCATGGGCTGTTCGGCGATGCGCCTCGATCATTCGGATCACCGTGTCCCGTGTGCGCCATGTGGCGGGAATGGCGGTGTTCGGATTCTCGTCGACGGGTGTCGTGCTGGCTGTCTTGCCCTCGAATGCACGGGCCTCGTGCGCCCGCTTCCAGAAGGCGATGCCGGCCGGGTTCAGGGCGATCCCGCACAGGTAGCGGCGGTGCATGTCCCGGGTTTCCCTCGCGTGAAGACCGATGCGCTCGTTTCCGAGCGCCGTCACGGCGCGGCCAATGCTGTCGTTCGAGGGAATCGAGCGGTCCTCGCCCTTGTTCTCCGCCCACCACACGGAGAAGGCCGCGCAGAAATCGGGCACAGGAACCCGCATCTCGTGGTCCCACTCGATGCATTCGTCGATGAACCCCGCGACGATGTTGGCATCCTTGTGGATCGCGTCGGCGTTCTCCCGCACCTCCGCGGGCACGGCGATCGAGCCGCGGTCCAGGGCGCGCCTCAGGCCTTCAAGGGCCCAGTTCAGGACGCCTGCCCTCTCCTTCGCCAATACGATCGAGGAAGGCTTGTCGTAGCCGCGCTCGCTCGCGAGCTGCGCCACGCCGACCAGCCGGTGGTCGTCGAACACGTTCCGGCAATGGATGACGATCATCCGGTTGACGATCGCGCGCGTGCTCTCCTTGAACTGCGGCGGATAGTTCGTGCCCCAGAAGATCGGGGCGCGCACGCGACCACTGATGATGGGGCCATTCTTCACGTTGATCTCGACGGGATCGCCCGTGATGATCGCCTTCACGCCGCTCGCGAAGTGCCACTTGCGCTGATCGAAGGCCTCGTGAAGCACCCACGGCGCGCGGCGCACGAACGGCATCTTGCCGTGCGTGCCTTCCAGGCTGTCGAGAGCGACCGAAATCGGGTCGTCTCCGAACATCCCGCCCAGGACTTCGAGCAGGCCCGACTTGCCGACGTTCGAGCCGCCCACGAGCACCAGGGCCTTCGTGAGCTGCCGGGATTTCACGTCGACCATCGCGCAGCCGAGCACCTCCTGCAGCGTCGCGACGATCTCCTTTCGGACGGTGGCCGTCCGGTCGGGGAACACGTCGTCGAGCATCTGGAGCCACAGCGGGCATCGAGCCGCCGGGTCGAACTCGGTATCCACCACCCACGTGCAGTAGTGCTCCGGCCTGATCGGCTCGATCTCGCCCGTGCGGGGATCGACGAGGCCGGACCGGCACGGCACCTTGCCGTGGCGGTCGAAGGGGATCTCGTCGCGCCACAGCTCGGGCCGGCGCTGGATCCAGCCTCGCGCTTCGCTGATGAGCTTGAGCGTCGAGACGATGTTGAGGGCCGCGCAGGCCATCTCGATCTGGACGTTCAGCCAGGACGAGAGGCCGTCCGTCTCCATCGCCCAGATGCCGTCCCGGTAGCGCCACGCGGTCTTCTTGGTGAACAGGATGGCCTCGCCGCGCTCCTGCAGGGCCGCCAGGACGCCCGCGCCCAGCGCCTGGTGCGTCGAGGGCTTGGGCTCCTTCGCCCTGCCCTGCCCGTCCTTGCTGCGCCGCTGCCGCTCGGCCGCGAGGCTGTGGACCGTCGCCCCGGCCTGCCGGCCCTTGCCGGCCGCCGCCTCGGCCCTGCCGCGCTCCGCATGCCGCGCCGCGGCGGCGGCGTCCGCGGGCCCGGCGCCGTCCCGGCCGGCCTCCGCCGTGGCCTCGGCGCCCTCGCCGTCGACGGCTTCCTCGTCAGCTTCAGCCGCCTCGGCGGCCTCGCGCTGGCGCTCCAGCACCTCCGGATGCTTGCGGATCCAATCGTCGCACATGCGGCGCAGGAGCCGCTCCTCGCGCTCCCAGTTCCAGCGGGCGCCGTACTCGCCGGCCGCCGCGCGCGTCGCCGCCATCAGGATCGCGACCGCCTCGTCGATCGTCCGGCCGCGGGTGAGGAGCGCGGCCGACACTTCGAGCTGCGTCTGGTGGATCGAGGTCTCGCCCGCGCCCTGGTAGGCCATCGCGGACAGACGCTCCTCGACGTCCATCGGGGGCTTGATCCCGAACAGGGCCGCGACGGCGAGGTAGGGGTTGTCCGCCAGACCCGGCACCGCCGGCCGGCCCGGGGCGGGCTCCGCCGGCTTCTTCTTCATCACCGGCGACTGCCGGGACAGCCACTCCTCCAGGTCCTCGAGCGCGTAGCGGGGCTCGTACTGCGCGCGGATCACCGCGACATCGCGCCAGCCGCCCTCCTTCGTGTTGTGGCTGCCGGGCAGCCGCAGGAGCCGGGAAACGTCCTGGATCGGATCGCCCGCCACCACGTCGGCGAGCTGCGCGTTCAGGGCCTCCACGCGCGCGATGGTCTCGGGTGTCGCCGGCAGCGCCTCGTTGAGGAGCCACAGCCCCTGCGCGCCCCGGCCGGACCACACGATCACGGAAGGCGGAAATTCGAGAGCATGGTATTTGGCGATAATGTCTTCGCGGCCGATCTCGACCGACTTCAGGTCGGTGTCGCTGGCGAGCGTCAGGATCTCCGCGACGTTCTCACGGGAACGGACCGATCCGCCGGGCCGGAGCGGCTGGGCGCCCGGCCGGATCGTCCCCACGCAATAGTAGATCGCGGTGCCGGGCCGGTCCCACTTCCTGACGAACCGGTCCGCGAGCACGAAATCCCGCGTGATCAGCGCGCGCTCGCCGTGGTCGCCGCGCACGTTCGGCAGCGCGCAGACGAAGACGTTCGCCTCGCTGTAGGCGCCGAAGACCGCCGCTAGGAACGCGCTGGCGGTGTTGACCGCGGGATCCGCCATGACGCCGATCGGGGACGAGGGGTGGACTGACCGGGACGGGATGTCCCGGTTCGCTCTGTCGGTCCGAGCAAGGCTCAGAACTGCGTGGCCGGGGCCTCCGCCCGCTTGCCTGCGGCGCGGGTCGCCTTGGCGGCCTGAGCCGGCTTGGCGGGCGCCGCAGGCGCGGGCGGCGCGTCGAAGGGAATCTCGCCCGTCTCGGGATCGTGGGCGGGCCCGGCCTCGCCGTCATCCCGCGCGGCCGCCTCCGCGGCCAGGGCATCGGCGAACACGTCGGCCTTCACCCAGCCGACGATCTTCAGAACCGGCACCTTCACCCACGAGTAGACCTTGTGCTTGTACTTGTCCCGGCCGAGCTCGATCACCGGCACCTCGTCGGGCCGCATGCGGATGCGCTTGCCGTACTCGCGGGCGAGCGTGCCGATCGCCGTGAGCATGCCGGAGGAGGAGCCGGCGAGCGTGTAGAGCTGATCGCCCTCCTCCGCCTTCAGGAGCAGGTAGTTGGTCTTCTGCCAGGGGTCGCGCGGGCGGCCCTCCTCGTCGGTCTCCCACTCCTCCTCGTCGAGGTCGCCGAGCGAAGCGCGCGAGGGCGGCACGAAGCCGTCCGCGACCCGGCCCATGCGCTGGTCCTCGGGCTTGCCGTCGACCCACTTGACCCACCCGACCATCAGCTCGGGCAAATTGGCGACGAGCCGCGTCCCGATCTCCAGCTCGTCCTGGTCCTGGCCGGCGAGCCAGTCGCCCTTGTTGAACCGCAGCAGATCCCCGACGATCCGCGTTCCGACCGCCGCGTCGCCGTAGGCCTCGAACGCGTTGCGCTCGACGGCGACGGCCGAGGATGGACGTTCCATGACCGCGTTCATTCGTGTCTTCCTTCTCTCTGTCCGGTGCGGCGCGGGCCGCGGGCTTCCCCGGCCGGATCGGCCGGGATCTCATCGGGTGGAGATCGTCAGGCGGTCCGACGGGTCTCCGACCTTGCTGAAGGGGGTGAGATCGATGCCGGCGGCCTGGGCCGCCTCGCGGATGGCCTTGTCGTCCCAGGACGGCCGGCCCTTGAGGGCGGCCCAGGAGATCGACAGGCCATCCGCCTTGAACGACTTGGTGCCGTGCCGGGCCAGGATCTCGCGGATCTGCTCCTTCCGCGCGGCGGCTTCCGCTTCGGCGGCCTCGGCCCGCTTCATGGCCTCGCTCGCCGCGCGGCCGAGCCGCAGGAGATCGGCGGCGGTGTCCGCCGGCACCTCCCGCTTCTCCCGCGGCACCCGCTCGGCGCGCCGCTGCCCGCACGGGCCGGTGAAGGGGCAGTGCTCGCAGTCCTGGCCGCCCGCGATCCGCCCCTCGGGCCGCAGCTCGTCGGCGGAGCGCGCGAGCATGATGTCCCGGGCGCGGGCTTCGGCCTGCCGGAAGGCGCCTTCGTCGAACCGGACGACGAACTCCTTCGTCTCGTCCCAGAACGAGGCGTCGGTGTAGGAGATGATCGCGTAGCTTGGACGGTATCGCGTGAGCCGGCGCAGGAGCCCCATGCCGGCCTGGACCTGGAACAGGTGCTCGGGCTTTGCACTGTCGAGCTTGGCGCGCGGGTCGATCGACTTGCAGTCGAGGAGGATCGAATCTCCTTCGATGTCTGAGACGCCGAGCGCCGCCAGCGCGTCGGCCGGCTGGTCGATCAACAGGCCGTCCGGCGTGGCCGACAGGAAGCCGTCCGCGAAGGTGCGCTGCGCGTCGCCCGTGAACAGGGCGCTGGCGCCGAAGCGGGCGCGGATCGCCGGCACCCAGAACGCCGCCTCGTAGACGGTGCCCCGCTCCTTCGCGCCCCAGCCGTCGTGGTAGTCGAGATCGCGCGCCGTGCCGTATTGCGCGTCCTCCTCGTTCTTCATGTAGAAGATCTTGCGGGCGCATTGCCCGACCTCGGACGCACCCACCGTCTGAGAACGGTCGTAATCCCAGACTTTTGCCCGGCCGAGCGCGTAGGAGGTAAGCGCAGCCTCGATCATTGGCCGTCGAGCCCCATCAGTGATTTGATCTGAGCGAAGGCCTTGGGCGCCTGCGTCCACGGGATCTCGTCCTCGAACGGCGTCAGGCCGTGGCGGACGCGACAGGACGCGATGCCGTTGCCGATCAGGAACAGGAGGTCGAAGCGCTGGTCGGCCGAGAGGTCGCGGATCCAGCCGGCCGAGCGGACGCGCTCGATCAGCGCGGGCGCGGCATCGAGCGTCATCCCCGCCATGAAGGACAGGAGATCGGCGATCGCCGACCCGTGGGGACCGTTCAGGAGCGCGTCGCGCTTCTCGCGGCGCCAACGGCGATAGAGCTTGCCGAGCTTCTGCTCGTCCTGAAGCTCCTTCTCGGCCTCGCGCGCCTTGAAGCGGCGCTCCTCGGTTTTGGTAAGCTTGCGCTTGACCGGCGCGGCGATCTGCGCGTCGGCGATCTCGTCGAAGAAATTCGCCGGCTCACGCATGGGAGCGCACCGGCTTGGCGAGGGGGATCTCCTGCGCGCGGGGTTCGAAGAACTTGCAGGCGGCGGCGCCGTAGGGGACAGGCTTGCCCTTCTGGCGCATCAGCTCCCGGTACTTGCCGCAGGGGCTCGGGGCCGGCCCGTGGCGCCATTGGCCGACGAACATCCAGCGCGCGCATTGCCGGCACTGCTTGCCGGCCGGGCCGGTGCCGGCGAAGTGGGCCTGCCCCTTGTGCGTCCGGGCGGCGAGCTGGGCCACGGGTTGATCGCCGCGATGCAGGCCGGGGGTGAGATCAAACAAAGCCATGTCAGAGCCCCGTGGCGATGGCGTAGGCCGCCGATCGCGGCGCCTCGCTGCGGGCGCGCAGGCCCATGCGCCCGCCGGCCGCGACGGCGTCCTCGGGGCTGTCGACGACGAACACCCGGATGCCGCGCTCGCGCAGTTCGGACACGACGGGCTTCTGCTCATCCGACAGGGACCAGAACCGCTGATCGGCCGGGACTGCGCGCTCGCGAGCCTGGATGCGTTCCTTGACCTCGATCATGAACAGCGGCGCGGCGCCGCTGCGGCCGTAGACGTTGAGGTCCGGGTGGCCGGCCCACACGCCCATGGCCTTGAACGCGACCGCTTCGAGCTTGCCGCGGGCGCCGCCGTTGGCGACGTGGACACACCGGCAGTCGAAGGCGCGATGCATCGCCGTGACGATCGCCGTCTGGATGCGCTGCTCGTCGCGGGCTCGGGTCATCGAGCCCCTCCCGCGAAGCCGAGCGGAGCGATATCGCCGGTAAGGCCGGGATCAATCCCGACGAGGAAGATCTCCCGCGCCATCAGCGTGCTCCCCGATCCAGGGAGCGATCCACCGAGCCAGCCGGATTCCGAGCCAACTCGACCCGTCCAAGATCCACGTCGCCAGCGTGTTCCTCAACGCATAGGCGAAGGGCCTGTCGGTAGGCCTGGATCCGCGCGAGGTGGGTTCGGTACGCACGTTCGGCATCCTCTCGGGTGCGGGCATCAAGGGCCACCTGACGCAGGCGGTCCATCTCCGCGGCCTCGATACGCCGCGCCTCTCCGTTCCATATCCCGCGGACCCGACGATCGCCGAGCCCCGTGAGCTGCGCGACGCGCGCGAGCGCCACCTTCACGTTCTCGCCGAGCCGCACCGGGCCGGCGATCAGCTCCACGAGCTGCCGTGCTTCAGCCTGGGCTGTCATGCTACCCTCGTGACGCTCGGGACGTTCTCCCGAGAGCTTGGGTGAGAATCCCGACACCTTGGGTCGCTCCTATGGTCTGTTCCCGAGGTGTCGGGAGGGACCACATGATGAGCAGGGCCGGAGGACTTGCGGTGTCCCGGAAGGACGAAGTCGAACACGCGCGACCAGAACACCCTGGCAGGCGAGGTCGCGTGGTGAAGGTCGCCAACGACAACAGCCCTGGCAGGCTGATAGGAGATGGCGACCGGAAGCACGGACGCGTCGTGCGTGTCCGCAGCTATGACCTCCTCACCGCGCTCCAACGCGGTGAGCATGGTCAGGAAGTCCGGCTGGGCGGCGCAGCGAACGACGAACGCGCAGGCGTCCGCCAGCACCTGCGCCTGCTCTTCGTGGCGCTGAACCGCCTGGGCCATGCCCTGGCAGGGCTCTTGAAGCGGTAGGCCACGCTGCATGAGGGCGGCCAGGATCTCAGTCCCACGCGCGACACAGCCGGCATGCTGGGCAGCGCGATGAAGGCGAGCGACGAGATCCGCGAGATCCGGCTCCGTCACGAGGCCACCCGGAACAGGGTCACCCAGCCGTCCTGCGTCAGGAACTGACAGCGACCATCCGCCGTGAGGCGGTAGCGCGCTTTCCGGAAGGGCGGATGCATCATGGTCGGACACCACGGGAGAGCGAGCGTCGGTCGACGCTGGCGCGGCGGAGACATGAAGAGGGAGGCCGCGCCCGTCCGGCGACAGGTCGGAAGCCAAGCCGGGCGCAGAGGGCCGGAAAGCCCCGGCCCGCTCGTGGCGAGCCGGGGAAGTCCTGACCCTGTGTCCGCCGGGGGAGGCGGACCTCGGGGCATCGCCACCGTCGGCGATGCGATCAGGGTTGCGCCCGGTCCGAGACGAGATGGGGCGGGTGTCGGTCGGACCGGGCGCGCCGCCGGCAGGGCCAGGTGTTGGCCGGCGGATCGGGAAAAGGCTGATGGGGCGCATGGCTCACGCCTCGCGGCGGAGCGGGAGGAAGCGGAGCGGACCAGCGGTGTTGGGATCCTGCGCCATGGCCTATGCCTCCGCGGGCTCAGCGGCGAGGAGGCCGCGGGCGGTCACAAGCTGGCGGACAAGGCGGTCGATGTTGGCCGCCGTCAGGTTGATCTGAGAGACGCCGCCAACATCACGGACCGTCAGAACGGTCCGGCCGACCTGGGTGACGTCGTTGACGGCGACTTCGGCGATCTCGTGCCCTGCCGCCGAGACCTCAACGATGCGCTCACGACTATTCACGGCTGCGCCTCCGTCAGGATGCGGGTCGGGCCAGTCAGGGTGTGGGGATGGGAGGCCGCCGGGCGGAACGACGCTGCAGTGGCCACGGTGATGGCCATCAAGACGAGGACTGCGAGATGAGCAGCCAGGATGCGGGAGAGCGGGAGCGGCGCGGTCATGCGGCGGCTCCCTGCTCTGCAGGAGGAGCGGCATGAGCGCAGGTAGCAGCCGCGGTAATGGCGTGGCCGCCGTATGCGCGAGGCGCCCGCCGGGTACTCGCATAGATGCGCTCAAGCGTTCCGTGGTTGACGCCTTCGATGCCGCGCCGGCTGGCCGCCAGCACAACGTCGTCCCACCATCTCGGCGCGATGCTCCCGCGCATCCGCATGAGCCGAGCATGAGAGGTGTGTTTAAGCTTGAGATCGCGGGCGAACTGCTCTGCGCTCGGCCAGAGTGCGATAAGTTCGCCTACTGTGGTAGGGTAACGGGTCATGTTGTATCGGTATCATATGTATCGATACTGTGTCAACACCATCGATACACGGAACCCGCTAACAATGCCGAAAGAGGAGACCAGCGCTGAGGCAAGGATGCGGGACAGAGACAACGACGCGCGGCGCGAGCGGCTCAAACGCGCGCGCTTCGACGCTGGCTACAAGAACGCCTCCATGGCCGCAGAAGCTCTTAGAGACAAAGGCCTTAAGGTCAGCACATACAAATCACACGAGAACGGCACGCGCGACATTACCGAGAACGCGGCCATGCTCTACGCAAGCGCGATGGGAATCTCGTTCGAGTGGCTGTGGAGCGGGAAGGGCGACATGCGAGCAAATGACGCAACCACGCCGCAAAGGAACGTTGCGAACGCTATTACGGCAGTTGTACCCTCTGGGCGACTTATCCCTGTTGTAGGCAGGAAGCGGGTCGGCGAGGGAGGCGCAATCGTGATCGACGGGACGATATCTGGTCGCGTTGAGTGCCCTGGCAATCTCGTTGATGTTGATAACGCCTACAGCACAGAGGTTGTTGGCGACTGCATGCTGCCAAGATATGAGCCAGGAGAGCTTGTATTTATTCACCCAACTCGGCCGTATCACGCTGGCTCGTATGTCTTCCTCAACGTCCGAGATGCGTCGGGCGATCTCATTGGGCTCGTTAAGCGGTACGTTCGTACCACATCCGAGCATGTGATCGTCGAGCAGCTCAACCCGCCGAAGACGCTCACGTTCGATCGGCGATCGGTTGAAGCGGTACATTTGATCGTCGGTTCCGGCATTCGGTAGAGCCATGTATCGCTGATTTAGATACCGGATTGACGAGTATCGATACAAGTGATACAAAATCGGTGTTCCCGATGGAGCACCGCCTTGATGTCCTCCCACTGCCTCCTCAACTGGTCGGTCGCGATCCACCGCATCGCGAAGGACCGTCGGCCCGTCTCGGCCGCCGATCGCGCTGAAGCTCGGACGGCCGCCTCCCTTGCCCGCATCCAGGCGATGCGAGACGGCCATCTTGCCCGCGGCACCTACCGGGGGAGCGCAGCTTGATGCGCACTGCCCCTCTCTCCCGCGCCTGCCTGTCCGCCCGCACGTCGGATGACGGCCATCTGATCGTCCCGACAGATTTCCGCCTCCGCAGGCCGCTTGCCTCGTCCGCCGACGAGCCACGTGAGGGCCGCTCCCGCGCCGCGACCATCCTGTATCTGCTCTGGGCGCTCTCGCTCAGCGGCATCGGCGCCCTGGCCCTGATCGGGATGGCGGCGTGAGATGGCCTCCCAGCACGATCCCCTGCCCCGCCCTTCCTACGCGATCACCATGGCTCTCATGGGCGGGCTGATCACGGCAGGCATCGTCTGCGCGGCTGCGGCTGCACTCATCAACGCCGGCCTCTGGTTCGGGGCGGCTCCATGACCACCGCCACTTGCCTGCCGCCGCCCCGAATTCTGAGGACCCGTCATGTCCGGTACCGAATGGCCTTCGGCCGCCATCGACATGCTCCGCGAGCTCTGGTCCGCCGGCAAGAGCGGCAGCGCAATCGCCGAGGCGATCAATGCTGCGCACGGGCTGAGCCTCTCCCGCTCGGCCGTGATGGGCAAGATCCGCCGGCTCGGGCTGGTCGGACAGCAGGGCGTGCAGCCAGAAGCAGATACGCCGGCCGAGCCCGCGGCACCGGAGCCTGCGGCCGCGCCCGCAGAGCCGCCCCAGCCCTACGTCTTTCGCCCCGAAGGCAAGCCGGCGGAGCGCCCGGCCGACGGCTATCTGCTCCACCAGCTCGGCCCCGGGGATTGCCGCTACCCGATCACAGGGAGCGTAGCGCCCAGCCAGCACCGCTTCTGCGGCGAGCCGGTCAAGGACGGCAGCTGCTACTGCCTGGCCCACTTCCGCATCGCCTACTCGCCGCCCGGCGCCTTCGGCGTCAGTTACGCGAGCCTCGCTGAGAAGCAGGAACAGCGCGACCTCCAGGCCGCGGAGTGACGGCATGACCCCCGCCCGCCGCACAGACCTGTTCGCCGGTTCAGTCGCGCTGCTTCTTCACGTCGTGCGGGCTCGGCTCCGGCTTCTGCGTCACCGTCATGTGGGGGCGAGGAGGCGGTCCGTCCTGCCCCGTCTCAGCCTTCCCCCGCGGCTTTGTCCAGGCAGTACCGGTGGATGGTGTGTCTTTGGACATGGGCTTGTCAGGCATATGAGCCTCCAGTGCTTGCCTCGGCAATGCGCCAACGGAGCGAGTTCACCGGCAGATAGGTACCGCTCCGCGCATCGGGGTGCCGGCATGAGCTCCGCGCGCTCAGTGCTCCGCGAAATCTTCCACGTCGAAGATGCAGTACATGATCCGTATTGCGATGTCGGTCGCGCGAAGAGCTACGTTCAAGTCATCGTCGGCGTCCTCTTCCACATCGACGAAGAACGGCGGCACAGGGCTGTCGTCCGTCATTGGCTCGATCTGGATGTCTCGAATGTACTTACCCCCTGGAAGTTCGCGCACCCGGCGCAGGATCATCTCTTTGACCTCAGCCCGAGTTCTGCGCTGACGCATCATTTCGCCTCCCGCATCAGTGACGGGGGTATGTTCGCTGCGGCACGAGCTGTCGCTCACATTCGTGAAACGGCGACGCGATGACCTCCGCCTGCCTCATCCCGCCCTCAGAGGCGAGCAGAACATCACGAGACGTTCGCGGAAATTCCTTTCCGGACGAAGTGCGAACACCGGCAGTTTTTTGCCGCTTTCCAGAGCGCCCCGATCCCTCATCCGCAGAAGGACACCGCTCATGAGCGCGGACCGTCTCACCTTCCTGGAGTTGCTCGCCATCGGCGCGGCCGTCTTCGAGCTGCTCGTCGCCACCGTCTGGCGGATGCCGGCGGCTGTGATGGCCGACATCGCAGGCTTCTTCGGCCCGCGCCCGGCGTTCTCCTTCATGGGAGCGTGACTTTGTCCCGTCGCATCTACGTCGCCTCGTCCTGGCGCAACCCGAAGCAGCCGGCGGTCGTCTCCGCGCTGCGCGAGGCGGGCCATGAGGTCTACGACTTCCGCAACCCCTTCAATGGCGTGCCGGGATTCGCATGGTCGGAGATCGACCCGAATTGGGAGGCATGGTCGGCCGCCGAGTACCGGCGCCTGCTGACCACGCACCCGATCGCCGCCCGCGGCTTCGTCAGTGACCTGCGCGGCATGCAGTGGGCGGACACCTGCGTCCTCGTGCTGCCGTGCGGGCGCTCTGCGCACCTGGAGGCCGGATGGTTCTGCGGCGCCGGCAAGCGGTGCCTGATCCTGACCCAGGATGGCGAGGAGCCCGAGCTGATGGCGCTGCTCGCTACGGACATCTGCATCTCGCTTGACGAGGTGCTGCAGGCCCTCGCGCCACGGATGCCGAGCGGCAGCGACATCGCCGAGATCATCGGTCCCTACTCTCCCGGCAGCGAGGAGCGAATCCGTGTCTGACGCGGCCGCTCTCTTCGCCCGGCACTGCATCCGCCTCCCTCTTGCCTTGAGCGAGGACCCGGACGAAGTGGGGGTCGTCTGCGACGCGGATGGCTACGAGGTCTTCACGGTCAATACCGAAGGCACGTGGCCGGATGAAACGGCACACGCGGTGGCGGCCATTCTGCTCGGCCGAGCCAACGGCAGTGCGCCGCGTGCGCCAGCCGAGCTGGCGGAGGTCCTCGTCTCCGCCCTCGACAGCATCCGGGCGATCCTCGCACCCGTCGCCGAGGATAGCGAGGCCGCCCTGGCGGCCCTGCAGGTCGCCGAGGATGCGCTGGCGGATCTCCGCCCGCCGGCTGCGGGGGCGCCATGAACGCCCCGCTGCGTTTAAACGCATCCGCTGAGGCGGCCCAGGATGGCGATACCGCCCCGCTCCGGGGCGAGCGGACCTGCCTGGAGTGCGGACAGCCCTACGGGGCTGCAGCGCGCCATTCCGAATTCTGCACCCCCACCTGCCGGCAGGCGTTCAACAACCGCCGCCTGCAGCGCGGAGCGGAGCTCTACGACCTCTACATGGCCCACCGCTTCCAGCGGCCGATCGCCAAGCTCCTCAAGCTCCTCTCCTGCCTCAACCGGCTCGCCCACCTCTACCGCGAGGAGGACCGGCGCGAGCGGGCTGCGCGCCTGTCCTGGCGGGCGCCGGAGGTGGTGCTGGCGAGCCGGCCGTACCTGCGGGCGGTGCGGCTATCGGCGAGGCGGAGGGGCTGACGATGCCGCGCGCCTCCGTCCGAATCGCCCAGCGCCCGACGCCGGACCTTTGGACCGACGACGAGCCGATGACGCTCGCCGAGGCAGTGGCCGTGTTCTTCCCCCATGGACCGATGACGCTCTCGTCCCTTCGGACGGCCTACCGCAACGGTGACCTTGCCGTCCGCCACGTCGCCGGCAAGATGCTGACCACGCCGCGCGCCATCCGAGAGATGACCAAGCCATGCCGGGCCGCAAAGCCAAGCCGCCACGCCTCTACCTCCGCGAGCGGGCCGGCCGTGATCCCGTCTGGGTCGTTCTCCACCGAGGCGCTGAAATCAGCACAGAATGCGGGCCAGACGACCATAGCGGAGCTGCGCGCTTCCTTGCGGCGTACATCGGGCGCCGGCACCAATCGACGCTCGGCAGCCATTCACCCGCTGACCTCGTGATCACCGATGTCCTGACTTTCTACGCGAAGGCCAAGAGCCCTGGCGACGATGCCGGCAAGGACGCGATCGGCCGCTACGACGAGCTGCTGGCCTACATCGCCAAGCTTCTGGAGTTCTGGGGCGACAAACCGGTAGAGGCGATCAAGGGGGCGACCTGCCGTGAGTACGTCACGTGGCGCACCGCGCAGCCCCTGAAGGGCGCCCGCAAGGGAGCGGCACTCGGCAAGCGGGTAACCGCGGCCACGGCGCGTCGCGACCTGGAGGTGTTGCGTGCGGCCGTGAACCTCTACCATGCGGAGTACACCCTCACCGCAGTCCCGAAGGTGACGCTGCCGCCGAAGGCGGGCGCGCGCGAACGCTGGCTGACCCGGTCCGAAGCGGCACGGCTCCTCGGCGCGGCCTGCGGCCTCGTCTGGGATCCCCTTCTCGGACAATGGAAGCGGGACGAGGCCGGGCGCATCGTGCTGCGCGATCGCGTGACACGCACGCGACGCCGGCACATCCGCCGCTTCATCCTCATCGGGCTCTACACCGGCACGCGCCACGAGGCGGTGGAGCGATTGCAGTGGCACCCGAACACGACCGGCGGATGGATCGACCTGGAGCGGGGGCGGATCTACCGGCGCGGCATCGGCGAGCGGGAAAGCCGCAAGCGCCGGCCGCCGGCCAAAATCGCGCACCGGCTGATGGCCCACCTCCGCCGCTGGGCGGAGATCGACGCGAAACCGGAGCCGGCGAGCGAGCGGCGCAAGAGCCTTCGCGAGGCGCCGACCATCTACGTGATCCACCGGACGGACGGGTCGCCGCTCTCGACGCCGATTCGCACAGGGTGGGAGGGCTGCCTTGCCGACGCAGGCCTTGAGCTGGGCATCGTGCCGCACGTGCTTCGGCACACGGCCGCGACGTGGCTGATGCAAGCCGGCGTCGACCCCTGGGAAGCGGCCGGCATGCTCGGCATGACGATCGAGACGCTGCAGACCACCTACGGGCATCACCATCCGGACTTCCAGGAGGGAGCGGCCGGCGCGTTCGGTGGCTGTCGATGAGCTTGGGCAGAATCAGGCTGGCCGCAATTTCATGGGCCATTTCCTGGGCCAGCGAAATCGGGAATTCGCTAAGCCATTGATTTAATGGTCGGAGTGGCAGGATTTGAACCTGCGACCCCCACGTCCCGAACGTGGTGCGCTACCAGACTGCGCTACACTCCGAAGCGTCGGCGTCGCCGACGTGGGGGGCTTATAGCGACGGCCTCGGCAGGCTGCAAGCGGTTCCGGGGCCGAGCGTGGCGTTTCTTCGGCATGAATCGCCCTGAGCGAGATGAGGCTGCGGCGCACCGACCTGGTCCGCACCGAGGATCTTGCTGCCGAGGGGCTCCGGCGCGCCTACAGGCGTGCGGCGAGCGTTGCGATCTCTTGCGCCAGGAGATGAGCCGGCTTGCGCTTGAGGTCCCGGAACGGAATCAGCATGGTCTGCGCCTTGTGGATGCCGCGATAGCCCTCGATCCGGACACCGTCCGGCGCCAGGGTCGCCCGGATGCCCTTCTGCGGCGTCGCGTGGCGCACCACCGCCTGCCCGATCGCCGACAGGCCGAGGACGATCTCGTCCGCGGTGAGGGCCCGATAGCTGCCGAGGTCGTCCATCGTGCGTTCTCCCTGGTCTTCCTGTTGTTGCCCCTTCCTGCCCTGCCGACAGACCGAGGAACCGAGCTCGCCCCATAGGGCGGCTGCGCGTCGCCATGCAACCATGCCGCACCGCCCGGTCGTCAGCGTTCGCCCAAGTCGAGCGCCGGGACGCAGTGCCGCAGGGCGGCATGGACCGGCACGGCCCGCAGCACGGACGGCCGACGCGGGCGGAAGGCTGCGGGTCGGGGCCACCGACTTGCGCCGGTCCGTCCCCGTCGCCCAGAACGCACGGGGAGCACCGATGCGACCGGGAGGTGTCATGCCGGATCCGATGCCGCAGACCGAATACTGGAACGGCGAGGTCGGGGAACGCTGGGCGCGGCTGCAGGACGCCCTCGACGCGGCCTTCACGCCTCTCACCACGGCCCTGATCCGGGCCGCGGCGCTGCGCCCCGGCGAGCGCGTGCTGGATGTCGGCTGCGGCTGCGGGGAGACGACCCTGATCGCCGCGGAGGCGGTCGCGCCGGGCGGCTTCGTCACGGGCCTCGACCTCTCGCGCCCGATGCTGGCGCGCGCCCGGGCGCGCGCGCCGCGGGCCGCGCCGGTCGCCTGGGTCGCAGCGGATGCGCAGACCCATGCCCTCGCCCCGGTCCACGACGCCGTGATCTCGCGTTTCGGCGTGATGTTCTTCGAGGATTCGCGCGCCGCCTTCGCCAATCTCCGCCGCTCGCTGAAGACCGGAGGCCGCCTCGCCTTCCTGTGCTGGCAGAGTCTGGCTGCCAATCCGTGGGTGGTCGTACCGCGCGAGGCGGCCCTGCGCGTCGTGCCGCCACCCGAGCCGCCGGTCCCGGGCGCGCCGGGCCCGTTCCGCTTCGGGGAAGCCGGGCTCCTGGCCGGACTGCTCGCGCAGGCGGGCTTCACCGCGGTGAACGAGGCGGCCGTGACCTGTGGGATCTCGCTCGGCCGCGACGTTGCGCAGGCCGCCCGCTTCGCGCTGAGCGTCGGACCGGTCGCTGCCCTGGTGCGGGAACTCGACGAGGCGCAGCGTGCCCGAGCGCTCGAGGCGGTCACCGCGGCCCTGCCGCAGGAGACGCCGGTGGTCCTCGGCGCCGCCTGCTGGCTCGTGACGGCGATCAATCCGGGCTAGTGCCAGAAGTCCCGGCATGAGATGAGCCGGGTCGCGCCCGAACCGGTGCGGCTTTGCCACTCCCGCCCGATCTCACCTGCACCATGGACCCGACAGCCCGCGAGCAGCGACCTTCTGTAACCGGCCCGCATGGAGAAACGTGTTGTTCTGGATCCCAGCATCAAGACGCCCGAGTCTGGTCGCGAGAGATGCGGAACCTGCGCAAGGTCAACCGTCCTGGTAGGCCGCCATGCCCTTCTTCACCAGCTTGCCCGCCTCCTTGGCGTCGACCCGCTCCTTCACGCGAAAATCCTTGTCGTGGAGCCTGTTGTAGCTCTCGAAGAAGCGCTCGATGCCGGGCAGCAGGGCAGGGTCGAGGTCGCGGAGGTCATGCGCCTTGTCGTAGGCATGGGCGTGGGTCGCAACCGCGACGAGACGGTCGTTGCGCTCCCATGCGCCATCCTTCTCCCGCTCCTCGGCCTCGATCGCACCGATGAGGCGCGCGCTCACCTTCGTCCCGACCGAGAGCGTCTCGTCGAGCAGGATGATGATATCGAGCGGGTCGCCGTCCGCGCCGAGCGTCGAGGGAACAAAGCCGAAATCCACCGGGAAGGTCATCCCGGCGGGCAGGACGAATTTCAGCGCGAAGGTGCCGATCTCCGGATCGTAGGCGTACTTGCTGCGGCTGCCCTTCGGAGTCTCGATGATGACGGTGAGGTCGTTCGTCCTCGTGTCGTAGGTGCTGATGCGCTCCAGGGAGGGTCGGTTCTTGGACACGGGGGATGGCCTCCAGCCGGCAGGGGTATGGGAGAACTTTTGACGGTCGACGAGATTCGACGAGTCCGGAGCGGTCGATCAACTCGTCCTCACAGGATCGATGTGACGCCAAGGGTCAGCGCAGCCAGCAGCATCGCTCCCGTCGCGATCCACCCCATCACCCGCAGCGGTCCGGTGATGACGAACCCGCCCATGATCTTCGGATTCGCGACCATCAGCATCAGCAGCGCCATGACGGGTGCCGCCAGAACTCCGTTCACCACCGCGCTCCAGAACAGCGCATTGATGGGGCTGATCGGCGAGAGCGTCACCGCGGCTCCGAGCACGGTCGCCGCGGCCAGGGCCGCATAGAACGCCTTGGCCTCGACCGGCTTGCGTTCCAGGCCCACGGGCCAGCGACGGAACTCGCCGAGCGCATAGGCCGCCGAGCCGCCGAGCACCGGTAGCGCGAGAAACCCGGTGCCCACGATGCCGAGCGTGAACACCGCAAAGGCGAAGCGGCCCACGATGGGCTCCAGTGCTTTCGCCGCATCGGTCGAGGTCTGAATGTCGGAGGCGCCGTTCGCGTGTAGGGTCGCTGCCGTGGTGACCATGATGGCGAGTGCCACGAGGTTGGAAAAGCCCATTCCGATCAGCGTATCCAGGCGGATGCGCGCCAGGGCGGCGGGCGCCTGCTCGGGCGCGTGCTTGAGCGGATCGCGCGCCGGCTTGGCCCTTGTGTCTTCCACCTCCTGAGCCGCCTGCCAGAAGAACAGGTAAGGGCTGATCGTCGTGCCGAGCACCGCCACCACCATGAGCCAGAACGCCTTGCCGGCATGGAAGCTGGGCACCAGCAACCCGTGCAGCGCCTCGCCCCAGGGCACGTTCACCATCAGGGCCGTTCCGAAGTAGGACAGCAGCGACAGGGAGAGCCACTTCAGGACCGAGACGTAGCGGGTGTGCTTGAGCAGCATCTGCATGGCGATGGTGCCGCCGCCGAGCAGAACGACGAAGGCGAGGCGCGGACCGCCGCTCAGCAGGCTGAGCGCCTCGGCCATGGCGCCCAGATCGGCTCCCAGGTTGACGATGTTGGCGAACAGGAGCAGCGGCAGGATCGCCAGAGCGACACCGGACGAATAGTGCTTTCTCAGGTTGCCGGCGATGCCCCGCCCGGTGGTGCGGCCGAGCCGGGCACTGATCTCCTGCACGGCTGCCATGAGCGGGTAGCTGAACAGCATCGTCCACAGGACGGTGTAGCCAAACTGAGCGCCGGCTTGGCTGTAGGTGGCGATGCCGCTCGGGTCGTCGTCGGACGCGCCCGTGATGAGGCCGGGGCCGAGGATCATCAGCAGGCGGGGTTTGGTGGGGCCGACTGCCGGGCTCCGCACCCCGTCGTCCGTGCTGACGACCCGTTCGCTTGGCGCAACCATCGAGCACTCCAGCCATGCCACTCCGGCCGGGCCAGCCGTCGAAGCTCTGCCAGAACGCAGAAGCTGCGTCAGAGTTGCCGCGGGATCGAAAATTCGCCTCGGGCAGGGCAATCAAGCGATGTCTTGTGCCGCCAGCCACATCGTCACGGCTTGCGGCTCCACTTGCCTCGCCGACGACGACCGCGCAGAGACCTTCCGTCCCCTGACCCTTCCTGCGGTTTCAACTGAACGAGGTGGCAACGAGAGCGAGGGTAGTCGGCAGCATGGTGCCCGACGCCGCCCAGCCGGTCACCTGCAGCGGCAACCCGGAGAAGGCGTTCGCGGGAGCCCGCGAGAGGGCGGCGATCACCGGCATCCGGTCCCACGGCCTGCGACACAGCTTCGCAAGCTGGCAGGTGCAGGAGGATTACCGCAACCGTCGGCGGAGACCGATTTCAGGGCAGGAGGTAATGAGAGAGGGTCGGTGGTACCGCCACCCCGGCTCGAACGGGGGACCTCTAGATCCACAATCTAGCGCTCTAACCAACTGAGCTATGGCGGCCGACGTGGGGCGCTGTGTAATCCGCGCGGGCGGCGCTGACAAGCGGTGTGAGTGCGATCGGAGGGCGGAAAACGTGGAACGGGTGGTCGCAGGCGGCGCGCAGGCGAAAATCCCCGTCGACCGCCGGCCGGAGCACCCCTAAACACCCGGTGCCGCCCGGACCGCGTCCTGGCCCGGCGCGACCTCTCCGACGGCCCGATGACGGCGAAGCCCGACACGATCCGACGCTCACTCACGGACGGCCCCGTCGTGCAGGCGCCCGGCGGCCTGCGGGCCCTGGTGCGCGGCAGCGAGATCGGCCTCGTCGGGCTCGCACTCCTGATCGGCTGCGTGTCGGGGCTCGCGGTCAGCGGCATGGCCTGGACCACGCAGGGGCTGCACCGCCTGTTCTACGGCCTCGCGGATGACGGACGCCTGAGCGCCGTGCCCTCCCTGCCGCCCCTCATCGTGCTCCTCGTGCCGACCCTGGGGGGCGCGCTGCTCGGCCTCGTCATCCGCGTCGGCAACCGCTGGCGCCGTGTCCCGGGGCGTCCGGTGGTCGATCCGATCGAGGCGAACGCCCTGCATGGCGGCCGCCTGAGCCTGCGCGACTCGCTCCTCGTCGCCGTGCAGAACCTGATTTCGAACGGCTGCGGCGCCTCGGTCGGGCTGGAGGCGGGCTACACGCAGGTCTCTGCCGGCCTCGCCTCGCGGCTCGGCCTCGGCTTCGAGTTGCGGCGCTCGGACATGCGGGTGCTGGTCGGCTGCGGGGCTGCCGCCGCCATCGCGGCGGCCTTCGGCGCGCCGCTCACCGGCGCCTTCTACGCCTTCGAGCTCATCATCGGCACCTACGCCATCGCCTCGCTCACGCCGGTCGTGGCCGCCGCCCTCGTCGGCGCCCTCGTGTCCCGGGCCATCCTCCCGCATCCGGCCACGATCATCCTCGACCCGACGCCGCCCGTCAGCCCGGCCGACTACCTGCCGACGATCGGGCTCGGCCTCCTCTGCGCGGGCCTCGGCATCCTGATCATGAAGGGCGTGACGCTCGTCGAGGCGAGCGTCCGGCGCAGCGGGGTGCCGAGCCTCGCGCGGCCCGCCCTCGGGGGCCTCCTGGTCGGAGCCCTGGCGCTCGTCGCCTCGCCCCAGGTGCTCTCGGCCGGGCACGGGGCGCTGCACCTCAACCTCACCGAGGACGGCCCCATCCTGGGCGCCGGCGCCCTCCTCGGGCTCTTCCTCGCCAAGGCGCTCGCCTCCGCGATCTCGATCGGCACCGGGTTCCGCGGCGGCCTGTTCTTCGCGTCCCTGTTTCTCGGCGCGGTGGCCGGCAAGCTCTACGCGATCCTGATGCCGCCGCTGATCGCCACGGCGCTGCCGCCCACCACCTATGCGATCGTGGGCATGAGCGCGCTGGCGGTGGCGGTGATCGGCGGGCCGCTCACCATGACATTCCTCGCCCTCGAACTCACCGGCGACTTCCCGGTGGCGGCCCTCGTGCTGGTGGCGGTGATCGCCTCCTCGCTCGCCGTGCGCAAGACCTTCGGCTATTCCTTCGCCACCTGGCGCTTCCATCTGCGCGGGGAGAGCATCCGCAGCGCCCACGACATCGGCTGGATCCGCAACCTGACCGTCGGCCAGATGATGCGCCGGGACGTGCGCACGGTGCGGGCCGACACGACGCTCGCCGCCTTCCGGCGCAGCTTCCCGCTCGGCTCGGCGAGCCAGGTCGTGGCCGTCGACGAGGTGGGGCTCTATGCGGGGATCGTGCTGGTGCCGGAGGCGCATGCGGCGCCCATCGACGACAAGGCCGGCTCGATGCGGGTCGCCGACATCCTGCGCTGCCACGGCGACGTGCTGCTGCCGCAGATGAACGCCAAGGAGGCGGCCGCCCTGTTCGACCGCACCGAGAGCGAGGCGCTGGCCGTGGTCGAGAACCGCCAGACCGCGCGGGTGATCGGGCTCCTCACCGAGAAGCACACCCTGCGCCGCTACAGCGAGGAACTGGACCGGCAGCGGGCCGCCACCATCGGGGAGACGGGGTGAGGTTCGGGCCCTGTCGGTTGACCCGCGCGCCCGGATGCGCGAGGGCGGACGGATAATCGTTTCGGGGAGCCACGCCATGTCCGCACGCAAGCGTCATTACCGCATCGCCGTGATCCCCGGGGACGGGATCGGCAAGGAGACCGTGCCGGAGGGCGTGCGGGTGCTGGAGCAGGCGGCCAAGCGCCACGGCTTCACCCTCGAACAGAGCTGGTTCGACTTCGCCTCCTACGATTACTACGCCAAGCACGGCCGCATGATGCCGGAGGACTGGAAGGCGCAGATCGAGGGGCACGACGCCATCTTCTTCGGCGCGGTCGGCTGGCCGGAGAAGATCCCCGACCACGTGTCGCTCTGGGGCTCGCTGATCCTGTTCCGGCGCGAGTTCGACCAGTACGTCAACCTGCGCCCGGTGCGGCTGATGCCCGGCGTCCCCTCCCCGCTCGCGGGCCGCAAGCCCGGCGACATCGACTTCTGGGTCGTGCGCGAGAACACGGAAGGGGAGTACTCGAACGCGGGCGGGCGGATGTTCGCCGACACGGAGCGCGAATTCGCCGTGCAGGAATCGGTCTTCACCCGCCACGGCACCGACCGCGTGCTGCGCTTCGCCTTCGAACTCGCCCGCTCGCGCCCGAAGAAGCATCTGACCTCGGCCACGAAGTCGAACGGCATCTCGATCACGATGCCCTACTGGGACGAGCGCGTGGAGGCGATGGCGCTCCACTATCCCGAGGTGTCCTGGGACAAGTACCACATCGACATCCTGACGGCGCATTTCGTGCTCCACCCGGACTGGTTCGACGTGGTGGTGGCCTCGAACCTGTTCGGCGACATCCTGTCGGATCTGGGCCCCGCCTGCACCGGCACGATCGGCATCGCGCCTTCCGGCAACATCAACCCGGACCGGGCCTATCCCTCCCTGTTCGAGCCCGTCCACGGCTCGGCGCCGGACATCGCCGGGCAGGGCATCGCCAACCCGATCGGCCAGATCTGGTCGGGCGCGATGATGCTGGAGCATCTGGGCGAGCGGGACGCCGCCGCCGAGGTCGTGGCGGGCATCGAGCGCGTGCTCGCCGAGCGCACCCTGCGCACCCGCGACCTCGGCGGCAACGCCGACACCACGGCCTGCGGGCGGGCCGTGGCGGAGGCGCTGGGATAATACCAACGGGCCTTGAAAAGGACCGTTGGTTCGGTTCTCGGATTTTCGCCAAGCCTTTGGCTTGGTGTCGGAAATTCGAGATGGGTCAACGGCCCGATGCGTCAGCATCTTGGGCCGTTGGTATAACGGCTCAGGCGGCCGGGGCCTTGCGGGCCCTGGCCTCCGCCCGCGCCCGGGCGACGCCCTCCGGGCCGAGATCGAGGGCGAGGCGCACCGCCTCCTCCATATAGGCCTGGGGCGTCATGCCCGCCTGCTTGGCCGCACGGGCCAGCTGCAGGCCGAGCGCGCCGTCGATCGGGATCGAGGTGCCGCGCGGCGCCTCGGGCTGCGGCACCGCCGCGAGCGCCGGGGCGGGACTGGATAGCGGGGGAAGCCCCAGCGCCGCGCGGCGTCCCTCGGCGGCGAGCCGGTCGGCGCGCTCGTTGCCTTCCTCGCCCGCATGGCCGCGCACCCAGACCCAGCGCACGTCGCGCCGCGCCGCAAGCGCGTCGAGGCGCTCCATCAGGTCGCGGTTCTTCACCTCGCCCGTCGTCGTGCGCCAGCCCTTGGCCTTCCAGCCGCGCATCCATTCGGTGACGGACTTCACCACGTACTGGCTGTCGCAGCGCATCTCGATCGCGGCGCCCTCGGGGAAATGCTCGAGGGCGCGGATCGCTGCCGTCAGCTCCATGCGGTTGTTGGTGCTGCGAGGGTCGCCGCCGCTGAGTTCGATCGGCCCCTCCGGCGCCAGGATCACGACGCCCCAGCCCCCCGGGCCGGGATTGGGGTCGCAGCCGCCGTCGGCGTAGACGATGGTTCGCATGGGCACTGAACTCTTCTCGTGTGACGCAACGCGGGCGGGCCGTCCCGTCCGATGGGCCCGTTCTGACTGCCGCCATCCGGGCGGCGCCGCAACCGCGGGCTTCATCCTGTCACGAGAAGCTGAACGGAATCCCGAGGCCCTGGGCCTCTTGCCCACGGTCCCCGTGGCAGTGATGCTCGATGCCGTCTCCAGCGGGCTCGGCGTCGCCGGGAAGGCGCGCCGCGAGGCCGCCGAGCCTGTCCGACCGCCTCCAGGGGCCCTTTGAGCATGACCCTCCTGCACAAGACCTACGGCAAGGGCCGCGTCCGCGTCATGTGCGTCCACCGCGACGGCGGGCGCCACGCGGTGCGCGAACTCACCGTCCAGGCGATGCTGACCGGCGGCTTCGACCCCGCCTTCACCCACGCCGATAATTCCACCACCGTCTCCACCGACACGGTGAAGAACGTCGTCAACATCGTGGCGCGCGAGACCATGACCCTGCCGGCCGAGGCCTTCTGCCAGGCGGTGGCGCAGCGCCTGCTCGATTCCTACGCCATGGTCGAGACCGCGACCGTGACCGCCCACGAGACCCGCTGGTCGCGGCTCTCGATCGACGGGACGCCGCACCCGCACGCCTTCACCCTCGACGGCAACGGCAAGTCCGTCGCCAAGGTGAGGATGGGCCGGGGCGGCGCGCTGACGGTCGAATCCGGCCTCTCGGGCTTCACCATCCTCAAGACCACCGGATCCGGCTGGGCGAATTTCGTGAAGGACCCCTACACCACGCTGCGCGAGACGCATGACCGCCTCGCCGCGACCAGCATGGAGGCGTCCTGGCTGTGGTCGCGCCCGCCGGCGGATTACCCGGCCGCCAACGCGCTCATCCTCGACAGCCTGCTCAGGGTCTTCGCCACCACCTACAGCCACAGCATCCAGGACAGCCTCTACCGGATGGCGCAGGCGGCGCTCGCTTCCGTGCCGGAAATCGAGACCGTCAGCCTCGCCTGCCCGAACAAGCACTACCTGCCGATCGACCTCTCGCCCTTCGGCCTCGACAACGACAACCAGGTCTTCGTCGCCACCGACGAGCCGCACGGCCAAATCGAGTGCACGGTCGGGCGATGAGGACGACGCTCGATGCCCTCAACGCGGCGAGCCCGGAGGCCTTCGCGGGTTTCGCGGGCGACCTCTTCGCGGGCGCAGCCTGGGTCGGGGAGCGGGCGGCCCGCGCCCGCCCCTTCCCGACGGTGGCGGCGCTGCATGCGGCGCTCCTCGCAGCGGCGAGCGACGCCTCGCCCGAGGAGCGGCGGGACCTCGTGCGCGGCTTTCCCGATCTTGCCGCCGAGCTTGCGGAGGACGGCTTCGACCGGCTGCCCGCCGCGGAGGCGGAGACCCTTGCGCGGTTCAGCGCCGCCTATCGGGCGCGCTTCGGCTTTCCCTTCGTGCTCTGCACCCGGCGCCGGACCCGCGAGGCCATCCTCGACAGCCTCGAGGCGCGCCTCTCCGGCGACACGGAGACGGAACTCGCCGCGGCGCTCGCCGAGATCGGGCACATCACGCGGCTGCGCCTCGTCGACCGGGTCGAGGGGCCGGGCCCGCCTCCGACGACGGGCCGCCTCTCGACCCACATCCTCGACACGCATGGCGGGCGCCCCGCGGCGGGCGTCGCGCTGCGGCTCTACGTGGTCGGGCGCGGCGGGCGCCGGCTCCTCGACAGCCGCACCACCAATGCGGACGGCCGCACCGACACGCCGCTCCTCGCGGGCACCCCATTGCGGGCGGGCCGCTACGAGATCGAGTTCGACATCGGTCCGTATTTCCGCGGGCAGGTCGATCCGGCGGTGCGCAACCTCTTCCTCGAAACCGTCCCGGTCCGCTTCGGCATCGACGAGCCGGAGGGCCATTACCACGTGGCGATGATCGCCACGCCGTGGAGCTACACGGTGTATCGGGGGAGTTGAGGGGGCATCGGCCGTTCGGTGCGCCAGGCCGGACAAGGATCGCGCGCTTGCCGCCCGCCACAGCCCGCTACCACCTCCGGCTGCGCCGCCTCGCTACATGTCGCCCTTGCGCCGGCCTTAGGCCGGCGGTCACACCGGAGAGAGGCACTTCGTCCCCATGGCCAAGCCCGTTCACTCGATGATCCGCGTGCGCGACGAGGCGCGCTCGCTCGCCTACTACGCCAAGGCCTTCGGGCTGGAGGTCGCCGACCGTTTCGAATTCGACAGCTTCGCGCTCGTCTACCTGCGCGACCCCGCCTCGCCCTTCGAGCTGGAGCTGACCGTCAACTTCGACCGCCAGGAGCCCTACGAGATCGGCAACGGATACGGCCACCTCGCGGTCGTGGTCGAGGACGTCGATGCCGAGCACGCGCGCTTCACGCGCGAGGGCCTCCCGGCGACACCCGTGAAGGACTTCCAGCACCAGGGCCGCACGCTCGCCCGGTTCTTCTTCGCCACCGACCCGGACGGCTACAAGATCGAGGTGATCCAGAAGGGCGGCCGCTTCGCCTGACCGCCGGGGCGATCACGACGTCAAGAATCCGTTCGTGCCGCGCCCCTACTCCGCCGCCATCAGGGCCGGCTGGCCGAACCGGCCGGTCCCGCCCTTGGCGAGGTAGATCAGGCAGGAGCAGCGCAGCAGCGAGGCGAAGTTGCGCACCTCGCCGTGCCGCTCCAGCACCTCGTCATGGAGCTTCGTCGCGAATTTGGCGACGCTGAGGTTCTCCTGCCGGGCGATGTCCTCGAGGATCATCCAGAACGCCGTCTCGAGCCGCAGCGACGTGCTGTGCCCGCCGATGCGCAGCGAACGCGTTTCGCAGGCGTAGCTCTCCGGCGGCTGCTCCGCGAAGATGCGGCACATGGCATCCCTCCGTGCTTTCGCGAAAGCTAGTCAGAGCGGCAAGCGGCCGGCAAGCGGATGCGGCGTGAAGCTGCGTCGGGGGAGCCGCGCGCCCCGGCGCTGTTCCCCTCGGAGCCGACATGCTCTAGAGGGGCGACGTCCCGACCGATACCCCCGAGACCCGTCATGTCCGCCGCCCTCCGTCCCGTCCCGCGCCCCGGCGTTCTCGAGATCGAGGCCTACGTGCCGGGCAAGAGCGCGGCGCCGGCCGGCGTGAAGCTGCACAAGCTCTCCTCGAACGAGACGCCGCTCGGCCCGAGCCTGGCGGCCATCGCGGCGATGCGCGAGACGGGAGCCCATCTCGAACTCTACCCGGACGGCAGCGCGACGGACCTGCGCCGGGCCATTGCCGGCAAGTACGGGCTCGATCCCGAGCGCATCGTCTGCGGCGCGGGCTCGGACGAGCTGTTGTCGCTCCTCACCTACGCCTATCTGGGCCCGGGCGACGAGGGCGTCTACTCGCAATACGGCTTCCTGGTCTACCGCATCGCCATCCTGGCGGCGGGCGGCACGCCGGTGGTGGCGCCCGAACGCGACCACACCGCCGACGTGGATGCGATCCTGAAGGCGGTCACGCCGCGCACCCGCATCGTCTATCTGGCCAATCCCAACAACCCGACCGGCACCTACCTGCCCTTCGACGAGGTGCGGCGCCTGCATGCGGGGCTGCCGGGCAACGTGCTCCTGGTGCTCGATGCGGCCTATGCGGAATACGTGCGCCGCAACGACTACGCGGCGGGACTCGAGCTCGTGGCGGAATCCGAGAACGTCGTCATGACCCGGACCTTCTCGAAGGTCTACGGGCTCGCGGCCCTGCGCATCGGCTGGATGGTGGCGCCGGCCGCCGTCGTGGATGCCGTCAACCGCATCCGCGGCCCCTTCAACCTGAGCACGGCGGCGATCGCGGCGGGAACGGCGGCGATCGCGGACGACGCCCATATCGCGGCGGCGGTGGCCCACAACGACGCATGGCTGCCGAAGGTGACGCGCGCCCTCACCGATCTCGGCCTGCAGGTCACACCGAGCGTCGGCAACTTCGTGCTGATCCACTTCCCCGATGCGCCGGGCCGGAGCGCCGCCGATGCCGACGCCTTCCTCACCGCGCGCGGCCTCATCCTGCGCCGCGTGGGGGCCTACGGCCTGCCGAACGCACTGCGCATGACGATCGGCTCGGCGGAGGCGAACGAGGCGGTGATCGCGGCGCTCGGCGACTTCATGCGGGAGCAGGACGATGCTTGACCATCCCACCCGCATCGGCCGCCTCGCCCTGGTCGGCCTCGGGCTGATCGGCTCCTCGATCGCCCGCGGCGCCCGCGCGAACGACCTCGTCGACACCATCGTGGCCATCGACCGCGACCCGGCCGTGCTGGAGCGCGTCCGGACGCTCGGGCTCGCCGACCACGTCACCGACGACCTCGCGGCCGGCGTCGCGGAGGCGGACCTCGTCATCCTCTGCGTCCCGGTGGGGGCGGTCGGGCCCGTGACCGCCGCGCTCGCGGGCGCGCTCAAGCCCGGCGCCATCCTGTCGGATGTGGGCTCTGTGAAGGGGGCGGTGATGGCCGCGGCGGCGCCGCACGTGCCGGACCACGCCGCCTTCGTGCCCGCCCACCCGGTCGCCGGCACCGAGCAATCGGGGCCGGATGCGGGCTTCGCCACCCTGTTCCAGGGCCGCTGGTGCATCCTGACGCCGCCCGAGGGCACGCCGCCGGAGGCCGTCGCCCGGGTGCGCGGCTTCTGGGAGGGCCTCGGCTCCGTCGTCGAGACCATGACGGCGGCCCATCACGACCTCGTGCTCGCCATCACCAGCCACGTGCCGCACCTCATCGCCTACAACATCGTGGGCACGGCGGCCGATCTCGAGACCGTGACGCAGTCCGAGGTCATCAAGTTCTCGGCCGGCGGCTTCCGGGACTTCACCCGCATCGCGGCCTCCGACCCGACCATGTGGCGCGACGTCTTCCTCAACAACAAGGAGGCGGTGCTGGAGGTGCTGGGCCGCTTCAACGAGGATCTGGCGGCGCTGGCGCGGGCGATCCGCTGGGACGACGGCGACGCGCTCCACGCCCTGTTCACCCGCACCCGCGCCATCCGCCGCGGCATCGTGGCGATGGGCCAGGAGACCGCCGAGCCCGATTTCGGCCGAAGGGGCGCCAAGGGCTGACCTCCGCGCCGCCGCCACACCCGCCCCGAAGGGAACTCTTTCCGCCCTCAAGCTTTGCCATAAGCGTTGCCATTCGGTCGGGCTTGCCCGAAAGTCCGGCCGAGGCGGCGCAGCGAGACCGACGGCGGAGTTCCCGTGTTCCTTCGATCGCACCGTGTGCGCGGGCTTCTCGCCGCGCTGATCGCCGCGCCGGTCGCGGCCTGCTCCTCGATCCCGCGCGTACCCTACACGGCCGCGGAGGCCGCGGTGGCGACCGTGCCGGGTCAGGCGCCGACCATCCGCTACTGGGCCGACGCGCCGGCCTCCGCCTTCGCGGGCGTGAGCCGGGCGGCGACGTCCCAGCGGGAGCCCTTCACCTACCTGGCCCTGTCGGGCGGCGGCGGCGACGGGGCCTACGGGGCGGGCGTGCTCAACGGCTGGACCGAGAGCGGCCGGCGCCCGGTCTTCACCCTCGTCTCGGGCGTCTCGACCGGCGCGCTCATCGCGCCCTTCGCCTTCCTGGGTCCGGCCTACGACGCGACGCTCCGCGAGATCTACACCAGCGGCATCGCCTCGACGCTGGTGCAGTCGCCGAGCCCGATCAATCTCCTGATCGGCGACGGGCTGTTCGGCGATCAGCGCCTGCGCGACCTCGTCGGGCGCTACGTCACCCCCGAACTCCTCGCCGAGATCGCCGAGGAGCACCGCAAGGGGCGCCGCCTTCTCGTCGTCACCACGAACCTCGATTCGCAGCGCGCCGTGATCTGGGACATGGGCGCGATCGCCGCGAGCGGCCAGCCGAACGCCGTGGCGCTGTTCCGCGACGTGCTCACCGCCTCCGCCAGCGTGCCGGCAGTGTTCCCGGCCATGCTGATCGACGCGCAGGCCGGCAACCGCGCCTTCCAGGAACTGCACGTGGACGGCGCGGTGGCGACCCCGGTCTTCACCCTGCCCGAAGCCTATCTGGCGCAGGATTCCCGCGTGGTCAGCCACCGCGGCAGGCCCAACATCTACGTCATCATCAACGGCCGCATCGAACCGAGCTTCGACGTCGTCGAGAACCGCACGCTCGCCATCGCGTCGCGCACCCTCTCGACGGTGGGCCGCGCCCGGGCCCGCGCCTCCCTCGCGAGCACTGCCGCCTTCGCGCGCCGCAACGGCATCGGCTTCAACCTCACCTATATCGACCGCCGCCAGCCCGAGGTCGCAGCCCAGCAGGGCTTCGACACGGCCTATATGCGCGCGCTGTTCAACGACGGCTACGAGAAGGCCCGCTCCGGCGCCCTGTGGGAGACAACGCTGCCGCGGGACTCCGTGCTGGCGACGCAGGCCAGCCTTCAGTAGGGCGCGCTTGCGGTTCTCCCCGGCCTAGAGCATTTTCCGACGACGTGGATACCGGTTCGTCGCAGAAAATGCGGCAAAATCAAAAACCTAGGGCAGGATCCGGTCCACCGTGAACGGATCCTGCCCTAGGCGATTCAACCGTCGAAGAACCCGGGAGGAGAGCCGATGAGCGCCAGCGCCAAGCCGGGTGCGACGCCGCCGATCGTGGGTCCGCGCGGCATCGCCGATCCGGATCCCGGCGAGACCGCCGACTGGCTGGCCTCGCTCGAATCCGTGGTGCGCCACGCCGGCCTCGCGCGGGCGCGCTTCCTCCTCGACCGGCTGGAGGAGAAGGCCAAGGCCATCGGCCTCGTCGACGAGGCCCCGCCCTACTCCCCCTACCGCAACACCATCCCGCTGGAGAAGCAGCCGCCCTATCCGGGCGACCTCGCCATCGAGGAGCGCCTGACCTCGATCATGCGCTGGAACGCGCTCGCCATGGTGGTGCGGGCGAACATGGCCTATGGCGAGCTCGGCGGCCACGTGGCGAGCTACGCCTCGGCGGCCGAGATCTTCGAACTCGGCTTCAACCACTTCTTCCGGGCCGGCGACGAGACCGGGGCGGGGGCCGACCTCGTCTTCTTCCAGCCCCACTCGGCGCCCGGGGTCTATGCCCGCGCCTTCCTGGAGGGGCGCCTGTCGGAGGAGCACCTCAAGCACTACCGGCAGGAGATCGCCGGCGCCGGCCTGTGCTCCTACCCGCATCCCTGGCTGATGCCCGACTTCTGGCAGGTGCCCACCGGCTCGATGGGCATCGGGCCGATCAGCGCGATCTACCAGGCGCGCTTCATGCGCTACCTGCGCGACCGCGGCCTCGCCGACACCGCCGGCCGCCACGTCTGGGGCGTGTTCGGCGACGGCGAGATGGACGAGCCGGAATCGGTCGGGGCGCTCACCCTCGCGGCGCGCGAGAAGCTCGACAACCTGACCTTCGTGATCAACTGCAACCTGCAGCGCCTCGACGGCCCGGTGCGCGGCAACGGGCAGATCATCCAGGAGTTGGAGAGCGTCTTCCGCGGGGCCGGCTGGCACGTGATCAAGGTGCTGTGGGGCTCGGAATGGGATGCGATCTTCGCCCGCGACACCAACCACGCCCTGCTGCGCCGCTTCGCCGCCACCGTCGACGGCAAGTACCAGACGCTCGGGGCCAAGGACGGCGCCTACAACCTCGCCCATTTCTTCGGCGAGGACGAGGAGGTGAAGGCCCTGGTCTCGCATATGTCGAACGCGGACGTGGACCGGCTCAAACGCGGCGGCCACGACTTCCGCAAGCTCTTTGCGGCCTTCGCGGATGCCAGGGCGACCAGGGACCGCCCGACCGTCATCCTGGCCAAGACCAAGAAGGGCTACGGCATGGGCGGGGCGGGCGAGTCGCGCATGACCGCCCACCAGGCGAAGAAGCTCGACACCGACGCCCTGAAGGCGTTCCGCGATCGCTTCGCCCTGCCGCTCTCGGACGCGGAGGTGGAGCGCCTCGCCTTCTACCGTCCGCCCGAGGAGAGCGCCGAGCTGCGCTACCTGCGCGAGCGCCGCGCGGCGCTCGGCGGCTATCTGCCGAAGCGCCGCCGCACGGCCCCACCCGTGCCGGTGCCGCCGCTCGCGAGCTACGGCGCCTTCGCGCTGGAGGCGGACGGCAAGGAGATGTCGACCACCATGGCGGCGGTGCGGATCCTCGGCAACCTGCTGCGCCACAAGGAGCTCGGGCCGCGCATCGTGCCGATCGTCGCCGACGAGGCGCGCACCTTCGGCATGGCGAACCTGTTTCGGCAGGTCGGCATCTACTCGCCGGTCGGCCAGCTCTACGAGCCCGAGGATGCGGGCTCGATGCTGTTCTACAAGGAGGCGCGGGACGGCCAGCTCCTGGAGGAGGGCATCACGGAGGCGGGCGCGATCTCGTCCTGGGCGGCGGCGGCCACGTCCTACAGCGTGCACGGCCTCGCGATGCTGCCCTTCTACATCTACTACTCGATGTTCGGCTTCCAGCGGGTCGGCGACCTGATCTGGGCGGCGGCCGACCAGCGCGCCCGCGGCTTCCTAATCGGCGCCACGGCCGGGCGCACGACGCTCGGCGGCGAGGGGCTGCAGCACCAGGACGGGTCGAGCCTCGTCGTCGCCGCCACGGTGCCGAACTGCCGCGCCTACGACCCCGCCTTCGCCTACGAGATGGCGGTGATCCTCGACCACGGCGCCCGCCGGATGATGGAGGAGGGACAGGACGAGTTCTACTACGTCACCGCCATGAACGAGAACTACGCCCAGCCTTCGATGCCGGCAGGGGCGGAGGAGGGGATCCTGCGCGGCCTCTACCGGTTCGCGGCCTTCGGCGAGGGCGAGGCGGTGCGGCTCGTCGGCTCGGGCGCCATCCTGCCGGAGGTGATCGCGGCCGGGCGGATGCTCAGCCAGGAATGGGGGGTCGGGTCGGCGGTGTTCAGCGCCACGAGCTTCAGCGAACTCGCGCGCGAGGCGCAAGGCCTCGAGCGGGAGGCGCGGCTGAAGCCGCAGGCGCCGGCGCGCCGCAGCCGGGTCGCCGAGCTGCTCGCGGGCCCCGCCCCGGTGATCGCGGCCACCGACTACGTGCGGGCCTACCCGCAGCTGATCGCGCCCTACGTGGAGGGCCGCTTCGTGACTCTCGGCACGGACGGGTTCGGCCGCAGCGACACCCGCAGCCATCTGCGCCGCTTCTTCGAGGTCGACCGGCAGCACGTCGTCGTGGCGGCGCTCGCCGCGCTCGCGGATGCGGGCACGATTGCGCGGGCGCGGGTGGCCGAGGCGGTCGCGCGCTACGGGCTCGACCCCGAGGCGCCGCCGCCCTGGACGGTGTGACGCGCAGAGAAGAAGAAGAAGAACCCCTCTCCCGAGTGGGAGAGGGGCAGGGGTGAGGGTGCTACGCGTCAGAACAAGGCACTGAGCGTCGCGCTGCCAGCGGCACGGTTCAGTCTTCTTGCTGAACCGTAGCACCCTCACCCCTACCCCTCTCCCACTCGGGAGAGGGGATCCCGCGATCCCCGCGCCATATCCCCGGCCTCTCAGCCGATTCCATCCGCCTTCCCGCTCGAAGCCCCCGCCCGCATGACCACCCGCCTGCCCGTCACCCTGCCCGATATCGGCGACTTCACCGACGTTCCCATCGTGGAGATCCTGGTGAAGCCCGGCGACCGCATCGCCGTGGACGACCGGCTCATCAGCCTCGAATCCGACAAGGCCACCATGGAGGTGCCCTCGCCCGTGGCGGGCGTGGTCGCCGAGCTTCTCGTCGCGGTGGGCAGCAGGGTCTCGGCCGGAACGCCGATCCTGATGGTGGACACGTCCGGCGAGGCCCCCTCCCCGGTTCCCCCCGCCCCGCGACCCGAACCCACCGCGCCCGAACCGGCTCCGCCTCCCGCACCCGCCGCGCCGCTGACGGCGCCGGACGTCCATGCCACGCCGGCGGTGCGGACCTATGCGCGGGAACTCGGCGTCCCGCTCGAGGCCGTGCCCCCGACCGGACCCGCCGGCCGCGTGCTGCGCGAGGACGTGCAGGCCTTCGTGCGCGCCGCGCTGGCGAACCCGCCGCCGGCTCCGGCCGCCTCCGGCCTCGGCGCGGGCCTGCCGTCCTGGCCGCAGGTGGATTTCGCGAAGTTCGGCCCGGTGCGGCGCGAGGCGCTCTCGCGCCTGCAGCAGCTCTCGGGGCCGAACCTCGCCCGCAACTGGCTCACCATCCCGCACGTCACCAATTTCGACCATGCGGACGTCACCGAGGCCGAGGCCTTCCGGCGCGAGCTGAACGCGCAGCCGCGCGAGCCCGCCGTCAAGGTCACGATGACGGCCTTCCTGCTGAAGGCCGCCGCCGCAACCTTACGCGAATTTCCGCGCTTCAACGCCGCCCTGGACGGGGGCGAGCTGATCCTCAGGGACTACGTCCATGTGGGCTTCGCGGCGGACACGCCGCGCGGCCTCGTCGTGCCGGTGGTGCGCGACTGCGACCGCAAGGGCGTCGTGGAGATCGCGGCCGAGATGGCGGCGCTCGGGGCCCAAGCCCGCGCGGGCACGCTCAAGGCCGAGGCCATGCAGGGCGGCTGCTTCTCGGTCTCGTCGCTCGGCGGTATCGGCGGGGACGGGTTCACGCCGATCATCAACGCCCCCGAGGTCGCGATCCTCGGCGCGGCGCCCGCCCGGATCGAGCCGGTCTGGGACGGCTCGCTGTTCCAGCCCCGCCTGATCCTTCCCTTAAACCTGTCCTGGGACCACCGGGTGGTCGACGGCGTCGCGGCGGCCCGCTTCCTCCGGCACCTCGCTGGAACCCTCGCCGACATCCGCCGGGTCATCCTGTAGGATTGCCTGCGTGAACTACCGCCACGCCTTTCACGCCGGCAACCATGCCGACGTTCTCAAGCATCTCGTGCTCACCCGCGTGCTGGCCTATTTGCAGCGCAAGGAGACGCCGTTCCGGGCGATTGACACCCATGCGGGCATCGGCTGGTACGATCTGACGGCGGACGAGGCGGCGCGCACGGGCGAGTGGCACGACGGCTGGGGCCGCCTCGCCGAACCCTTCTCCCCCGAGATCGAAGACCTGCTCGCGCCCTACCGGGCGGCGGTGGCGCGCCTGCAGGAGCGGCACGGGCCCGAGACCTATCCGGGTTCGCCCGCGCTGATCCGCAGCTTCCTGCGTCCGGGCGACCGGGGCGTGTTCGTGGAGCTGCATCCGGCGGACGGCGCCCTCCTGCGGGAGCGCTTCAGCCGCGATTCCCGCACCAAGGTGATGGCCCTCGACGGCTGGACGGCGCTGCTCGCCCTGATCCCGCCGAAGGAGCGCCGAGGTCTCGTGCTGATCGATCCGCCCTACGAGGTGCCGGGTGAGATCGAGCGGCTGGGGCGCGACCTCGCCCGGGCGGTCGCCAAGTGGCCGACCGGCCTCTATCTCGCGTGGTACCCGATCAAGGATATCGGCGCGGTCGACCGCATGGCCGCGGCTTTGAGTGCGGCCCTCGACCGGCCGGCCCTGCGGATCGACCTCCTGATCGATCGGCCGGACGACCCGACGCGGCTCTCCGGCAGCGGCCTCATCGCCGTGAACCCGCCCTACACCCTCGCGGGCGAGATGGAGGTGGTGCTTCCGGCCCTGGCGGAGCGCCTCGCCCGCGGCGGCTACGGCGCCTTCCGCTGCGAGGCGATCGGCCGGGCGGATTGATACGGCTCCCTGACGATCAGTTCGGGCACCGCATCAGCTCACCACCGGCCTTTGCCGACCCTGACGGATGAAACCGGCCGAACGAGCACTTCCTTTCGTGGCAGCCAACCCCGGCCCTCATGCTGAGGTGCTGCGTAGCAGCCTCGAAGCACGCCTGACCGCTGGTCCGAGGCTCTGGTGGATGGGACCACCGGTCCGGGGTGCTTCGAGGGCCGGCTGCCGCCGGCCACCTCAGCATGAGGAGCGCGGCGGCTGCCACGCATGGCAGTTCCTTAGACGAGCCGCGCCAGGATCGCGACGCCCGACAGCGCCACCGCGGCGCCCGCGATCGGGGCCGCCGCCCGCAGCCGGCCGACGATGTGGCCGAGGCCGAGGCCTGTGCCGTGGAGGAGCGCCGTCGCGGCGACGAAGCCCGCCCCATAGGCGAGACCGGAGGCGGTCTCGGGCATCTCGGCCCCGTGGGCATGGCCGTGGAAGACCGCGAAGGCGCCGACCAGGGCGACGAGCGCCGCGACCGGCAGGCCGACGCCGAAACCCGCCGCGAGGCCGAAGGCCACGATCGAGAGCCCGATCCCGGTCTCGACGAAGGGCAGGCCGATCCCCGCCGCGCCGAGGACGCCCCCCAGGATCATCATGCCGAGAAACGCCGCCGGCACCGCCCAGATCGCGCGCCCGCCGCGCACGGCCCCGATGAGCCCCGCCGCCAGCATGGCGAGCACGTGATCGGCGCCGCCGAGCGGATGCGCGAGGCCGTGCGCGAAGCCGGCGACCTCCGCATGGCCCGGATGGGCGAGGGCCGCCTGAGGCAGGAGCAGCAGCGAGGCGGCGAGGACGGGAACGAGACGCGTCATGACGGGCTCCATGGGGATCGTGGCCGAGCTTATGCAAGATTCAGTGCCGGCGTCATCCGCCCCACCGCGTGGGGCCGGGGATCGCGTGTCCACGATCCTCTTGCGGGCCGCCTCAATCCTGACATGCTGGCAGCCGAGACGGTTGAGGATCGGTGCGCCTCCCTCGGTTGATTTCGGCACCCGGCCTGCGCATGGTCGCGCCGGCAACCGAACGCCGCGCCACTCCCGCTATGCGGGCCCGCCGGTCGGCCGGGCCTGCGACACGACATCCTTCCAGGAGTCACGGTGAAGCGCGCGCGCCTCGATCCGGCCGGGTATCCGACACCGACCTCCCGCGCGGGACGGGCGGCCGATCCCGGCCACGAGCCGCCACTCGACCTCTCGGGCGCCGACTCGCCGCAGGCCGACCGGCGCGGCGTGAATCTGCGCTGGCTCGCCGCCTGCGTGCTGACCGGCATGGCGGGAACCGGGCTGATCGGTTCCGCGATCTGGGTCTCGCTCCAGGGCGAGCTGAGCTTCGCCCAATTGCCCCAGGCGGTAGCGATCGCGGCGCGGCCGCAGCCGAGCGACGGCGGCTCCAACGTCGCCCGCAAGGGCGACCGGCTCGTGCGCAACCCGATGGTGGCGCTCGCCAAGCAGAGCTTCCGCGCCCCGGTCACCATCCGGTCGGGCGAGCGCGAGATCATCAGGGTCCGCCCTTTCGTGCGGATCGCGACCGCCCTCTCGGCGACGGCGGGCCTCGCCGCCACCGACATCCCGCCCTTCGACCCGATGCGCTTCTTCACCGAGCCGGGGGCCGAGCGCGCGCCGGAAGTCGCGCCGACGGACACGCCCGACGCGGATGTCTCGGTGGTCAAGCGCGACCTCGCCGAGGTGACGGTGGGCCCGGGCGCCCCCGCGCTCACCGACGACGACGTGGCAGCGCAGATCGAGGAGGAGCGCCGGCTCGCCGCCGAGGCCGGGCGCCTCGCCGCCCTTCCCATCGCCCCGCAGCTGATGCTCTCGCGGGCTCTGCGCAGCTTCCCGGCCCTGCCGGCCCTCGACGCCGATCTCGGCCGCGATTCCGGTCCGTTCAAGTCGATCGAGGTGCGCGTGCTGCGCGAGAACGTCACCGACCTCGCCAAGATCGAGACGCGGCCGCGCGAGGTGCCCCTCGTCGAGGAGCGCGACGTCACCATCAAGCGCGGCGAGACGCTGGAGAGCGTGCTGCGGGCCAATGCCGGGCTCGACGAGCAGATCCGGCCGATCCTGACCGCGCTCGGCGGCTTCGCCCGGGCGACCACGGTGGGCGAGGGCCAGCAGATGCGCCTGCTGATCGGGCCGGGCCCCCGGCCCGGCGACCCGCGCCAGCTCAACCGGGTCATCCTCTACGGCGAGAGCGGCATCGAGGCGATCGCCGCCATGAACGACCGCGGCCAGTTCGTGTCCGTGACGCCGCCCGCCCAGGAGGGCGCCGCCCCCAAGGCCGCCCGGTCCGCTGGATCGGACGACGGTGACGACGAGGGCGGCTCGGGCGCCCGGCTCTATGCCAGCCTCTACGAGACCGCCGCCCGCCACGACCTGCCGCGCAGCATGGTCGAGGATCTGGTGCGGATCTTCGGCTACGACGTCGATTTCCAGCGCCGGGTGGCGAGCGGCGACAATCTCGAACTCCTCTACACCTACGACGAGGAATCGGGCGGCTCGGCGGAGCGGCCGGACATGCTCTACGCGGCCCTCACGGTCGGCGGCGAGGCGCGGCGGGTCTACCGCTTCCAGTCGCCGGACGACGGCACCGTCGAATACTTCGACGACATGGGCCGCTCGCTGAAGAAGTTCCTGATCCGCAAGCCGGTGGCGGACGGCAACATGAGCTCCGGCTTCGGCTACCGGCGCCATCCGGTGCTCGGCTATGCCAAGCTCCACACCGGCGTCGACTGGTCGGTCCCGATCGGCACGCCGATCGTGGCAGCGGGCAACGGCACCGTGCTGAAGGCGGAGTGGGATTCCGGCTACGGCCGGCGCGTCGAGCTGCAGCACGCCAACGGCTACGTCACGACCTACAACCACATGTCCCGGTTCGGCCGCGGCATCGCCGCGGGCGCACGGGTGCGCCAGGGGCAGGTGATCGGCTATGTGGGCTCGACCGGCCTTTCGACCGGCGCGCACCTGCACTACGAGGTCATCATCAACGGCCATTTCGTGGACCCGATGAAGATCCGGGTGCCCCGCGGCCGCGAGCTCGACGGGCGGCTCCTCGCCGAGTTCCGCCGTCAGCGCGAGCAGGTCGACGGGCTGATCCAGAAATCCACCAGCGGCCCGACCCTGGCGCATCGCGAGGCGATGCGCTGAGGCCCGCCGGCGCGATCGCGCCGGCGCCCCCCTACTCCTCCGCCAGCGGCACCACCGGCTCGTCCTTGATCTGGTCGAGGGCGAGCGCGGTGCGCACGCTGCGCACCTTCGGCAGCGCCGTCAGGTCGGCGACGAGACGCTGGAAGTCCGACAGGTTGCGGGCGACGCATTTGAGCAGGAAGTCGGTCTCGCCCGAGAGCGTCCAGCATTCCCGCACGGCGGGCCAGGTGCGCATCTCGGCCGCGAAGGCGGCGATCTCCGCCTGCCCCTGCGCGGCGAGTTGCACCATGGCGAAGCACACGACCTCATAGCCGAGCGGCTTCGGGTCGAGGAGCGCCCGGTAGCCGCGGATGATCCCGGCCTCCTCCAGCGCCCGCACGCGGCGCAGGCAGGGCGGGGCCGAGAGCCCGACCCGCCGGGCCAGCGCCACGTTCGTGATGTTGCCGTCGGCCTGCAACTCCCGGAGGATCGCCCAATCGATGGCGTCGAGGCGGACTGGCAAGGTGCAGGCGGGTCCCGTGCTCAGGGTGTCCGGGTCCCCCTACAGGCCCGCCGGGCGGGACACAAGGCGCTACGCTGGCTGCGGGGCAATCGCCCGCGAGGTCGCCACCGGCCGAGCCGACTCTGGCGGATGAACCCTGAGGCGGCCACAAGGGTGCCCCCTCCTCTGGCAGCCCCACCGGCCCTCATGCTGAGGTGCTGCGGCGCAGCCGCAGCCTCGAAGCACCCCGGAACGGTTCTCCCATCCCGTGGTCTCGGATCAGCGATCAGGGGTGCTTCGAGGCTGAGCGATCTTCGATCGCCCAGCACCTCAGCATGAGGACCGTTGTGCCCTCCACGACCGTCTTCAGGGATTGGCCGGATCACCGCACGGCTCACGGCGAGCGGATTCAACTTGCAGCGCCGGCCCGGCTTGACTCTCGGGCCCGGCCGGCCCGATGCGGGAGCCGTGACCGCGCTTCCCTCCGGCACCACCGCCTGGATCCTCACCGACGGCAAGGCCGGCGATCTCGCGCCCTGCCGCGGCCTCGCGCACGCGCTCGGGTTGACCGCGCAGGAGCGGCAGGTGGCACTCCGCCCGCCCTTCTCCTGGTGGGCGCCCCGCGGCCCGGCCGATCCGCGCGACCGCGTGCTGACGCCGCCCTGGCCCGACCTCGCCCTCGCCACCGGGCGGCGGGCCGTCCCTGCCTTGCGCGCCCTCCGGCGCCTGTCGGGGGGGCGGACCTTCACGGTGTTCCTGCGCGATCCCCGCATCGGCGCGGAGGTGGCCGACCTCGTCTGGGTGCCCGAGCACGACCGGCTGCGCGGCCCGACCGTGCTCACCACCCTGGCGGGACCCCATCCGGTCTCGCCCGAGCGCCTCGCAGCCGCCCGTGCGGCACCCGATCCCCGGCTCGCCGCTCTCCCTGCGCCCCGCGCCGCCGTGCTGGTGGGCGGCGACAGCCGGCACGGACGCGTGCGGCCGGAGGCGGCCGAGCGCTTCCTGTCCGCCCTCGACCGGCTCGGCGCGGAGGCGAGCCTGATGATCACCGCCTCGCGCCGCACGCCCTCGTCTCTGCGCGAGGGCCTGCGGGCGCTTAGCCTCCGGCGCGGCGCCTTTCTCTGGGACGGCAGCGGCGAGAATCCCTATCTCGCCCTTCTGGCGCTGGCGGATGCGGTCGTCGCGACCGCCGACAGCGCCAACATGGTGGGCGAAGCGGTGGCGACCGGCGCCCCGGTTCTTCTCTTCGAGCTGACCGATACCTATCTTCGGCATCGCCCGTTCTTTGCCGCACTCCGGCACTACGGAGCTGTGCATCCGTTCAACGGCCGGCTTGAAGGTTCTCGCTACGAACCCTTAGATTTCACCCCCGCGATCGCAGAGGCCGTCGCGGCTGCCTATCTCAGGCACCGCGATGCGCTCGCCCGCCTGACCGGCCCGTGATGCCGGGCCGGGCCGGCAGGCCCGGAGACCCTGATGTCCATCACCCACGAGAAGCTCATCATCATCGGCTCTGGCCCGGCGGGCTACACGGCCGCCATCTACGCCGCCCGCGCCATGGTCGAGCCGCTGCTGATCTCCGGATTTCAGCCCGGCGGCCAGCTGATGATCACCACCGATGTCGAGAACTACCCGGGCTTCGCGCAAGCCGTTCAGGGCCCCTGGCTCATGGAGCAGATGCGCCTCCAGGCCGAGCATGTCGGCACCCGGATCGTCTCGGAATACATCGCCAAGGTGGACCTGAAGCAGCGGCCCTTTCGCCTGGAAGCGGATTCGGGCGCGGTCTACACCTGCGACGCGCTCATCATCGCGACCGGCGCCCAGGCGAAGTGGCTCGGGCTGCCCTCGGAGGCGAAGTTCCAGGGCTTCGGCGTCTCGGCCTGCGCCACCTGCGACGGCTTCTTCTTCCGCGGCAAGGAGGTGGTGGTGGTCGGCGGCGGCAACACCGCGGTCGAGGAGGCGCTCTACCTCGCCAACCTCGCCTCGAAGGTGACGCTGGTCCACCGCCGCGACGCGTTCCGGGCCGAGCGCATCCTGCAGGAGCGGCTCTTCCGCCATCCGAACATCGAGGTGGTGTGGAACCACACGGTCGAGGAGATCTGCGGGCGCGAGAGCCCGGCGCCCTCGGTGACGCATGTCCGCCTCAAGGACGTGCGGACCGGCCTCATCAGCGAGCGCAAGGCCGACGGCGTCTTCGTGGCCATCGGCCATCAGCCGGCGACCGCGATCTTCGAAGGCCAGCTGCCGCTGCGCGCGGGCGGCTATCTCACCGTCACGCCGGGCACGACATCGACCGAGATCCCGGGCGTGTTCGCGGCGGGCGACGTGACGGACGACGTCTACCGCCAGGCGGTCACCGCCGCCGGGATGGGCTGCATGGCCGCCCTCGAAGCGGAGAAGTACCTCGCGAACCTGGCGATCGGCGAGACGCCGCGTCAGGCCGCCGCCGAATAAGCCACAGGGCGGGACAAGTCGCGGTTTTGCGGGGTCCCTCCCCGCACCGTCGCGGCTCAAGACAGTACGCGTTCGCGAGAGCCGCCCGCCGAAGCCCGCCGGCCGGGACTCTGGCGCAGGGGTGAACGGCCGTGGATTGGGACAAGATCCGGATCTTCCTGAACGTCGCCGAGGCGGGAAGCTTCACGAAGGCGGGCGACGATATCGGCCTCAGCCAGTCGGCGGTGAGCCGCCAGATCAGCGCGCTCGAACGCGAGCTGAAGGCGCCGCTGTTCCACCGGCACGCCCGCGGCCTGATCCTGACCGAACAGGGCGACCTCCTGTTCCGCGCCGCCCGCGACATGAAGATGCGGCTGGAGACGACGCGCGCGCGCCTCGTGGAGACGAGCGAGCGCCCCTCCGGCGACCTCAAGGTGACGACCACGGTGGGCCTCGGCACCGCTTGGCTGTCGCAGCGCGTGTCGGAATTCCTCGACCTGCATCCCGAGGTGCGCATCGAGCTGATCCTCACGAGCGAGGAACTCGACCTCGCCATGCGCGAGGCGGACGTGGCGATCCGGCTGCGCCGGCCGGCCCAGCCCGACCTGATCCAGCGCCGGCTGTTCACCGTGCACTACCACGTCTTCGCCTCGACCGAGTACATCAAGCGCTTCGGCGAGCCCAAGTCCATCGACGACCTCGACAGGCACCGGATCGTCTCGTTCGGCGGCGACCAGCCCTCCTACCTGATGGCGACGCACTGGCTGTCGACGGCGGGGCGCGAGGGGCGCGAGCCGCGCACCGTGCATTTCACGGTCAACAACATCTCGGCCCTGCAGGTGGCGGTGGAGACGGGCGCCGGCATCGGCATCCTCCCGGATTACGCGGCGAACGGGAACCCGCAGCTCGTTCAGGTGCTGCGCGACATCGAGATGCCGAACCTGGAGAGCTACCTCGTCTATGCCGAGGAGATGCGCTCGGTCGCCCGCGTCCAGGCCTTCCGCGACTTCCTGGTCGCCAAGGCGCAGCGCTGGACCTATTGATCGCCGCGCCTCATCCCCTCGTTTCGTTCCATGCGTCGGTGCCGCGCCTGACATGCCGCGGGGGCGCTTGCGGCCGGCGGCCCGGCGGCGATCATGGCGGCGGCCGGTTTCGGACGTTGACCGGCCGATCCCCTCTGGATGGGTCCGGTCCCTCCGGCCGGCACCGATCTCGCCTTCACCGGGTTCCGCAGGGACCCGGCCTTTTCCGCGTCAGACGAAGAGCCGCTCCTTCTCCAGCCCCTTGTAGAGCCCGGCGACCTGCTCGGCATAGCCGTTGTAGAGGAGCGTTGGCACCCGCTGGTCGGTGCCGAGCACCCGCTCGGTCGCCTGGCTCCAGCGCGGATGCGGCACGGCCGGGTTCACGTTCGCCCAGAAGCCGTATTCGGAGGGCTGCAGCGCCTCCCAGAAGGTCTTCGGACGCTCGGCCGTGAAGGTGATCCGGTTGATCGACTTCACCGACTTGAATCCGTATTTCCACGGCACCGCCAAGCGCAGGGGCGCGCCGAACTGGTTGAGGAGCGGCTTGCCGTAGACGCCCGTCACCAGGAAGGCGAGGTCGTTCGTCGCCTCCGCGAGCGTCAGCCCCTCGGTGTAGGGCCAGGGATAGAAGAACTGCCGCTGGCCCGGCGCCATGCCCTTGTCGAAGAAGGTCTGCAGCCGGACGTATTTCGCGTCCGCGCTCGGTTTGACGAGGGCGACGAGCGCCGCGAGCGGGAAGCCGGTCCAGGGCACCGCCATCGACCATGCCTCGACGCAGCGGTGGCGGTAGAGCCGCTCCTCGAGCGGCATCTTGCGCACGAGATCCTCGAAGCCGATCTCGAACGGATTCTCGACCAGCCCGTCGATTGCGACGGTCCAGGGCTGGACCTTGAGGGCGTTCGAGCCCGGCGTCACCGTCTTGTTGGTGCCGTACTCATAGAAGTTGTTGTAGTCCGCGCTGTACCGCTCCTCGGTCACGGGCCGGTCGAGCGTGTAGGCCCCATTCCGTTTGGCCGGGTAGAGATCGGCGGTCCTGGTCGCGCCCGTCCCCTCGCCCGGCAGCGCGGCCCTGGCGGAAGCGCCCGCGAGGGTGGTTGCCGCGAGCCCCAGCGCGCCGCCGAGGAGCGTGCGGCGATCGAAGAAGGCCGATTCCGGCGTCGCCGCGCTTTCCGGAATCTCCCAGCTGCGCCGTGATCTGATGTGCATGTCTCTCTCCTGGCGGCCGGCCGCTCTCGCGCGGGAGATCGGGATGCGCGAGCATGCGCGCCAATCACGGTTCGGCGAGGCCAACCCCGTGGTTACCGCCCTGGCGCGCGAAGAGCGCCGAACCTCCGCCAGCCGGGAGCCCGTCGTCGGGGCCGAGCCGCGAGACCGGACGGCCCTGAAGCGCCGCGCCCCGCTGCCGGACGGCTTCGGTCGCCGCCGCCGCGAGCCGGGCCGCCGCATCGGCCGCGGTTTCGACCGGCATGAGCACGAAGGCATCCCCACCCTCCGCCGCCGCGAAATGCAGGGCCAGCGTGTCGCCGCCATCGATCACGTCGACCGCAACGAGCTGCGCCGAGGGCAGCACGACCGATTTCAGGGCGCCCATGTCTCGACGACTTTCGGTGTCTTGCCTCGTTCCGGACGATAACCGGCTGACGTTGCGGCAAGACAAGAGCGTCGCCGTGCGGCGCGGCATCCGTGGCGCTGCACCGAAACCGTGATCACAGAAAGCCCGGGACAGGGAGCGGCATGCGTGCCATAGAGCAGCCGCCATGCCCTCGAAGAAGCCGAAGCAGACGGCCTTTACCGTCGCCGTATCCGCGCCGGACGAAGCTGCCGGCGCTGTCGCGCTCCAGCTCTACGTTGCGATGGCGCCGGACGCGTCCCGCGCCATCGAGGCCGTGCGCGCCGTCGCGACGCCCGATGCCGCGATCGAGCTGAGCGGCACCCTCTCCGATCGCCTCACCACCCGCTTGAAGCTGCGCCCCGGGGAAGTGCGGCCGATCTGAGGGGCTATCGAAACCGAGGTGCGTGGAAGCCGCCCCGCTCCTCAGGCTAAAGGTCTGGCGATCGCAGATCGCACCGGAGCGAGCCTCTGGCCGGCATCAGCCGGCACGCACCCTGGACCGCGATCCCGGCCACCCGGAGCCTGGACGAGTGGTCAGGGGTGCTTCGAGCCGGTGGTGAACTCATCCGACATTCGGTTGCTGGCGTCGCCATGCGGATGTCGGCTTCGCTCAAGGGGGCGCGATGAGATGGTCTCCGCCCCTTTCCGGATTCTCCGCCTTGTATCTCTGAGTTGCCCGCTGGAGCGATGCCAGCGAGGCTACAAGGTGAGGGTCAGCCCGCGTGCGCCTTGGGCTTGCAAGCCCGCGACAGAGCATGGTGCGGCCCTCACCTTCACAGTCCCGAACCCGGACAGCCGCTCGGGCCCGAGCCCGCATTTGCAAGGTAGGGTCATGGACGAACACCGCACCATCTTCGTCGGCATCGACGTATCCAAGGACCGCCTCGACGTTCATCTGAGACCCTCGGACGAGGCGTTGCATGTCCCACGGGACGCGAAAGGGCTGGATACCCTCGCTCGCCGTCTTGGCCGCCTCCCTGTCGCTCTCGTCGTCCTTGAAGCCACAGGCGGCTTCGAGGCGAGCGTGGCTGCAGCGTTGGCAGCGGTCGGGCTGCCGCTCTGCATCGTCAACCCACGCCAGATCCGCGATTTCGCCAGAGCCATGGGTCGTCTGGCGAAGACCGACACGCTCGACGCTGAGGTCATTGCCCTCTTCGCTGAACGCATCAGACCACCGGCCAGGCCCCTGCCGGAGCCGGAGAGAAGCCATTTTGCCGAGCTTGTGAGCCGGCGGCGGCAGATCATCGGGATGATCGGTATGGAGACGAACCGTCGCGATCAAGCCGTGGACAAGCAACTGATCCGGCGAGTCGACCGGCACATCGCCTTCTTGGAGCGGGAGCTCGTGGAGCTCGACCGCGACATCGACCGAGCCATCAAGGCCTCTCCGGTCTGGTGCGAGACCGAGGCGTTGCTCAAGTCCGTCCCCGGGATCGGTGACGTCACCGCGCGCACGCTTCTGGCTCAGTTGCCTGAGCTCGGCACCATTGGCCGCCACCAGCTTGCAGCACTCGTCGGCATCGCTCCGATCAACCGCGACTCGGGCCTGATGCGAGGCCGCCGGTCCATCGCGGGCGGGCGAACGTCAGTGCGGGGCGTGCTGTACATGGCCGCTCTGACCGCGATCCGGCGAGGCTCTCCCTTCCGGCCCTTTTATGAGCGGCTCACTCAGCGCGGTCGGCCGAGGAAGGTCGCCCTCGTGGCCGTAATGCGAAAGCTCCTGGTGACGCTCAACGCCATCGTCCGCGAACGCACGCCCTGGCGGCCACTCGCCGCTTGACCTTCAACACAGCCGCTCTGTCCCGCTCCCTCTTTCCGGGCCCGTTCGGGCCTGCACGACTGCAGCGTCAGCGGAAGGAGATCCGGGACCCAGCACGAGGATTTGCCGCGCAGCGGCGCCGGTTGCCTCCAGCGTGGCCGACAAGCGGTCGCTGCGCGACTTCTCGGCTCAAGTCCCGGGTCGCATTCCGCTGCCGCTGCATGCGCCCGGGACAGGGGGGCGGACGACGGAGGCCGGGCGCCGATCCCCGATCGTCGCTGGGCGTGTCAGGCGGACAGCGTCGCGGGGGCTGACGCAGCCTCTCGAACCTGATCCCAATGGCCCGATGCATCGGCAGCCTGGGCCGTTGGGATCAAGCGCCTCCGTCCCGCAATTCCCGCCGCAGCACCTTGCCGACATTGCTCTTCGGCAGGGCGCCGTGGAAGACGATCTCGCGCGGGACCTTGTAGGAGGTGAGGTTCTTGCGGGCGAAAGCGCGCAGGGCCTCGGCGGTGAGGTCGGGGTCGCGGCGCACCACGTGGGCGACCACGCTCTCCCCGGTCTCCGGCATCGGCCGGCCCACCACCGCGACCTCCAGCACGCCCGGATGCGTGGCGAGCACGTCCTCGACCTCGTTCGGATAGACGTTGAAGCCGGAGACCAGGATCATGTCCTTCATCCGGTCCACGAGCCGCAGCTGCCCGTCCGGCTGCAGCACCGCGATGTCGCCGGTGCGGAAGAATCCGTCGGGCGTCATGGCCTTCGCGGTCTCCTCGGGCCGGCGCCAGTAGCCCGGCATCACCTGCGGCCCGCGCACGCAGAGCTCGCCCGCCTCCCCGATCGGCACCTCCGCGCCGGCCGCGTCGCGCACCGAGATCTCGGTCGAGGGAACCGGGTAGCCGATGGTGCCCGACCATTCGGTGAGGGTGCGCGGATTGATGGACACCACGGGCGCCGTCTCCGACAGGCCGTAGCCCTCGATGATCGGCTTGCCGGTGAGCGCCTTCCAGCGCCGCGCCACCACCGCCTGAACCGCCATGCCGCCGGCATTGACGTATTCGAGCGCGGACCAGTCGACCTTGCCGATATCCGGGTGGTTGAGCAGCGCGTTGAACAGCGTGTTGACGCCCGACAGGTCGGTGAACCGGTTCGTCCGCAGCAGCTTCACGAATCCGGCGATGTCGCGCGGATTGGGCACGAACAGGCAGCAGGCCCCCAGCCGCACCATGAAGAAGAAACAGCAGGTGAGGCCGTAGATGTGGTAGAGCGGCAGCGCCGTGACCATCACCCGGCCCGGCCCCTCGTCGTCGCGCATGCCGAACCAGACGCGGGTCTGCTCGATATTGGCCATCACGTTGCGATGGGTGAGCATCGCGCCCTTCGAGACGCCGGTGGTGCCGCCGGTATATTGCAGGAAGGCGAGGTCGCCGGGCGCGATCGGCAGCGGCCGGAAGCCCGCCTTGCGGCCCGCCGCGAGCACCGCCAGGAACCTCGTGCCGCGCCCGGGCGGCAGGCTGTAGGGCGGCACCGCCTTCTTGAGGTAGCGGGCGGCCAGCGTGATCAGCACGCCGCGAAGCCGCAGGCCGTCGCCCGCGCCCGCCACCACCACCATCTCCAGTTCGGGAAGCGCGGGCAGCGCCTGGGCGACGACGCCCGCGAAATTCTCCAGCACGACGAGCATCCGCGCGCCGGCATCGCCGACCTGATGGGTGAGTTCGCGGGCCGTGTAGAGCGGGTTGACGTTGACGGCGGTCGCGCCCGCGATCAGCGTCCCGAACAGCGCGATCGGATAGGTGGGCACGTTCGGCAGCATCAGGGCGACCCGGTCGCCCTTGCGGATGCCCTGCGCCTGCAACCAGCCGGCGAAAGCCTCGGCCCCCGCCTTGAGCTGGGCGAAGCTCAGCGTCGCCCCGAAGCAGCGGATCGCCGGGCGATCGGCGTAGCGCGCGGTCGCCGTGGCGAAGAGGTCGGCGAGGGTGCCGAGGCCGTCGACATCGATCTCGGCGGGGACGTCGCTCGGGTAAGCCTTCAGCCAGGGCCGCTCCGGATAGTGGGCCGACGTGACGCGCACTGGGTCACCCATCTCCGTTCCTCCCGTGGCGCGTAGTCCCGGCGCCTTGCTGCCGGAGGGTCAGGGCGATCCGGCCCTCACCCCCGGCTTTCGGCGTAGCGCCTTCCCGGGGGTGTTTCAACCGACGCCTCGGGACTGGCCCCTCGGAGCGCAGCAACCAGAGCGTGCGGCAGGAAGGCGACCAGCACCAGGCCCGCGGCGATCAGCGCCTGTTTCCCGTCGAGGCCCCGCTGCGGCCAGCCGGCAGTGCCGAGCGCGCCGCCGAGGCTGAGGATCCCCAGCGCCCACCAGAGGGCGGCGGCGCGCAGCAGCGCCCGCACCACGCGCCCGCCCCTGCCGCGGCGGCCGCCCACGAGGCCGGCGAGGCCGAGCGCCGTGCCGAAGGGCAGCATCGCCGCGAGCGCCCCGAGCGCCCGCGCGGCCGGCAGCGGCACCCCGTGCAGGAAGCTCATCGCCCCCACCACGAAGGCGAGCCGCAGGATGAGGCCGCCGAAGGTCGGGTAGAACGACAGCGCGAAGAGGAGCGCGAGCCCGAGGGCGGCCCCGAGCAGGCGCAGGACCCTTGAGCGGTCGAGGGCCTCGCCGGTGACCGCCAGGATGCGGACGACCCCGTACACCACCGCGAAGGGGTAGAGCGGGAACTGATCGAGGAAGAAGCCGAAGAACAGGCTCCCGAGCCCGGCCTCCTCCAGCCGCGCCTGATTCAGGCCGCTCAGCGCCGCGACCCCGACCGCCGCCAGAGTCGCCCCGAGAGGCAGGAGCGCGACGCTCAGCGTCCGGCCGGAGAGAGTCATGGCAAAGCCGCCCCGTCGCGCGAAGCCACCCCCGGGACGGATCTACACCGGCCCCGCCTCCCTTGTGAACCGCCCCGCTCCCCGCGGGGCGTCCCGCTCAGCCCTCGTAGTGGTCCCGCACGAGGCGGTCGAGGAGGCGCACGCCCCAGCCCGAGCCCCAGGAGCGGCTGATCTCGCTCGACGGCGCATTCATCCCGACGCCGGCGATGTCGAGATGCACCCAGGGCACGTCGTTGACGAAGCGCTTGATGAAATGCGCGGCCGTGGCCGAGCCGCCATGCCGCCCGCCGGTGTTCTTCATGTCGGCGAACTTCGAGTCGATCAGCTTGTCGAAGCCGGGCGAGAGCGGCATGCGCCAGACCTTCTCGCCGGTTGCCTCGCCGGCCGCCGCGAGCCGCTCGGCGAGCTCGTCGCTGGTGCTGAACATGCCGGCATATTCCTGGCCGAGGGCGACCAGGATCGCGCCGGTCAGGGTGGCGAGGTCGATCATGAACTTCGGCTTGTACTCCTGCTGCACGTGCCAGAGCACGTCGGCGAGGACGAGCCGTCCCTCCGCGTCGGTGTTGATGATCTCGATCGTCTGGCCGGACAGGGAGGTGACGATGTCGCCGGGCCGCTGGGCCTTGCCGTCGGGCATGTTCTCGACGAGGCCGATGGCGCCGAGCGCATTCACCTTGGCCTTGCGGGCGGCCAGCGCGTGCATCAGGCCGACCACGCAGGCCGCGCCCGCCATGTCGCCCTTCATGTCCTCCATGCCGCCGCTCCCCTTGATGGAGATGCCGCCGGAATCGAAGCAGACGCCCTTGCCGATGAACGCTACGGGCGGCTCGGACGGATCGTCGGCGCCGTTCCAGCGCATGACGACGACGCGCGCCTCCTTGGCCGAGCCCTGCGCCACCGCGAGCAGCGCGCGCATGCCGAGCTTGCGCATCGCCTTCTCGTCGAGGATCTCGACGGACACGCCGAGCTTCTCCAGCGCCTCGGTCCGGCGGGCGAATTCCTCGGGATCGAGGACGTTCGGCGGCTCGTTGACCAGTTCGCGGGCGAGGACCACGCCCTCCGCCACGGCGTCGGCGCCCCGCAGGACCTTCTTGAGGTTGCCGGCCTCGGCGGTCAGCACCGTGAAGCGGCTCGCGCCGTTCTCGTCGTTCTCGCCCTTCTTGCTCTTGTAGCGGTCGAACTTGTAGGCGCGCAGGCGCAGGCCCAGCGAGAACGAAGCGGCCGTCTCCGGCGTCGGCGCCCCGCCGGCCCAGTCGAGCACGACGAGGGCGCGGCGCCCGCCGACCTTGCCGGCCGTCACGCCGCCGAGCACGGCCCAGTCGAGCTTGTCCCGCTCCGCCTCGGGTCCGAGCCCGACCACCACGAGGCGGTCGGCCCGCAGGCCCGCCGGTGCCGTCACCGTCATGGCGGTGTTCGCCTTGCCCTTGAACCGCTCGACGGCGGCCGCCCGCGCCACGATGTCGCCAGCGCCCTCCCCCGCGATCTCGGCCGCGCGGGCCGAGAGAGCGAGATCCTCGCCCACGAACAGGACGAGGTCGCTTCCCTCCTCCGCCTTCGCCGATCCGAAGGGCTCGAACGCGATGCTGATACCGTCCGCCATGACGCTGCTTTCAATCCGTGGAGGGTGTCGCCGGGGTGCCGCCAGCGCCGCGAAGCCCGCGGGCGCCGGCGGCGCCGCGAAGCCTTTTGGGCTTTGTGTATGTGTAGCGGGCGCCCGCCGCCGAAAGCAACGCGGCCCGCGCGCCCCGTCATGATCCTGCAAGGCGCAACCTGTGACCCTGGACGCGCAGGAGAAACGAATTCGCCTGCAAAAGGCCGCGTTCCGGGTGCTTGCGACGGAGGCGGCGCTTGTGCGGGTGCTTCCCGGGGCTTAACCGGAGCGCTGCGGAAGGGGGCCCGACCGCGTCAAGCCGATGAAGCAGATCGAGCGATACATCTTCCGGATCGCGCTCAGCGCCTTCCTGGCCTGCCTTGCGGGCCTCACCGGCGTGATCTGGGTGACGCAGGCGCTGCGCGAACTCGACCTCATCACCGCCAAGGGCCAGACGCTGCTGATCTTCTTCCTGATCACCGGCCTGTCGATCCCGGCCCTGCTGACGATCGTGGCGCCCGTCGCCCTGTTCATGGCAGTGCTGCACGCGCTCAACCGGCTCAACGGCGATTCGGAGCTCATCGTGATGAGCGCCGCCGGGATGTCGCCGCGCCACCTGATGCGCCCCTTCCTGACCCTCGCGCTCATCGTCGGCCTCGCGGTGGCGTTCCTGACGATCCAGGTGCTGCCGTCGAGTTTCCAGGAGCTGCGCGACCTGCTGACGCGGGTGCGGGGCGATTTCATCGCCAACGTGGTCCAGGAGGGGCAGTTCACCAGCCTCGACAGCGGCATCACCTTCCATTTCCGCGAGCGCGGGCCCGGCGGCACCCTGCTCGGGATCTTCATGCAGGACCGCCGCGAGGCCGGGCGCAGCGTCGTCTATCTCGCCGAGCGCGGGCAGGCCGTCGATCTCGACGGGCAGACCTACCTCGTTCTGGAGAAGGGCAGCATTCACCGCCAGCAGCCGAACAGCCGCGACGCCTCGATCATCACCTTCGCCCGCTACGCCGTCGACCTCGCGGCCTTCACGCCGCCGGACACGGACACGGTCTACAAGCCCCGGGAGCGCTCGACGGCGCAGCTCCTGTTTCCCGACCCCAACGAGCACTACTACAAGCTCGTGAAGGGGCGGTTCCGGGCCGAGCTCCACGACCGCCTCACCGCCTGGCTCTATCCGCTGGCGATGGCCTTGATCGCCTTCGCGGCGCTCGGCGACCCGCGCACGACGCGCCAGGGCCGGGGGCTTGCCATCGCGGGCGCGGTGGCGGCGGTGGTGGGCTTGCGCATCGCGGGCTTCGCGGCCGCGAGCGCGGCGGTGCGCAGCCCCGCCGCGGCCGCCGCCCTCTACGCGGTACCGCTCGCGGCGATCGCGCTCGCGGTGCTCGTCGCCCTCCAGGGCAGCCGCCTGCGCGCCTTCAACGCCGCCCTCGCGGCCCGCCTGCGCATCGCCGGCGCCGGACTGCCGCGGCTGCGGCCGAGCCACGGCTGAGGGCTAAAGCGATGCTGATCGGCACCACCCTCGGCCGCTACATCGCGGGCCGCCTCCTGCGCATGATCGCGGGCGTGTTCCTCACGGTCTTCGCCCTGGTCTACACCCTCGACTTCGTCGAGCTGATGCGGCGGGCCGGCGAGACGCAGGGGATCGGCGCCCTGACGGTGGCCCGGCTCTCGCTCCTGCGCACCCCCTCGATCGCCGAGCAGATCATGCCCTTCGCGATTCTGTTCGGCGCGATGGGCGCGCTCCTGCAGCTCAGCCGCAAGCTCGAACTGGTGGTGGCGCGGGCCGCCGGCATCTCGGCCTGGCAGTTCCTGCAGCCGGGGGTCTTCGTCGCGCTCGCGGTCGGCGCCCTGATGGTCGGCGCCTACAACCCGATGGCGGCGGCGCTCAAGCAGCACTCGACGGAGATCGAGGCCCGGATCTTCTCCCGCTCCAACCGTGGCGGCTCGGGCAAAGACCTGTGGATCCGCCAGCGCAGCGTCGACGGCCAGGCGATCGTGCGGGCGGAGACCGCCATCGAGGGCACGACGACGCTCGCGGGCGTCTCGGTCTTCGCCTTCGACGACCAGGGCACCTTCACGCAGCAGATCGAGGCGCGGCAGGCGACCCTGCACGACGGCTACTGGGAACTGCAGGACGCGCGGGTGCTCGCCAAGGATTCGCAGCCCGAGAGCTACGACACCTATCTGGTCGCCTCGAATCTGGTGCCCTCGCAGGTGCGACAGCGCTTCACCCCGCCGGATTCCGTGCCTTTCTGGCAACTGGGCGACACCATCGCGCGCTCCGAACGGGCGGGACTCGACGCCACGCGCTACCGGCTGCAGCGGGCGGTGCTCCTCGCCCGGCCGATGCTGTTCGTGGCGATGGTCCTGGTGGCTGCCTCCGTTTCGTTAAGGTTCTTCCGCTTTGGTGGGATCGGCCGGATGGCTCTCGCGGGGGTGGCGGCGGGCTTCGCGCTCTATGTCGCCCGGCAGGTCATGGAGGGCCTTGGCGCCTCGGGGATCGTTGCCGCCCCGGTGGCGGCGTGGTTCCCGGCCGTGGTAGGGAGTTTGCTCGGTACGCTCGCGCTTCTGTACCAGGAGGATGGCTGATGCCGCTTCTCCGGTCGGTCGCCGCGACGGCAACGGGTGCAGGGATGGGTCAAGTCGTGCGTACGGTCGCCTCGCGGGCGGTCGATGTCGTGCTGGCGGCGCTGCCGGCCCTGCTCCTGACGGCGGGGCCGTCCGATCCCGCGCGCGCGCAACCCACCCTCAACGACCGCCTCAACGCGGGCGCAGCCAAGACTTCGGGCCAGGAGCGCCTGCTCGTCGAGGCGCAGGAGCTCGTCTACGACAACGACCGTAACATGGTCTCGGCGGTCGGCAATGCCGAGTTGCATTACGGCGCGCGCACGCTGCTCGCCGACCGCGTCCGCTACGACCGCAACACGGGCCGGGTCTTCGCGGAGGGCAATGTCCGGCTCACCGACGAGACCGGCGCCGTCGTCACCGGCGACCGGATGGAGCTGACGGACGACTTCAAGAACGGCTTCATCGATTCCCTCAGGGTCCAGCAGACGATCGAGCCGCGCGGCCGCGTCGCCCGCGTGCGCTTCTCCGCCCCGCGGGCCGAGCGCGTCGAGGGCGAGACCACCACCTTCGAGCGCGGCACCTACACGGCCTGCGAGCCCTGCAAGACCCATCCCGAGCGCCCGCCCCTGTGGCAGGTGAAGGCCGCACGGATCATCCACAACAACGAGGAGCGGCGGATCTACTACGAGGATGCGTCCCTCGAGATCGGCGGCGTCCCGGTCGCCTACCTGCCCTATTTCTACACCGCCGACCCGACGGTGCGGCGCGAGACCGGCTTCCTCGCGCCCCACTTCGTGAATTCGAGCGTGCTCGGCTACGGCATCGGCACGCCGTTCTTCTGGAACATCGCGCCCGATTACGACCTCACGATCACGCCGACCTTCGCGACGAAGCAGGGCGTGCTCGGCCAGCTCGAATGGCGCCAGCGCCTCGCCAACGGCTTCTACAACCTGCGGCTCAGCGGCATCTTCCAGGCGACGCCGAGCGTCTTCCTGCCTGCGCCCCTCGGCCCCGGCGACCGCGAGTTCCGCGGCTCGATCGAATCGACCGGCCAGTTCTTCCTCAGCCCGCAATGGCGCGCGGGCTGGGACGTGGTCGGCGTGACGGACAAGTGGTTCCTCGACAACTACCGCATCCGCAACCAGGCGATCACGACGGACTACTTCCGCGAGGCGGTCTCCACCGCCTTCCTGATCGGCCAGGGCGACCGTTCCTGGTTCGAGGCGCGGGCCTATTACTTCAAGGGCCTGTCCACCTTCGACTGGCAGAAGCAGCAGCCGATCGTCGCTCCGGTGATCGACTACGACAAGCGCATCAACGGCCCCGATCCGCTCGGGGGCGAGGTGCGCTTCCAGATGAACTTCCAGAACCTGACCCGCGAGGCGACGCAGTACCAGGAGATTCCGCGCACCCGCAGCTACCTGCTGACGCCGACGGTGAACGGCAACTCCTTCGCGCTCTACCCGACCTGCTCGGTGTTCGAGCGCGGGCGGTGCATCGTGCGGGGGCTCGCCGGGCTCGACACCCGCCTGTCGACCCAGGTTTCCTGGCGGCGCGACTTCGTGGACGAGTTCGGGCAGGTCTGGCAGCCCTTCGCGTATCTGCGCACCGACGCTTTCTACGTCGATCCGAACACGCGCTCCTTCCAGAACAACGAGGTCACCCGGCTGTTCTCGCCCGATGTCGACTTCTCCGGCCGGGTCATGCCGGCGGTCGGGCTCGAATACCGCTATCCGTTCGTGGCCGACCTCGGGGATTGGGGCGTCCACACGGTGAGCCCGATCGCGCAGGTGATCGCGCGGCCGAGCGAGACGCATATCGGGCGCCTGCCGAACGAGGACGCCCAGAGCCTCGTCTTCGACGACACCTCGCTGTTCCAGTGGGACAAGTTCTCCGGCTACGACCGGGTCGAGGGCGGTGTGCGCGCCAATCTCGGCGCCGAATACGCCATCACCACCCGCAACGGCTTCCACGTCAACGCGATGTTCGGCGAATCGATCGCCATCGCCGGCGTGAACTCGTTCCGGCGCGGCGACATCGCCAATGTCGGGCTGGATTCGGGCCTGGAGACGCAGGGCTCGGATTTCGTCTCCCGCCTGCAGATCTCGCCGAACCAGAACATCAGCTTCATCACCCGGGCCCGCTTCGACAACGACACCTTCGCGCTGAAGCGCCTGGAGACGGGCCTGTTCGCCAAATTCGCGCCGTTCCTGCCGCTCGACGCCTCGCTGCTCTACGCCCGCTACGCGGCGCAGCCCCAGCTCGGCTTCGACCACCGCCGCGAGGGCATCCAGGCCTCGGCCACCTACAGCATCACGCCGAACTGGTTCATCACCGGCTCGCTCCTCGTCGACCTGTCGCACTACCTCGAGGTGCGGGAGCTCTACACGACCTCCCTCGACGCCTATCTGCTCAACCCGGTCGGCACCCCGCCGGTGGCGCCGCGGGGCAACAAGTTCTACATCTCCTCGACGAATATCGGCTTCGGCTACCGCGACGAATGCACGACGGTGTCGCTGCACTACTACTCGTCGCCGATCGAGACGGCGGTGGGCCTGCGCGAGCGCAACCAGACCGTGCTGCTCCGGCTCGAGCTGCGCACGCTCGGCGAGGCGAATTTGCGCCAGAATCTGAGCTCGACCACGACGACGGACGGCATCGCCACGACGTCGGCGCGGTGAGCCCACCGGGCGGGAGGGTGCGATGAGCCACAGCCTCGCCCTGACGCAGGGCGACCCGGCCGGGATCGGCCTCGAGATCACGCTCAAGGCCTGGGCGGCCCGGGAGGCGGCAGGCCTCGCGCCCTTCTTCCTGATCGGCGATCCCGATCTCGTCGCGGAGCGCGCCGCGCGGCTCGGGCTCGCGGTGCGGATAGCGCGCGTCGACCCGGAGGGGGCCGCGGCGGCCTTTCCCGGTGCGCTTCCGGTCGTGCCCCTGCCGGACCGGGTGCGGGCCGAGCCCGGCCGTCCGGATCCCGGAACCGCCGCCGCGACGCTCGCCTCGATCGAGACGGCGGTGCGCTTCGTGCGCGAGGGCCGGGCCGCTTCCCTGGTCACGAATCCGATCGCCAAGCACGTGCTGTATGCGGCGGGCTTCCGCCATCCGGGCCACACCGAATATCTGGCGGCGCTCGCGGCCGGTCCCGACGGTGCGGTGCCGCGCCCGGTGATGCTGCTGTGGTCGGAGCTGCTCGCCGTGGTGCCGCTGACCATTCACGTGCCGCTGCGGCGCGTCCCCGACCTTCTGACCCCGGATCTCGTCATCGAGACCGCCCGCATCGTCGACCGGGACCTGCGGGCGCGCTTCGGCCGCCTGAGCCCGCGTCTCGTGCTCGCGGGCCTCAACCCGCATGCGGGCGAGGAGGGCAGCATCGGGACGGAGGACCGCGACGTGCTGGCCCCCGCGGTGGCGCGGCTGCGGGACGAGGGGATCGACATCCGCGGCCCGCTTCCTGCGGACACGCTCTTCCACGCACGGGCGCGGGCGGCCTACGACGTGGCGCTCGCCCCGACCCACGACCAGGCGCTGATCCCGATCAAGACGCTCGCCTTCGACGAGGGCGTGAACGTCACGCTCGGCCTGCCCTTCCTGCGCACCTCGCCCGACCACGGCACCGCCTTCGACATTGCCGGGCAGGGGATCGCCAAGCCCGACAGCCTGATCGCGGCGCTCCGGCTCGCCGGGCGGCTCACGGCCGCACGGCCCGCATGAGCACGGACGGATTGCCGCCGCTGCGGGAGGTCGTGCGCGCGCACGACCTGATGCCCCGCAAGGCGCTCGGCCAGAATTTTCTGTTCGACCTCAACCTGACGGGCCGGATCGCCCGGGCGGCGGGGCCCCTCGACGGCGTGACGGTGGTGGAGGTCGGGCCGGGGCCCGGCGGCCTTACCCGCGCGCTCCTCGCCGAGGGGGCGGCGCGGGTCATCGCGATCGAGCGCGATCCGCGGGCCCTGCCGGCGCTCGCCGAGATCGCCGCGCATTATCCGGGCCGCCTGACCGTGGTGGAGGCGGATGCCCTTGCCTTCGATCCGCGCCCGCTCGTGGGCGGCGGGCCGGCCCGGATCGTCGCGAACCTGCCCTACAATGTCGGCACGCCGCTCCTGACCGGCTGGCTCGCCGGCGAGGACTGGCCGCCCTGGTGGGATTCGCTGACGCTGATGTTCCAGCGGGAGGTGGCCGAGCGGATCGTCGCCGACGAGCACGACCGGGCGAATTACGGACGTCTCGGCGTCCTGTGCGGCTGGCGCGCGCAGGCCCGCATCCTGTTCGACGTGCCGCCCTCCGCCTTCGTGCCGCCGCCCAAGGTCACGTCGAGCGTGGTGCGGCTGGTGCCGCGGCCCTCTCCCCTGCCCTGCCGGGTCGGGGCGCTGGAAGCGATCACCGGCGCCGCCTTCGGGCAGCGCCGCAAGATGCTGCGCCAGAGTCTTCGGGCCGCGACGCCCGACCCCGCGCCGCTGCTTGCCGCCGCCGGGATCCCGGAGACGGCGCGGGCCGAGGAGGTGCCGGTGGCAGGCTTCGTGGCAATGGCACAGGCCCTCGGCGCCCTCAAACGCGGATGACGCCGCGACACCGGGCGCGGTCCAGGCCGACCGGAATGCCGACGCTCAGCGGGCTTCGGTCACGGGCCTGGCTGCCATCTGCGCCAGCGCGGCCCGCAAGGGGGCGGAGCTCACCGGCATCGGCCCGTCGAAGGGACGCTCGTGGAGGGCGACCAGCCCGAGGGTCGAGACCACGGCGGCCCCGAACACCGCCATGGCGGTCACCTGGGCGCGCGGCCGGTCCAGATGGACCAGGGCAAGCGCCACTAGGGTGAGGCCGGCGAGAATCAGCAGCGTCAGCCATTTCGATTGGTCGATGGCATGCTGGGCAAGGCTCAGCCGGTCGCCGCGGGCGGCTCGCAGGCGCAGCACCGTGTCGAGAAGCGCGCGGTGGGCTGCAAGTCCGCTCCCGATGCTGATCTGCGGAGTCGCCACGGCCTGGAGCAGCCGGCCCAGGGCCTCGCCGGCCTTCGGCGAGGCCTCGCCGTCCTGCATGCGCTCCCATTCGTCGGTGACCACCGCGTCGAGATAGGCCGTGAGGTCGGCGCGGATATGGGCCATGTCCGAGACGGTGGCGATGCTGAGATCGTAGGCCGCGACGGCGCTGTCGCGCTCGGCCTGGACGGCGCGCAAAGCCTGCCGCTGCCGCTCCCAGGCGTCGCTCGCCACGAAACCGGTGAGCAGGGCCAGCAGCACCGAGACGGAGCCGAAGAACGGGGCGACGACGCCGCCGAGGCTGAGGCAGAAGGTGCGGGTCGGGGGGGCGGTGGCGACGATCCGGATCAGGGCGATCGCTCCGGCAAACGCAGCCGCGAGCATGCCGAACATCAGCCAGACCGGCTGATCGAGCCAGAAACCGAGGATCACAGCCTATCTCCGCGCATGATCGACGCACCCTATGCGGGTGCGGTAAGCGGAGCGTGACCGGCGCCAATGAAATTTCAGGGAAGGCGGCAGAGGAGCCGGACCCCTCTGCCAGGGGGCGGGGGCTCTCGCCCCCGCTTCGCTTACCGCGTCTGCTGGATGGCCGAGAGCAGCCACGGCCCGCCGCGGTCGCGGCGGAAGGTCCAGACCTCGACCGCCTCCGGATCGCCGGTGCCGACCACCCGGCCGCTGCCGCGCTCCACGGTCACGTCGCGCAGGGTGTAGCGCATGGCGACGGTGGCGTAGTCGGTCGGGCCCTCGCGCCACGCCTCCGACAGGTCGCCCTGCTGGAGCTTCACGTCGGAGATCCGGTTGATCACGCCGCGGGCCGCGTTGGCCTGCAGTTCCTCGGTGAAGTAGCCGACCATCTCGGGCGTCGCGAGCCGCCGGAGCGTCGCTACGTCCTCGGCGCCGTAGGCGAGCTGGACCTGGGTCAGGGTGCGCTCGAAGGCGTCGTAATCGGCCGGGCCGATGCCGACCTGATCGCGCTGGGCCGGATTCGGGAGCGGACGGGGGCCGCCCCCACCGCCGAGCCCGCCCAGCGGCCCCATGCCGGGGCCGGAGCCAGGGCCCGACCGGGCATAGCCGCCGGCCATGGCCGGCTCGGGCTGGCGGCGCCGGAAGAAGCGGACCGCCAGCATCACGAGGCCGACGAGCAGCGCCACCTGGAGCAGGAAGCCCAGGAAGGAGGCGATCCCGCCGAGGCCGCCGAAGAAGCCGCCGCCGAGGAGGGCGCCGAGGAGGCCGGCGCCGAGCAGCCCCGCGAAGAAGCCGCCGCCGAAGCGGCGCTGGGGCGCGGCCTGGGCGTAGCCGGGATTGTTCATCGACGGACCGGGCGTCGCCTGCGAGCGCTGCATGGGGGCTGCCATGCCGGGCGCCGTCGTGGTCGGGGCCGGCGCGGAGTAGGTGCGCGAGCCGCGCGAGCCCATGCTCGACGAGCCGCCCGGACGCGCTTCACCGGCCGTGGCCGCCACGGCCATCAGGGCCGCGAGGCCGAGGGCCGCCGCCGTCCGGCGTTTGCGGGTAAAGGTGGTCATCATCGGTTCGTATCGCCTCGCGCAGTCTACTTGGGCGCTCATCGCCCCATCGGGATATGGGGGGACGCCCTTCGCAGTAAAAGGGACGGCGGCCTGCGCCGTTGCGGAAGTCCGACCGCTCCGCGGCTCCAGAATCCCCGAGCCGGTGAACTTTCGCCAGGGCGAAATTTTTTTGGCGGAAGGGATTAATCCCGCGGTGTTCTTCGTCCGCCGACCGGCCGGGGGCGCGGGGGGCGCGGCAGGTCGGCGGCTGGGAAGGTCAGGCGCAGAACCGTGCCCTCCCCGGGCGCGCTGCGTAGGGCGACGGTCCCGCTCTGGCGCTTCATCAGGGCGTTGAGGATCGCAAGGCCCGTGCCGCGGCCGGGCTCGCGGGTGGTGAAGAAGGGCTCGAGCGCACGGCCCAGCACCTCCGGGGGCATGCCGCTGCCGGTATCGGCGATCGTCATCACCACGTGACGGCCGAGGGTGCCATCCGCCGCAACGCCCTCGCCGCCGTGATTGGCGGTCGTGACCGTGACCCGGCCGCCCTCCGGCATGGCCTCGCGGGCATTGGTGAGCACGATCTGCAGGATCAGCTCCGTCTGGACCGGGTCGAGGCAGGCGGGCCAGAGGTCCCCGCCCAGCGCGAGGTCGAGGGCGATGGCGGGCCCGAGGATCGCGCGGGCGCGTGTCCCATAGGCCAGGAGCAGCGCGTTGAGGTCGACCGGGCGCGGCTCGGGCCGGTGCTTGCGCGAGAAGGCCAGGAGGTGCCGCGTGAGCGTGGAGGCGCGCTCGGCCGCATCCGTCGCCCGGGTGAGCGCGCGCTGCACGAAGGCGTCCGGGTGCTCGCTGAGGCGGCGCTTCAGCCCGTCGACATAGCCGACGAGGATCTGGAGCAGGTTGTTGAACTCGTGGGCGACGCCGTTGGTGAGCTGCCCGAGCGCCTCGCGCCGCTGCGCCTGGGCCAGGGCCGATTCCAGGTCGCGCCGCCGCGAGACGTCGGCCCATTGCACGAGCCGCTGGCCGGATTCGTCCCCAACGGGCGAGAGATGGAGCGCGGCCCAGAAGGTGCAGCCGTCGCGGCGCCGCAGCAGCACCTCGCCGGTGGCGGCCCGCTCCTCTCGCAGCAGGATGCGGAGCGCGCCCATGGCCTCCGCCTGCCCGCCGAAGGCGGCGAGCGCCTGCCCGATCAGGGCCGCCGGCTCGTCGCCGAGCGCGGCTGCCGCAGCGGCGTTGGCGAAGCGGATCGTGTCGCCGGATGCGAGCAGGAGAGCCGGCATGGGCGACGCGGCGAGGGCGGAGAGCAGGAAGGCGGCCGGCGCCTCCGGTGCAGCCTCGCGCGCAAGCACGTCCGACACGGCAGCCCCCCGCTGACGGCGGTGGCGAAGCCGCCGCGTCTCGTTCCGGTCTCTGGGACCCGTCTGGTCCGGGCAGGATCTTACGCCCAGGCGCCGGGCGTGGCGAGTCGCCGAATGCCGGCATCCCCCGCCAAGGCCTTGCCCGGCGAAGGAGATGCCGCTTCGCCGATGGACGCGCTACCACATGTCGAGGGCGACGCGGGCCTCGTCGGACATCCGGCTCTGGTCCCAGGGCGGGTCGAACACCATGGTGACGGTGCAGCCCTGCACGCCCGGCACGGCCGAGACCGCGTTCTCGACCCAGCCCGGCATCTCGCCGGCGACGGGGCAGCCCGGGGCGGTGAGGGTCATGTCGATCGACACCTGCCGGTCATCGGCGATGTCGACCTTGTAGATCAGGCCGAGTTCGTAGATGTCGGCCGGGATCTCGGGATCGTAGACGGTCTTGAGCGCGGCCACGATGCCGTCGGTGAGCCGGTCGAGTTCCTCCTGCGGCAGGGCAGAGCCCTGCGGCGGGGCGGAGGTGGTCTCGGAAGCGGTGTCGGTCATCGGCGGTCCCTAGAGCATGTCCCGGAGAAGCGGATCCCGGCCCTCCGTCCGGCCATGCGAATAGTCCATGATTTAGACGCCGGGGGCCGCTTCCGGAAGCGGCCCCCGGCGTCTAGGCGAACATCATCTCGGCCTTGGCGAGGGCCGCGACCAGCGCATCGACCTCATCCGGCGTATTATAGAGCCCGAACGAGGCGCGGCAGGTCGCGGTCGTGCCGAAGCGGCTGAGCAGCGGCATCGCGCAATGCGTGCCGGCCCGCACGGCCACGCCCTGGCGGTCGATCACCGTGGCGATGTCGTGGGCATGCGCGCCCTTCATCTCGAAGGAGATCACGGCGCCCTTCCCCTTCGCCCGGCCGATGATGCGCAGGCTGTTCATCTCGGACAGGCGCTCATGCGCATAGGCCGAGAGAGCGGCCTCGTGCGCGGCGATCCGGTCGCGGCCGAGCTTCATCATGAATTCGAGGGCGGCGCCCAGGCCCACCGCCTCGACGATCGCCGGGGTGCCCGCCTCGAAGCGGTGCGGGGGTTCGTTGTAGGTGATCGCGTCCTGCGTGACGGTCTGGATCATCTCGCCGCCGCCCTGATAGGGGGGCAGGCGCTCCAGCCATTCCTTCTTGCCATAGAGCACGCCGATGCCGGTCGGCCCATAGACCTTGTGGCCGGTGAAGACGAAGAAATCGCAGTCGAGATCCTGCACGTCGATCGTCTGGTGCACCGCGCTCTGGGCGCCGTCGAGGAGCACCGGCACCCCGTGCGCATGGGCGATGCGGACGATCTCACGGGCCGGCGTCACCGTGCCGAGCACGTTCGACATGTGGGTGATCGCCACCATCCTGGTGCGCGGCGTGAACAGCTTCTCGTATTCCTCGACGAGGAAGTTGCCCTCGTCGTCGACGGGCGCCCACTTGATCACCGCGCCGCGGCGCTCCCGCAGGAAGTGCCAGGGCACGATGTTGGAATGGTGCTCCATGATCGAGAGGATGATCTCGTCCCCCTCCCCGATCAGGCCGGCCCAGCCCATCGACGAGGCGACGAGGTTGTAGCCCTCGGTCGCGTTGCGGGTGAAGATGATCTCGTCCGTCGAGCGGGCGTTGAGGAATTGCCGCGCGGTCTCGCGGGCGCCCTCGAAGCCTTCCGTGGCGGCATTCGCCATGAAGTGCAGGCCGCGATGGACGTTGGCGTAGGCCGTCTCCATGGCTTCCGCCATGGCGTCGATCACCGCCTTCGGCTTCTGGGCCGAGGCGGCGTTGTCGAGATAGACGAGCGGCTTGCCGTAGACCGTCTGCGACAGGATCGGGAATTGCGACCGGATCGCCGCGACGTCGTAGGGCGGGAGGACGGGTGCGTTCATCGCGTCTTTCGCTCTCTCGATCGGGGGCCGGTCGGAGGATCGGCCCCGGCGCCGTCACCGGCGGGCGGCGAGCCAGTTCTCCACGACGGCGATCATCGCCTCGCGGGCGCCCTCGTGGCTGATCGCCTCGATGGCCTCGCCCAGGAAGGCCTGGACGAGAAGGCCCTCCGCCTCGCCCCGCGGCAGGCCGCGAGCCATGAGGTAGAAGAGAAGGTCGTCGTCGAGCGCGCCGCAAGTGGCGCCGTGGCCGCAGGCCACGTCGTCGGCGAAGATCTCCAGCTCCGGCTTGTTCATCATCTGCCCCTCGTCGGAGAGGAGGAGGCAGTCGGACTTCATCTTGCCGTCGGTCTTCTGCGCGGCCTGCTCGACGATGATCTTGCCCTGGAAGACGCCGGTGGCCTCGCCGTCGATCACCGTCTTGAACTGCTCGCGGCTGAAGCCCCCGGTGGCAGCGTGGTCGGCAAGCAGCGTCGAGTCGCCGAGCTGTCCGTTGCCCAGCATGGTGGCGCCGTTGACGGTCGCGGTGGCGTCCTCGCCCGCAAAGAGCAGGTAGAGCTGGTGGCGCGAGAAGGCCGCGCCGGCCACGACATTCACGGTCTCCAGATGGGCCTTCGCCCCGAGCTTTACCGAGAGGGTCGAGAGGGCGATCGCCTCGCGCCCCTCGCGGTTGAGCCTCGTGTGGCGCAAGGTAGCACCGTCCGCGATCACCGCGTCGAGGGCGTCGTTGGGCTGGTAGGCGACGCCGTCCGGCCCCTCGTGGCTCTCGAACAGGGTGAGCTCCGCCCCCTCCTCCAGCACCACGAGAATGCGGGTGGCGGTGGAGAAGGCCTCCGCGCCCGTGCCGACGAAGCGCAGATGCAGCGGCCGCTCGACCTTGGCGCCGGCCGCGACCCGGATCAGCGCGCCGTCCGCCATGAAGGCGATGTTGAGCTGGAAGATCGGGTTCTCGCGCGCCTGGGCGACGGGCGTGAATTGCTCCGTCAGCGGGTGGCCGTTCGTCAGCGCCTCGACGAGGGGCGTCACCTCGACGCCCTCCGGCATGGCGCCGAGATCCGACAGGGCCGGGACGAGGTGGCCGTTGACGAAGGTGAGCCGCGCCGCCTCGATGGTGGCGAAGCCCTCGGCCTTCATCACGGCGTTGCGGGCGGCCTCCGGGGTCGGCGCCTCGGCGGGCGGCGCGGCCTCGCGGAGTGCCGCGCGCAGGTCGGAATACTTGAAGGCCTCGACCCGGCGATGGGGCAGGCCCGTCGCCTCGAAGAAGCGGAAGGCCTCCTCGCGGGCGATGGCCGAGCCCGGCAGCTTGAGGCGCCGGACCTCGAACAGCTTCGACAGGCCAGTCTCGGCCGGCGTGCGCAGGGTGGTGATGTCGGCCATGGTCACGCGGCCTCTGCGCTGCGGTACTCGGCGTAGCCGCTGGCTTCGAGTTCGAGGGCGAGTTCCTTGCCGCCCGACCGCACGATCCGGCCCTGGGACATGACGTGCACGGTGTCGGGCACGATGTGGTTCAGGAGCCGCTGGTAGTGGGTGATGACGAGGAAGCTGCGCTTCGGGTCGCGCAGCGCATTCACGCCCTCCGCCACGATGCGCAGGGCATCGATGTCGAGGCCCGAATCGGTCTCGTCGAGGACGCAGAAGCGTGGCTCCAGGAGCGCCATCTGCAGGATCTCCATGCGCTTCTTCTCGCCGCCGGAGAAGCCGACATTGAGGGCGCGCTTGAGCATCTCGCGCTCGATCTCGAGCTTGTCGGCGGCGCCGTAGACGCGGCGCATGAAGTCGGGGGTCGACAGCTCCTCCTCGCCGCGGGCCTTGCGCTGCGCGTTGAGGGCCGACTTGAGGAAGGTCATGGTGGCGACGCCCGGGATCTCCAGCGGATACTGGAAGGCCAGGAAGAGGCCGGCGGCGGCGCGCTCGTCGGGCGCCATCTCCAGGATGTTCTCCCCGTCGAGGAGCACCTCGCCCTCCAGCACCTCGTAATCCTCCTTGCCGGCGATCACGTAGGAGAGGGTCGACTTGCCCGAGCCGTTCGGGCCCATGATGGCCGCCACCTCGCCGTCCTGGACGGTGAGGTCGAGGCCGTTGAGGATGCGCTTGCCGTCGATCTCAGCGACGAGGTTCTTGATTTCGAGCATTGGTTTCCAGAGTCCTTCAAAACCATCTGGCGTGCATCGCCTGCAGGAAGTCGGGGCGACCGGCGGGACAGCCGGACCGATCGCCGATCACCGCATCGATGCCGCATCGCGGGCAGAGCGCCGTCCCCTCCGGCCGAAGCCATGACGCGGACGGCGCGAACACCACACAAACCGAAAGCAGCCTCCGGCCGTCCCGGCCCAGACGATCGTCGGCGTGACGAGCCGGCTGCGCCTGCGCAGCATCCAGACTCGCCTCGTCGATGATCATCCGGCCGCCGCTAGCCCACCGAGCCTTCGAGGCTGATCGAGATCAGCTTCTGCGCCTCGACCGCGAACTCCATCGGGAGCTGCTGCAGCACGTCGCGCACGAAGCCGTTCACGATGAGCGCCCGCGCCTCCTCCTCCGAGAGGCCGCGCTGCCGGCAGTAGAACAGCTGGTCCTCGGAGATCTTGGAGGTGGTGGCCTCGTGCTCGAACACCGCCGAGGCGTTCTTCGACTCGATGTAGGGCACGGTGTGCGCGCCACACTGGTCGCCGATCAGCAGCGAGTCGCAGTTCGTGAAGTTGCGCGCGTTCGTCGCCTTCCGGTGCGCCGAGACCAGGCCCCGGTAGGTGTTCTGCGAGTGGCCGGCCGAGATGCCCTTGGAGATGATCCGGCTCGTGGTGTTCTTGCCGAGATGGATCATCTTGGTGCCGGAATCGACCTGCTGCCTGCCGTTCGACACCGCGATCGAGTAGAACTCGCCCCGGGAACCGTCGCCGCGCAGGATGCAGGACGGGTACTTCCAGGTGATCGCCGAGCCGGTCTCGACCTGCGTCCACGAGATCTTCGAGTTGGCGCCGCGGCAGTCGCCGCGCTTGGTCACGAAGTTGTAGATGCCGCCGCGGCCCTGCGCATCGCCCGGATACCAGTTCTGGACCGTCGAGTACTTGATCTCGGCGTCGTCGAGCGCGATGAGCTCGACCACGGCCGCGTGGAGCTGGTTGTCGTCGCGGCGCGGGGCGGTGCAGCCCTCGAGATACGAGACGTAGGAGCCCTTGTCGGCGATGATCAGCGTGCGCTCGAACTGGCCCGTGTCGCGCTCGTTGATGCGGAAGTAGGTCGACAGCTCCATCGGGCAGCGCACGCCCGGCGGGATGTAGACGAACGAGCCGTCCGAGAACACCGCCGAGTTCAGCGTCGCGAAGAAGTTGTCGGTCACCGGCACCACCGAGCCCAGGTACTTGCGCACCAGCTCGGGATGCTCGCGCAACGCCTCGGAGATCGGCATGAAGATGACGCCGGCCTTGGCGAGCTCGGCCTTGAAGGTGGTCGCGACCGAGACCGAATCGAACACGGCGTCCACCGCCACCCGGTTCTCCGAAGCGATGCCTTCCAGCGCCTCGACCTCGCGCAGCGGGATGCCGAGCTTCTCGTAGGTCTTCAGGATCTCGGGATCGATCTCGTCGAGCGACTGCGCCGACTTCCGCTTCGGGGCGGCGTAGTAGTAGATGTCGTTGTAATCGATCTTCTCATACGAGACCCGTGCCCATGTCGGCTCCCGCATCGTGAGCCAGCGGCGATAGGCATCGAGCCGCCATTCCAGCATCCATTCCGGCTCGTCCTTCTTGGCCGAGATGAAGCGGATCACGTCCTCGGAGAGGCCCTTCTCGGACTTCTCCATCTCGATCGTGGTCTCGAATCCGTACTTGTACTGATCGACGTCGATAGCGCGAACGCGATCGACCGTCTCCTGCACTGCAGGCATTCCCGTCTCCTACCGCTGACGGCTTCAAGGGCCGCGGGTTCATGACACGGCCGGTACGGGGCGCACGATCACGCCGCCCTCTCCCGACGCTTATATAGGATGGCCAGCAGCCGATCGAAGACCGTCAGGAACCGGTCCCCATCCGATTCACGACTGGTCCACCCGAAACTTGCACGCAACGCGCAGGCCGCCAGCGCGGGCGGCATGCCCATGGCGGCCAGAACCGTGGAGCGCCCGACCTTGCCCGAGGCGCAGGCCGAGCCCGACGAGACCGCGACCCCACTAAGATCGAAGGCGATCAGCGCGGTCGCCGCCTCCAGGCCCGGCACGGCGAGGCAGGTGGTGTTCGGCAGGCGCGCCGCCGCCTCGCCCACGATCACCGCCTCGGGCGCCCGGGCGCGGATCCCGGCTTCGAGCGCATCGCGTAAGGCCGACAGGCGCACGGCCTCCGCGGCGAGGCTGCGCCCCGCGATCTCCGCCGCGACGCCCGCGCCCACGATGCCGGCGAGGTTCTCGGTGCCGCCGCGCAGCCGCGCCTCCTGCCCGCCGCCGCGGACGAAGACCGGGTCGAGGGTGACGTCCGCGGCGAGCGCCAGGGCGCCGACTCCCTTCGGCCCGGCGAACTTGTGCGCCGAGACGGTTAGGGCGTCGAGACCGGAGGCGGCGAAATCGAGCGGAATGCGCCCGGCCGCCTGGACGGCGTCGCTGTGCACCAGCGCCATGCCGTGCCGGCGCGCCAGGGCGACGACCTCGGCCAGGGGCTGGAGCACGCCGGTCTCGTTGTTGGCGGCCTGAAGCGAGATCAGCAGGCTCTCGCCCGCGCGCGCCGCCAGGCGCGCCTCGAGATGCGCCAGATCCACCACGCCGCTTACATCGACCGGAAGGATCTCGGTCGCCTCGGCGGCGAAGCGGTGGCCCGCGAGGATGCAGGGATGCTCGGTCGCGCCGACGAGGAGGCGCGTCGGGGCCGGCGCGCCATGCCGTCGCAGCGCGCCCGACAGGACCGCGTTCGCGCCCTCGGTGCCGCCGCTCGTGAAGGTCACGCGGGCGGGCGCGGTGCCGAGGAAGGCAGCCATCTGCGCCCGGGCGGTCTCCAGGCCGGCGCGGGCCGCCCGGCCCTCCCGGTGGATGGAAGAGGGATTGCCGGGCAGGTCGACGAGCGCGCGCGCGACCGCCTCCGCCACTTCCGGCCGCACGGGCGCGGTGGCGTTGTGGTCGAGATAGACGCGGTCTCCTGCCTGCACCTGCCGATTTCCTTTGCCTTGCCCCCGGGTTTGCGTGCTAAGGCGCCGTCGAAACACGCGTTCCGCACGCTGATCGGGGATCGGGCGGGCGGCCTGCGAATGTGCCAGACACCTAGTTTAGAACCATTCTAACACACTAGAACAGTTCTAAGGGTGCTTGTAGGGGAGACACCCTCCGAGTCAAGGACGCATTCGCGCCGCCTCGCCCGTCGCCCGGAGCGTCGAGCCCGAGAGGTCCGTGAATGCCCGAGGTCATCTTCGCCGGTCCGGCCGGCCGCCTGGAGGGGCGCTATCAGGCTCCCAAGCAGAGGGGCGCCCCGATTGCCATCGTGCTGCACCCGCATCCGCAATTCGGCGGCACGATGAACAACCAGATCGTCTACAACCTGTTCTACACGTTCGCGAATCGCGGCTTCGCGGCCCTGCGCTTCAACTTCCGCGGCGTCGGGCGCAGCCAGGGCTCGTTCGACCATGGCGCGGGCGAGCTCTCGGATGCGGCTGCGGCCCTCGACTGGGTGCAGGCGGTCAACCCGGAGGCGCGCGCCTGCTGGATCGCCGGCGTGTCCTTCGGCTCGTGGATCGGCATGCAGCTCCTGATGCGCCGGCCCGAGGTCGAGGGCTTCATCTCGATCGCCGCGATGGCGAACCGCTACGATTTCAGCTTCCTCGCCCCCTGCCCCTCCTCGGGCCTGTTCGTGCACGGCTCCGAGGACCGGGTGGCCCCCGCCCGCGAGGTGATGCCGGTGATCGAGAAGGTGAAGACGCAGAAGGGCGTCGTCATCGAGCACCAGATCGTCGAAGGCGCCAACCACTTCTTCGACGGCAAGATCGACGAGCTGACCCAGACGGTCGAGACCTACCTCGACAAGCGGCTCGGCAAGAAGGACGAGGCGGCCGCCTAAGCAGACTTGCGTCGGCAAGCCACTGCAAGTCTGCTGAGAGCTCGTCCAGGAGAAGCGGTGACCGGTCCGCCGGCACCGGTTTCCCGGCACTTTTTCTCCGTCCGGACATCCGCTCAATCAAGGGTCTGGAAATCCGTCGAAACTGATACGGTTTCCAGTTGATCCGTTCCGAGACGAGTCCACGCGGAATCCCCTCTCCCGCACGGGAGAGGGGATCCCCGTGCCACCCGCGCCTCGATCGTCGCCGCGCGGTTCCTTACCCCGGCGCGTGCACCACCGGCACGGCGGGCGAGCCCTCCCATTCGGTATCGGCCGGAATCGATTCGCCCTTCATGATCACCGTGAGCGGACGCAGCCGCGCATAGTCGCCGACCTCGGTGTCGTACAGCACGGTGGCGAAGGCGCCGACCGTCACGCCGCGCCCGAGCACCACCCGCCCGACCTTCATCACCCGGTCCTCGTAGAGGTGGGTCTGCAGGGCGGACATCCGGTTGACCGACGAGAAGTCGCCGATCGTGACGCAGTCGAACTCGGTGATGTCGGTGGAGAGCAGGCAGATGCCCTGGCCCGTGCGGGTGCCGAACAGGCGCAGCACCCAGGGCAGGAAGGGCGTGCCCATCAGGTGCTCCAGCAGCACCCGTCCGGCGAGCCCCCAGTACATCACCGCCACCGCCTCGGTGCGCATCGCCCACCACGACCACATCGGGTGCATGCCGGGGCGGTAGACGCCCATCAGCAGCCATTTCACCACGACGACGACGAGGGTCTGCACCACCGCGATCACCACGCTCGTCACCACGAACCCGACCGCCAGGCCCGTCCAGTCGCCCGCCAGGATCGCCGGATAGAACACATAATCGATGGCGATGATGGCGCAGGTGATGAACAGCATCGGCGAGAAGGACGAGGTGAAGGCCTCGAACACGCCCCGCCCGATCCGCGGCCAGATGCCGGGCTCGAAGGTCTGGCGCTGGCCGAGGTCGACCTTCTGCCGGGTCGGCAGCTTGATCGGCGGCGAGCCGAACCAGGTCTCGCCCGGGCCCATGCGGTCGTTCGCCGGCGGCTTCGACTTGATGCCGATGAGGACGTCGTCCGGGATGTCGGCGCCCGGCGGCACCACCGCGTCGTTGCCGACGAAGACCCGCGCCCCGGTCCGCACCGGGTCGAGCGTCATGTAGCCGTGGCGCACCTCCTCCTCGCCGTAGACCACCTCGTCGGCGATGAAGTTGCGGGCGCCCACCTCCGCGAGGTCGTAGCGCCCCGCGAGGTTGGTGGAGATCTCGGCGCCCTTGCCCATGCCGGCGCCCATCAGCCGGTACCATGCCCGCATGTAGACCGTGGCGAAGAGCGACGAGAGGGTCTCCAGCGTCACCTCGGCGGCGAGCGCGACCGCCCATTTGCGCAGGTAGACGCCGCTATGGATCGGGTAGCGGCCGGCCCGCAGGCGCGGCAGGACGAGCCAGCGGATCACCGCGATCAGCACCACGGTGCCCGCCGTCATCAGCATGGCCGTCGGCCAGGTCAGGAGCGGCAGGTAGAAGTGGTAGTCGACATCCGTGAGGGTGGCGAGCGAGTCGCTGATCTGGTCGAAGATGTAGAAAGCCGGGAAGATCGGCAGCAGGCCGACCGCCGGGATCGCGGCGAGCAGGCCTGCGTAGATCACGAAGAAGACCGCCCGGCGCACGCGCGAGGCAGTCGGAGGCTCAGGCGTCGCCGCCGGATCGACCGCGCCGACCTTGCGCCCGGGCGAGCCGTCCCAGAGCTCGGCCCGGCCCACCACGGTGCCGGCCGGCACCGTGGTGAGGTCGGCGATCTCGGCGTGGTCCTCGATCCGCGCGCCGTGGCCGATGACGCAGGAGGTGCCGACCGAAACGCCGTCGCCGATCGAGACGCGGCCGATCACGAGTTCGTCGCCCACCACCTCCGCGTTGGCGATGACGAGGCGGCCGCCCAGAGACGCGCCCCGCCCGATGCTGACGAGGTCCGCCGCCCCGATCTCGATGTCGGAGATGACCGCATCGTCCCCGATCTTGGCGCCGAGAAGCCGCAGATAGATGCGGATCATCGGCGAGCCCTGCAGCCACTTGATGTGGACGAGCGGCGTCAGGCGCTGGGTCAGCCACCAGCGGAAGTAATAGGCGCCCCAGAGCGGGTAGCGCCCCGGCCGGGTCCGGCCGAGCACCAGCCACTTCGCCGCGATGGCGATCAGCGCCGTCGCAGCGTTGAGCCCGATATAGACGAGCAGCAGCACCGCCATCTCGGCGAAGAAGCCGAGCTCGCCCCCGGTGATGAGCAGGTAGGTGACGAAGATCCCGAGCCACTGCGCCGTGGCGAGCGCGATGATGAAGGGGAGCACGGCGGCCTGGGCGAGGCCGCAGAGGAAGCGGCGCAGGAGCGGGGGCGCCGCGAAGGAGAGGTCGCGCTGGGCCGTCTCGGTGCCGACGCCGCCGGTCCGGGCGATCAGGCTGTCGGCCATCGAGCGCAGGGTGCGGTGCGCGTAGACGTCCTGCAGGGTGATGGAGGCGAGCGCCGGCGCCTCGCGCACGCCCGAGACGAAGCGCGCGGCGATGAGCGAGTGGCCGCCGAGATCCGCGAAGAAATCCGCCTCGAAGGGGATCGCGACATTGCCGAAGACACGCTTGGCCGCAGCGAGCAGCACCGCCTCGGTCTCGTTGCACGGCTCCTCCTGCTCGCCGGTCGGGGCGGGCGTGGCGAGTTCCACCGCTCGCAGCGCCTTGCGGTCGACCTTGCCGGAAGCCGCGAGAATCGGCAGCGAGGCCACCACCTCGAAATGCCCCGGCACCATGTAGGGGGGCATGGACTCGGCCAGCGCCGCCCGCAGGCGCGGCGTCTCGATCACGCTGCCGCGCTCGGGCACCAGGAAGGCGACGAGGCGGTCGACCCCATCGTCCTGGCGCAGCACCACAGCGGCCTGGGCGATGCCGGCTAGTGCCTGGATCCGCGCCTCGATCTCGCCGAGCTCGACCCGGAAGCCGCGGATCTTGACCTGATCGTCGATGCGCCCGTGGAAGAGGATGCGCCCCTGCGGATCGAGGGAGACGGCATCGCCCGAGCGGTAGAGAACCGGGTCGGAACCGTCGCCGCCGAACGGATTGGCGATGAATTTCTCCGCCGTGAGGTCCGGCCGGGCGAGGTAGCCCGCGGCGACGCCGGGGCCGCCGATCAGGAGTTCGCCCTGTACGCCCGGCCCGACGAGGGCGAGGCGCTCGTCGACGATATAGGCGGTGTAGTTGGCGATCGGCCCGCCGATCGTGACCGGGTCGCCCGGCCGCATCTCGGCGGCGGTGGCGACGACGGTGGCCTCGGTCGGGCCGTAGGTGTTGAAGAGGCGCCGCTGCGGGGTCGCCCAGCGGGCGACGAGGGGCTCAGGCAGAGCTTCGCCGCCGAGCAGGATCAGCCGCAAGCCGGGCACGTCCTGCGTCATCAGCCCGAGCAGGGTCGGCACCGTGTCGAGGACCGTGATGCCGGCCTCGTTGAGGATCCCCGGCAGGGCCTCGGCGTCGCCCATCATGGCGGGGCTTGCCACGAACAGGGTCGCCCCGACGAGATAGGGGACCCAGATCTCCTCCATCGAGAGATCGAAGGCGACGGAGGCGCCCTGGAACACCACGTCGTCCGCGGTGAGGCCGTAGAGGTCGTTGGCCGCGCGCAGGAAGTGGCAGATGTTGCGGTGGCTGATGACGATGCCCTTCGGCACGCCCGTCGAGCCCGAGGTGTAGATCAGGTAGGCCGGGTGATCCGGCGTGAGGCCCGCTTCGCGCAGGTCGGGCGCCGGACCCGCAGCCGCGGCCTCGGCCGGCGTCAGCGCGGGCGTGACCGCGGGTGCGCGGGATTTCAGGGCATCCGAGACGACGAGGGCCTTGGCCGCGGCGTCCTCAAGGCAGACGGCGACGCGGTCGGCGGGCGCTTCGGCGTCGAAGGGCAGCCAGGCGGCGCCCGACTTGGTGATGCCGATCTGGGCGACGAGGAGGTCGGGGCCGCGGGCCATCCAGAGACCGACCACGTCGCCGGGCCCGATGCCGCGGGCGGCGAGCCCGCTCGCGATCGCGTCCGAGCGGGCATCCACCTCCGCGTAGGAGAGGCGCGTCCGCTCTGCATGCGCCCCGTCGATCAGGGCCGGGTGGCCGGCGCGGCGCCGCGCCGTCTCGCGGAAGATCTCCGCCAGCACCTCGTCGCGGAGGAGGTCCGGCCGCACCGGGCCGCGCAGCACCGCCTGTCGGGTGGTCTCGTCGGAGGTCGGGCGGGCGATCCCGGCGGTCTGACTCATGCTCTGCTCCACGGCCCCGGGCCGGTTCGGGCCGTCCCGGCGGGGCGGCCTCCTGCGCTCAAGTGAGGGTTCACGCAGCGAGGCAACGCTTTCGACCGGGGCTTGGATGACTGCGGATCGCGGCGACGGCGCGGCGGCCCGCCGCGACGCGGTGGCCCATGATCACCCACGCGGATGTCTCTCCGGTGAACGCCCGAGGGCCGCCGTGGCTTAACCCTTCCCCGGCCGGCCCGTCCACCCGCAAGCACGGATTCAGATCCACCGATGTCCCGCCGCATCGATCACCAGCACGCGGCCCTGCCAGACGTCGCGGTGCGGCGCCTCGGCGGGCGTGGCGTGCCCGGTCGCGACCAGAACGGCGCGGGCGATGCCGCCATGCGCCACCATCACGGTCGGCTCCGAGAGGGTATCGAGGACGGGGCGCACGCGGTCGAGCAGCATGGCGTAGCTCTCCGCCCCCTCCCCCGGCGGACAATGGCCCCAGCGGTCGCGGTTGCGCGCCGCATAGGCCCGCGGATCGGCCGCCCGGATCTCGCGCCAGGTCCGGCCCTCCCAGGCGCCGAAGCCGATCTCCATGAGGCGCGGATCCGTCGCATAGGCGTCGGGTGCGAGCCCGAGCGCGGCGCGAAGGCGCTCCATGGTCGCCCTCGTCCGCGTCAGGGGGCTCGCCAGATAGGCGAGGTCGTCCGCCCGCGCCCCGAGGAGACCGCGCAGCCGGTCCGCGACCTCCGCCGCCTGCGCGTGCCCCCTGGCATTGAGAGGCGTGTCGCGCTGGCCCTGCAGGCGCCCCTCCGCGTTCCAATCCGTCTCGCCGTGGCGCACGAAGTAGAGGGCGGGGCGGCTCACGGCCGGCCCCCCGCACCCGGCGGAACGGAGCCCGGACGGTTCCGTTATCGTCGACATTCCCGCTTGTTCTCCCTGAAGTCCCGCGCTCCCAGAATCCCGCTCTCCCATGTCGAAGAAGACGCGACACAGCAAGGGCGAGGCCGTGCCGCACGGCCCGCATCCCTCCTCCTCCGCCTGGGCCGCGGCGGCGGCGGGTTTCGAGGCGAAGAGCCCCGGCTCGACCGCCGCCTATAGGGCGGCCCGGCCGGTGGCCGGGCCCGGCCTCGTGGTCGTCCTCCCCGGTCGCCCCTTCGACCTCGCGGCGGTGGATCCGGAGGCCCCCAGAGACGCCGACAAGCCGGCGGCTCAGACCGCCCTGGCCGTGGAGCGGGCGCGGATCCAGTCCTTCCAGGAGCGCCTCTATGCCGAGCACCGCCGCAGCCTGCTCGTGGTGCTTCAGGCGATCGATACCGGCGGCAAGGACGGCACGATCCGCCACGTCTTCGAGGGCGTGAACCCGCAGGGCTGCCAAGTGTGGTCGTTCAAGACGCCGAGCCGGGAGGAACTCGATCACGACTTCCTCTGGCGCTACCATCACCATACCCCCGGCCGCGGCATGATTGGCGTGTTCAACCGCAGTCATTACGAGGACGTGCTGATCGCGCGGGTGAAGGGGCTGGTTCCCGAGCCGGTCTGGAGCCAGCGCTACGATCTCATCAACGATTTCGAGCGGCTGCTGACGCTCTCCGGCACCACGATCCTCAAGTTCTTCCTGCACATCTCCCGCGACGAGCAGAAAAGCCGCCTGGAGAGCCGGCTGCAGGACCCGTCCAAGCGCTGGAAGTTCGACCCTTCGGACCTCGCCGAGCGCGAGGCCTGGGACGACTACCAGGCCGCCTTCCAGGATGCCCTCACGCGCTGCGCGACCGAGCATGCGCCCTGGTACGTGATCCCGGCGAATCAGAAGTGGTTCCGCAATCTCGTCGTCGCGCGAACCATCGCGGATACGCTGGAAGCCATGAACCCGCGCTTCCCGGACCCGCCGGAGGGCCTGGACGGCGTGATGGTGCCGGATTGAGCCAAGGGTTTCCGGGGCAGGCGGACGGCCTCCGCCGCCTCGGCCCGACGCGGGATCGGGCCATGACGCACCGGCCTTGAGCGAGGTCCCGCAATCTGAGACGGCCACGACAGTCTAAATCGAAACTGAGGAGCGTGGCGGTTTCCACGCAGGTCAGGTTCTATTTAGACGGCTTCAGCCGGGAACCGCCTCAGACGTCCAGGTTCGCCACGTTGAGCGCGTTCTCCTGGATGAACTCCCGCCGTGGCTCCACCACGTCGCCCATCAGCTTGACGAAGAGGTCGTCGGCATCGGTCGTGTCCTTGACCTTGACCTGCAGCAGCGAGCGCACGTCGCGGTCGAGGGTGGTCTCCCAGAGCTGCTGGGCGGTCATCTCGCCGAGCCCCTTGTAGCGCTGGAGCTGCAGGCCCTTGCGCCCGAGCGCCATCATGGTCTCGAAGAGCGCGACGGGACCGTGCAGGACGATTTCCTCGCCCTTGCGCTGGAGCGTCGCCGGGGCGTCGTAGATCTGGCGCAGCGCATCCGTGCGCTCGTCGAGCCGGCGCGCCTCCTGCGAGGAGATCAGCGCCTCGTCGAGCACCGCCACCTGACGCACGCCGCGCAAGGTGCGCGACAGGACGTAGCCGCCATCCTTCGCCTCGCCCTCCCAGCCGCGCTCGATCTCGTCCGCGATGGCATTGAGGCGCTTCGCGATCTCGTCGGCCACCACCTCGGCGTGGCTCGGATCCTCGGCGACGGCCGGGCGCAGCGCTCCGGCGATCGCTGCCTGCTCCACCACCGTCCGGTCGTAGCGGGTGTGGAGCCCGTGCAGGATGTGGCGCACGCTGCGGGCCTCGTCGACCAGCGCCTTGAGCTGCGCGCCCCCGAACGCGACGCCGGTCGCGAGGCGTAAGGAGGCCCCCTCGATCCCGCCATCGATCAGGTAATCCTCCAGCGCCCGCTCGTCCTTGAGGTAGATGGCCGAGCGGCCCTTCGAAGCTTTGTAGAGCGGCGGCTGCGCGATGTAGAGGTGACCGCGCTCGATCAGCTCGGGCATCTGCCGGAAGAAGAAGGTGAGCAGCAGCGTGCGGATGTGCGAGCCGTCCACGTCCGCATCCGTCATGATGATGATGCGGTGATAGCGCAGCTTGTCGGGGTTGAACTCCTCGCGGCCGATGCCGGTGCCGAGCGCCGTGATGAGCGTGCCGATCTCCTGGCTCGACAGCATCTTGTCGAACCGGGCGCGCTCCACGTTCAGGATCTTGCCGCGCAGCGGCAGCACCGCCTGGAAGGTGCGGTCGCGGCCCTGCTTGGCCGACCCGCCGGCCGAATCGCCCTCCACCAGCAGGATCTCGCATTTCGACGGGTCGCGCTCCTGGCAGTCGGCGAGCTTGCCGGGCAGCGAGGCGATGTCGAGGGCTCCTTTCCGTCGGGTGAGCTCGCGGGCCTTGCGGGCGGCCTCGCGGGCGGCTGCCGCCTCCGCCACCTTGCCCACGATGGTCTTGGCCTCGCTCGGATGCTCCTCGAGCCAGTTCGACAGGCCCTCGTTGAGCACGTTCTCGACCACCGGCCGGACCTCCGACGAGACCAGCTTGTCCTTGGTCTGCGAGGAGAATTTGGGGTCCGGGACCTTCACCGAGATGATGGCGGTCAGACCCTCGCGGCAATCGTCGCCCGAGAGCGTGACCTTCTCCTTCTTGGCGATGCCGGAGGATTCCGCATAGCCGGTGATCTGGCGCGTGAGCGCCGCCCGGAAGCCCGCCATATGCGTGCCGCCGTCCCGCTGCGGGATGTTGTTGGTGAAGGGCAGCACCGTCTCGTGATAGCTGTCGTTCCACCACAGGGCGACTTCGACGCCGATCCCGTCGCGCTCGGCGCGCACCACCACGGGCTTGGCGACGAGCGGCGTCTTGGTGCGGTCGAGATAGCGCACGAAGGCCTCGACGCCGCCCTCGTAGACCAGCTCCTCGCGCTTGTGCTCGGCGTGACGGGCATCGGTGAGGACGATCCGCACCCCCGAATTCAGGAAGGCGAGCTCGCGCAGGCGCTTCTCGAGGGTGGCGTAGTCGAACTCCACCATCGAGAAGGTCTCAGGGCTCGGCAGGAAGGTGACCTCCGTGCCGCGCTTCTCGCCCGCCGGTCCGACGACGGCGAGGGGCGCCACCGCGTCGCCGTGGCGGAACTCCATCGCGTGCTCGTGGCCGCCGCGCCAGATGCGCAGGCGCAGCCAGGTCGAGAGCGCGTTCACCACCGAGACGCCGACGCCGTGGAGCCCGCCCGACACCTTGTAGGAGTTCTGGTCGAACTTACCCCCGGCATGGAGCTGGGTCATGATGACCTCGGCGGCCGAGACGCCCTCCTCCGCGTGGATGTCGGTCGGGATGCCGCGGCCGTTATCCGAGACGGTGCAGGAGCCGTCCGGGTTGAGGGTCACGGTGACGAGGGTGGCGTGGCCCGCCAGCGCCTCGTCGATGGCGTTGTCGACGACCTCGTAGACCATGTGGTGCAGGCCCGAGCCGTCGTCGGTGTCGCCGATATACATCCCCGGACGCTTGCGCACCGCATCGAGGCCCTTGAGGACCTTGATCGAGTCGGCGCTGTAGGTGTCGGTGGTGAGGTCGCGGGCGGGTTCGGCCATATCGATTCCTGAGCGGGCGGGCGCCGGTGCGCGGACACGCTGTCGAGGAGCGCACGCCGGAACATCTCTGTGGGACGCTCTAGATAAGCATTCCGCCTTGAGATTGCATCGGTTTCGGGCGCCGCAGAGGCGCCCGTTCGTCACATGGCAGGTCCGGGTTAAGGGAGCGGAAACCTACTCCCGGATGCCATCGCGGCTTGCCGCATCGAGGCGGGCGATCGCGGCCGGATCGAGGCTCAGGCGCGCGCCCGCGATCAGCTCGTCGAGCTGCGCGAGCGAGGTCGCGCTCGCGATCGGCGCGGTCAGGCCCGGCCGGGCGACGAGCCAGGCGATCGCCACCTGGGCGGGCGTCGCGCCGTGGGCCTCGGCCACGGCATCGAGCTCGCGCAGCAGCGCGAAGCCCTTCGGGTTCAGGTAGGGCGCGACCCGCACCTCCCGGGCGCGGCCGGCCGCGGCGCCCGCCTCCCGGTACTTGCCTGTGAGGAAGCCCGCGGCGAGGGAGAAGTAGGAGATCACCCCGATCCCCTCGCGGCGGCAGAGCGGTTCCAGCTCCGCCTCGTAGCCCTCCCGCGCGGCGAGGCTGTATTCCGGCTGCAGGCTCTCGTAGCGCGGCAGGCCCGTGCGGGCGGCGACGTCGAGCGCCTCCTGCAGGCGGGCGGCGGAGAAGTTCGAGGCGCCGATCGCCCGCACCTTGCCGGCGCGGATCAGGCGGTCATAGGCGGCGAGGGTCTCCTCGATCGGCGTCTCGGGATCGTCCACATGGGACTGGTAGAGATCGATGCGGTCGGTCTGGAGCCGGCGCAGGGACTCCTCGACCGCCCGCTCGATATAGGCCGCCCGCAGGCCCTTGCGGCCCTCGCCCATCTCCATGCCGACCTTGGTGGCGAGCACGATGCGGTCGCGGCTGCCGCGGTCCCTGAACCAGCGGCCGAGGATCGTTTCGGATTCGCCGCCGCTGTGGCCGGGCACCCAGCGCGAATAGACGTCGGCCGTGTCGATGAAGGTGAAGCCCTGCTCCAGCAGCCGGTCGAGGAGCGCGAAGGAGGTCGGCTCGTCGGCGGTCCAACCGAAGACGTTGCCGCCGAAGCAGAGGGGCGGGACGGAGAGGCCGGAGCGGCCGAGGGGGCGAAGCTGCATGGATCGCGGGCTCACTGCAGGAAGGGGTTGGTGAGACGCTCCTCACCGATCGTGCTCGTCGGCCCGTGCCCGGGAATGAAGGCGAGGTCGTCCCCCAGCGGCAGGAGCTTGGTCTTGATCGAGGCGATGAGGGCCGCGTGATCGCCGCCCGGCAGATCGGTGCGCCCGACCGAGCCGCGGAACAGCACGTCGCCCACCTGGGCGAAGCGGGCCTCCCGGCTCACCAGCACCACGCTGCCGGGGGAGTGGCCGGGGCAGTGCAGCACGTCGAAGGTGAGTTCGCCGATCGTCACCGTGTCGCCTTCGCCGAGCCAGCGGTCCGGCGTCACCGCCCGCGCGCCCTCGATGCCGTAGGCCGCCCCCGTCCCGGGCAGGCGGTCGAGGAGGGGCTTGTCGGCCGCGTGCGGCCCCTCGATCGGCACGCCGAGGCGCTCCTTCAGCTCGGCGGCGCCGCCCGCATGGTCGATATGGCCATGGGTGAGGAGGATCTTCTCGACCGCGACGCCGGTCTTCTCGACCGCCGCGAGGATCCGGTCGAGGTCGCCGCCGGGATCGACCACCGCCGCACGCTTCGTCGCCTCGCACCAGAGCAGCGTGCAGTTCTGCTGGAAGGGCGTGACCGGGATGATGGCGGCGCGGGGCGTGCTCGGCATGGGGTCCTTCGGGGGTGCTGGACGAAGGCGTTGTAGCGGAGATGGCGGCGCGGGGCACCTCGCTCCTCGCGCATCCGGAGGGCTTGCGCGTCCGGGCCGGATCGAGGCCTCGATCGAAACCGAGATGCGCGGAAGCCGCCACGGTCCGAGCCGCGCGGGCTCGATGATCCGGTCTGCGAAGGATCCTTTGCAGACCGGATCACAGGGTCTCCGCCCCTTTCCGCTCCCTCTTTCTTTCCCGGACGAGTGCAGCGTCAGCGGAAGGAGATCCGGGAACCAGCACGAGGACCTGCCGCGAAGCAGCTCCGCTTGTCTCCAGCGTGGCTGACAAGCGGTCGCTGCGCGACTTCTTGTGCTGGGCCCCGGGTCGCATTCCGCTGACGCTGCATGCGCCCGGGAAAGGGGCGGAGATGTCGGGCGACAGGGGACCGTCTCAGGCCGTCGCGTCGGCCCGCCGCCGCGACAGCCACCATCCCTCCCCTGCCAGCCAGGCGCTCCCGTCCGGCGCCGAGCCGCGGCGCAGGCTGCGCACCTTGTCCATCCCGTCTGCCGCGAAGGCCATGCCGAGCCGCGCCGCGCCCTCGCGACTGCGCGCGCCGAGGCAGGGGACGAAGAGCGTCCGGGCGAGAAAGCGCGCCTCGAGGATGTCGGCCGGGCGGCCGGGGCCGCGGCGGCGCGCCAGCAGCAGGCCGCCCCAGCCTCGGTCCGGCGTCAGCGGAACGATCAGGCGGCCGGTCGGCGACAGGGCGTCGAGCCACAGGGCGAGCGGAGCGGTCGCGCCCGCATTCACAGAGACGAAATCGGCCTCCGGCAGAGGGCCCTCCGCACCCGAGCGGGAATGGACGACGACCTGCGGGTAGCCGGCCAGCGCCGCCGCCGCCTGCGCCGCCAGCGTCGGCTCGACCTCAAAGGCATCGACCCGGCCCTCCGGGCCGACGAGTTCGGCGAGGATCGCCGTGTAGTAGCCGCCACCGACGCCGACCTGCACCACCCGCTCGCCCGGCCGCAGGGCCGCCGCGGCGAGGGCCAGCGCGTGCAGGCTCGGCTCGCCGTTGTTGATCCCCTCCCCGGGCAGGAGCGCCACGAGGACGTCCCGGTAGAGCCCGCCGGGATCGTCGGCCGGGACGATCTCGGGGCCGGCCTCGCCCATCACCTGCCAGGGGCCGGGCCCGCAGAAGGCCTCCCGCGGCACGGTCGCGAACGCACGGATGAGGGCGGGGTCGCGCGTCTTCGCCCGGGCTGCCACGAGGCTGGCATAGGCAGCGCGGCGGCGGCTCACATCGGCCATCGCAGGGACCTCATAGGCAGCGCGGCGGCGGCTCACATCGGCCATCGCAGGGACCTCTCGCATCGCAGCGGCGCGAACCCCGCCGGAGCGGCATTCGTTCCATCGTGAACGGATGCCGCTCTCGGGTCTTTGCCCGTATCGCATTGTCTGCGACGAACCGGGATCCACTTCGTCGGAATGGGCGCCAGTCGAACGGCGCCGTGCGGCCGCGGCTCCCCGAGGGCCGTGCCTGACCTTAAAAGGGCCGCGTTGTACACGTCCCCTTCAGGTCCCCGGCCGTTTCCTGGCGCGACAGCCCCTCGGGCCGGGCTCAAGGCACATGAACGCGATCCTCATCAAGCTCTTCGCCACCGCGCTGACGCTGAGCCAGGCAACGACCCGGCCCGAGGCGATCCGCACCCAGTTCGATCCCGCCAAGGACGGGCCGGAGGTGGTGCGGATCCTGCGCGACGGCTGCGCCCATATGCGCAAGGCCTTCGACATCGAGGACATCAATCTCGACGAGCTGATCGCCACCGCCATGGAGGACCCGAAGGCCATCGCGGGCGAGTCCAAGATCCTGCACGGCCTCGACATCGGGGAGCTCAACACGAGCTACAAGCAGTTCTGCAAGGGCGAGAACCCGCCGAATGCGCCCTTCGAGGCGAAGGCCGTGATCGAGTTCTACAACAAGGCGGTGGAGGGGCTGCCGGATGCGAGCGCGCTCAAGACCCTGAAGCTGCCGGGCGTCAGCACGATCCTGGACGGACGCGGCAACCGCTTCTCGGAGGCCGCCGAGCCGAACGGGCGGCGCATCGGCGTGCCCATCGGCCAGATCCCGCCCATGGTCCAGAAGGCGTTCATCGCCGCCGAGGACAAGCGCTTCGAGACCCACCGGGGCATCGACGAGCGCGGCGTGATCCGGGCCTTCATCGGCAACCTCGCCGCGCCGGGCCGGCCGGCCGGCGGCTCGACCATCACCCAGCAGGTGGTGAAGAACCTGTCCGTCGGCGACGACGTCACCTACGAGCGCAAGATCCGCGAGATGATCGTGGCGGCCCGCGCCGAGCAGGTGATGACGAAGCCCGAGATCCTCGGCCTCTACCTCAACGGCATCTATCTCGGCCGCGGCGCCTATGGCGTCGAGATGGCGGCCCGCCTCTATTTCGGGAAGTCGGTCAAGGACCTGACCGTGCCGGAGGCGGCCCTGCTCGCAGGCATGCCCAAGGGCCCGAACTACTACAGCCCCGACCGCTATCCCGATCGGGCGCGCGAGCGGCGCGCCTACGTCCTCACCCGCATGAAGGAGGAGGGCGTGATCGACGAGGCGGCGATGAACGCGGCGCTCAAGAGCGACCTCGGCCTCGTGCCGCTGGAGCGCACGCGCCAGGAGGCCGGCTTCTACTACGTCGACCATCTCGGCCGCGAGGCCCGTTCGCTCGCCGGCCTCGATTCGCTCACCGCCAACGCCTATACGGTGCGCTCGACCCTGAATGCGGGGCTCCAGACCGCGACGGAATCGATCCTCCAGGAGAGCCTGTCCCGCTACGAGGCCGCGACGGGCCGAGCGCGGTTCGAGGGTCCCGAGCTCAACCTCGCGGAAGCGGTCAAGCGCATCGAGGCGGCCGCCGCTCCGGCCCCCGCCGAGCCGCCGCCCCCGCCGGCGCCCAAATCCGGGAAGGGCGCGCCGAAGGCTGCAGCCAGGCCGGCCGGGCCGAAGCCCGCCTGGCAGCGCGCCCTCGAATCCGCCCGAGCCCCCCTCTACGACGTGCATTGGCCCCTCGCCGTGGTGCTGGACACCGGCGCGAAGGGCGGCGCGGTGCGGGTCGGCCTCGCGGACGGGCGCGTGGCGAGCCTCAATCCGGGTCGGGCGCGGGGGAAGCTCGCCCCCTACGACGTCGTGCGGGTCGCCTTGCGCGAGAGCAAGGGCGCGCTGCGGGCGGATCTGCGGATCCGGCCCCAGGTGCAGGGGGCGGCCCTGGTGCTGGAGAACCGCACCGGGCGCATCCTCGCCATGGCGGGCGGCTTCTCCTACCCGTTGAGCCAGCTCAACCGGGTGACGCAGAGCGTCCGCCAGCCCGGCTCGACCCTCAAGCCCCTCACCTACCTCGCCGCGCTGAATGCCGGTCTGCAACCCAACACCCTGGTGATGGATGCGGCCGTGACCCTCCCGCCGATCGGCGGCGTCGGGCAGTCCTGGTCGCCCAAGAACTACGAGGGCGGCGGCTCGGGGCCGACGACGCTGCGGCGCGGCCTCGAACACTCGAAGAACCTCGTCACGGCCCAGCTCCTGCGCGGCGGCATTTCGGAGCGGCCGGAGCAAAGCCTGAAGCGGGTCTGCGACATCGCCCTCGAAGCCCAGCTCTACGCGGAATGCGAGCGCTACTACCCGTTCGTGCTCGGCGCCCAGCCGGTGCGGATGATCGACCTCGCGGCCTTCTACGCGGCGATCGCCAACGAGGGCGAGCGGCCGAGTCCCTACGCCCTCGAATCCGTTTCGCAGGGCGACACCGTGGTCTACCGGCGCGCCGAGCGGTCGCCGGCGCGGATCGGTTCGGCCGACCGCGTCGCCTTCTACCAGATCAAGAGCCTCCTCCAGGGCGTGACCCAGCGCGGCACCGCGGCAGCGCTCGCGCGCTTCTCTCCCTATGTTGCGGGCAAGACCGGCACCTCGGAGGACGAGAACGACGCTTGGTTCGCGGGCTTCACCAACGAGATCACCATCGTGGTCTGGATCGGCTACGACAACGCGGACGGGCGGCGGCGCACGCTGGGCCGCGGCCAGACCGGCGGCCATCTCGCGGTACCGGTCTTCGCGCAGATCCTCCAGGCCGCCTGGGCGAACGGCGTGCCGAAATCGCCGCTGGCGCCGCCGAGCCCCGAGGCGCGCCACCTGATCGCGGACGCACCGATCGATCTCCATTCCGGCACGCGGCTCGCGGGCGGCCCCCTCATGGAGCATTTCCGCCTTCAGCCGGACGGGCGGCTCGCCGACACGCAGTACCGCCTCGTACCGCAGGAATCGCTCTACGCCATGCGGCCGGACACGGACCGGGACGGCGACGTGGTGGATGGCGGGCGGCCCGAGGAGATCCGGCGCCCCGAGGACGATCAGTACGATCCCTTCGCCGAACTCGGCCGCCAGCTCTTCGGCGGCGGCCCGCCGCCGATCCGCCGTGCCCAGCCGGTGCCGGCTCCCGAGCCGGTCTGGCCCGGCCGCTCGGCCCGCTCGCCCTTCGGCGACGACGACGACGGCTTCCGCCGGCCCCGCCGCCGCGATCCCGACTATCTCTTCGGCGAAGACCCGACCTATTGACCCGGGGCCACTCCCCCCGGCCCCCGATTCCTAAGGATTCCCGCTCGTGCGCCAAAGCCTGACGGCCCGATTCCTCGCCGCGCCGCTCCTCGCCTTTCTCGCGGCGACGCCCGCGCTCGCCCAGTACCGCACCAAGGACGTGCCGAATGTCGCCGGCCTCGATGCCGGGGCGATCGCGCCGAACACCATCGCGTTCACGGACCACCGCGACAACCCGGCGAGCCCCGAGAGCGGGCTCACGCCCTTCCTCGACTGGAGCCGCACCCAGCCGGTGCAGAAGGCGGTGCTCGCCCCCCACCCGGATTACGTCGAGCCCGACTACAAGGTGACGGTGAACGGAACGACCAAGCCGCGCCACGAGACCCTCAAGGTCTATGTCGCCGAGGCGCGCTTCGTGGTGCCGCGGGCTCCCGACCGGATCGAGCTGAGGCGCTTCGCCTCGCTCGCCTTCCTCAGCCGGATGGACCCGGCGATCAAGCACAAGACCCTGAGCCCGGCCGACGTCACGCCGACCAAGGACCCGGCGGCTTCCTTCGCCAAGCGGCCGGACCGGCCCTGGTGCGCGGCGCCCGAGACGCTCTGCATAGAGTCGCGCTACGACCTCGAAGGCAAGCTGCCGCTCGGCGTGAAGCTCGCCAACAAGCTGGAGGAAGGCGGCAAGAAGATCGCGGAGTTCGTCTCGTTCCAGAGCGAACTGCGGGTGCTGCCGCCCGAGGAGGCGACCAAGCTCGCCAGCCTGACGAGAATCGAGGCGCCGGTGGCGGGCGCGCTCGAGCAGAACATTTTTTGGGTCAACCAGATCCTGCGCTTCGGCAAGTTCCTGGCGGTGCTGCAGCCGGCCGCGAACGACCCGAACAAGACGGTCGTCACCGCCTATATGGCGCTCGGCATCAAGGCGGATGTGCTCGACCGCAAGAAGGAATACGAGCGCGTGCCGGTGCTGCGCAACCTGCTCCCGGCGCAGGTGCTGATGGGCAATTCCTCGTTCAACACCGGCAGCTCGATCAGCGCCGGCCTGCCCACCTATGCGCGCAACCGCATCGCGGCCTTCGCTGACGCGCTCGCCAAGGAATGAGCGTAAAAGCGGTCGGGCGCTGCGGGCGGCGCCCGATCGGATCTCAGAAGCCGCGGTTGCTGATGCTCGGCACCGAAGGCTGCGTGAACGCGCGGTTCACGTCGGGCCGGCGCTGGGTGCCGTTGGTGTCGTTCGAGCGCACGTAATTCTGCGTGTTGAAGGTCTCGCTGAAGGCGGAGCGGTCGGCCTCCATGCTGGTGCAGGCGGCGAGCAGCGCGACCAGCGTGCCGGCGGCGGCGAGGGACGAGAGCTTCATCGGTCGGTCCTGTGGGCGGCGGAAGCTGCCCTCCTCGCGGGGGATCGGGGCGCCGTCAAGGCGGGCCAAGCGGGCGGGTGCGGTTTGCCGCCCGCCGTGTCCGCCGCGCCGCGGGGATGCGGATTGTGTGGAGAGCCGCGACTCCTGGCTGGTGCGGGCAAGCGCTTTGCGCGACAGTTCGACTCGATGAGCAACGTCGTTCCCCTGCGCGCCCGGCCCGCGCCCGATGCGTCCGCCCGCGAGACTGCCGCGGTCGTCTCCGACCTCGTGGCGATCGCCGAGCAGCTGCACGACATCGGTGCGCGCACGGCGACCCTCGGCCGGCCGCGGCCCGAGACGGAGCGCACGGTGCAGATGCTCCTCGACGCCGTGACCTCGGTGGAGCGCGCCCTCGACGCCATCACGGATGGCGGCGACTACTCGCCGTTCTGACGCCGGTTCGCGCGGGGCCGATCACGCCCTGTCCGGCCCCGCGCATTCACGCTGCCGCCTCGATCATGCTGTGGAACACCGCGCCGTAGTGACAGGCGGCGGCGGCCAGCACGAAACCGTGCCAGATGGCGTTCTGGAACGGCAGCCGCTGCCAGAGATGGAAGACCACGCCCGCCGAGTAGAGCAGGCCGCCAGCGGCGAGCAGCGCAAGCGCCTCAGGCGCGAGCAGCCCGATCACCGAATCGTAGGCCGTCACCCCGCTCCAGCCGAGCGCGAGGTAGAGGCCGACCGCGAGCCGGTCGAAGCGGCCGGGCAGCGCGAGCTTGATCGCCACCCCCGCCACCGCGAAGAGCCAGATTCCTGCGAGCAGGCCCCAGGCGAGGCCGCCAGCGCCGACCAGGGTGACGAGCGGCGTGTAGGTGCCGGCGATCATCAGGAAGATCGTGGCGTGGTCGGCGCGGCGCAGGAGCCACTTGAGCCGGCCGACCGGCCACATGTTGTAGACGGCCGAGACGCTCAGCATCGCCACGAGGCCCGTCGCGTAGATCCCCACCGACACCCGCCCGGAGGCGTCGAGCCGAATGAGGAGCGCGGTGACGACGAGGGCGAGCGCCCCGATCACCGCAAGGGCGACCCCGAGGACGTGCACGATCCCGTCCGCCAGAAGCTCGCGGGGCGTGTAGGCCCAGTGCAGGGAGGGCGGCCGGCCGTCGTCGGCGGGAGCGTCGGCGTGTCCGGTCGTCGTGCGCATGCGGGCTCCGGGCTCGGCCGGCGGCTTGGCCGCCACCGTCCCAGGAGAGCATCAATCGCCCGCGCGGTCACCCCGCGTCAGGCGGTCATGCACGCGACAGAGTGGCGATGCGGGCATGCACCGCGGCCATGCCGAGGACGAGCATCGCCGTGACCTGATGGGCGAGCCCGGCCCAGAGCGGCACCGCGAGGAGGAGCGTCGTGATGCCGAGAGCCGCCTGCGCGGTCACGAGGCCCAGGATGGCGCCGGCCCGCTTGGCCGCACGGCTGCCGGGCCGCGTGCGGAAGAGGTCGAGCCAATGCAGGGCCGCGACCGCGAGGAGCCCGTAGGCCGCCAGCCGGTGGTTGAGCTGCACCAGCGCGACGTTGTCGACGAAGTTCTCGATCCAGGGCGTGACCGCGAAGAGGCCCGAGAGCGGCGGGATGAAGGCCCCGTCCATCAGTGGCCAGGTGTTGTAGGTGAGCCCGGCCTTCGAGCCCGCGACGAGCCCGCCGAGCGCGATCTGGACGAGCATGAGGAGCGGCAGGGCCAGTGCCGTCAGCCGCAGCCGGCGCGGCAGGGGCTCGTCCGGCGCCCGGTCGAGCCCGGCGGCGAGCCAGACGAGGCCGGCGAAGATGGCGCTGGCGAGGGTCAGGTGCGCGGCAAGCTTGATCGGCGCCACGGCGGTCATGCCGGGCTGAAGGCCCGACGCCACCATGATCCAGCCGACCGCCCCCTGGAGGCCGCCGAGAACGCCGAGGCCGAGGAGGCCGAGGCCGAGCCGCCGGTCGAGCCGGCCCGTCCACCAGAACCAGCCGAGCGGCAGGAAGAAGGCGAACCCGATCAGCCGGCCGAGGAAGCGGTGTCCCCACTCCCAGGCGTAGATGACCTGGAACTCGGCCAGCGACATGCCGCGGTTGAGGATGTCGTATTGCGGCGTTGCCCGGTACTTGGCGAATTCCTCCGTCCAGGCCTCGGCCGAGAGCGGCGGGATCGCCCCGGTCACCGGCTTCCATTCGGTGATCGAGAGGCCCGAGCCGGTGAGCCGCGTGGCGCCCCCGACCGCCACCATGGCGATCACGAGCGCGGCCATGGCGAAGAGCCAGCGGCGGACGGCGGCGCGGGAGCGGGGTGCGGCGCCGGCCCCGGCGGGCGCGGCGGACGAGGGAGCGAGGGCGGCGCTGGTCATGGGCGCGCCTCTACGCGCGGGGGGCTGGCGGGCGCAACGCTCGACGGTGCCGCACCCGCCCCTGCGTCCCCGCCGCCGATTGCGGGCGCCCGTCCCCTCGCGTAGGCGGGCGGGCAGTTCTTGCCTTCTGCTCCCGGAGACCTGCGATGCGCCGCCGCACCCGCTCGCTCATCGGCACGATCCTGATGATCGCCTTCGTGATGATCTATGCGCCGCTGGCGATGACCGTCGCCGACAGCCGCATCGCCGAGACGCCCCCGCTGGTCCAGTCGATCCTGTACGCCCTGCTCGGCATCCTGTGGATCTTTCCCCTGATGCCGCTGATCCGGTGGATGGTGCGGCCGGATGGCGACGCCGCTTGACCCGACGGCCGGTTTTTCGCCGCACTCCTCGGCAAGAAGCCGCCACGGTGTCCCGGCGATTCCCGGGCGCCCCCTCCGGCTTTTCGTTCCCGACCAAGGCAGTTCCCGGCCCATGCGCCACGCTTTCGTGATGCTTTTCCTTCTCGGCCCGCTCGCCGGCACCGCCCTCGCACAGGGCGCCCCGCGCTCCGTCGCCGATTGCGAACGCATCCGGGGCGATCTCGCCTACAACCAGTGCCTGTCGCTGTTCGGCCCGGCCGCCCCCACGAAGGGCGCCATCGCGGCGCCCGCCGCCACCGAGGTCCGCCTGCCGCCCGCCACTGCCGCGGCGGAGGAGGCCGAGCCCGCCCCCACCTATCGGGGCCGGCGCCGCTACGGGCGGCGCATCCATCGCGGCCGGCAGAGCGCGAGCTTCGCGGTCGTCAGCAGCGGGCGCCACCGCCGCCGATGAGACTCAGGCCACATTGAGCCGCCGCCCGCGGTTCCAGGCCAGGAACGGCACGCCCGAGAGAAGCGCCGCAAGCGCCGCGTCGGTCTGGAAACAGCCATTGACCGAAACCCGCGGCAGGGCGTGGAGATGCTCGGCATGGGCCGCGAAGAGGTGGCCCGGCCGCGTCGTCACCGCGGTGGCGAAGCCCGCCGCGGCGGCGAGCGCGAAGTCCCGCGGGCCGGCCGAGGTCGGATCACCCACCGGATAGGAAAAATGCTGCGGCACCCGTCCGAGTCGGGCTGCGAGGATCGCGCGTGATTCCGCGATCTCCCGCCGCGCGGTCGCGGCGTCGTGCTTGGCGAGCATCGGGTGGGACAGGGTATGCGCCCCGATCGTCACGTCGGGATCCTCCGCGAGCGCGCGCAGTTCGTCCCAGCCGAGGCAGAGCTCCCGGGCGATGGCGGCTGCGTCCAGGCCCGCCTCGCGGGCGAGCCGCGCGATGGCTGCGCGCAGCCTCTCCTCGGCACCGGCGCGCAGGGCCCGGTAGACCTGCACGAAGGCCGCGCTCTTCTGCGCGGCATCGGCGGCCGGCAGGTCGAGGCCGGCCTCCGGCACCCGCACCCGGTCGAGGCGGAGGATCGCCCGTTCGAGCTCCAGCCACCAGAGCCGGCCGGCTCCCTCCGCGAAGTCGGTCGTGACGAAGAGCGTCCAGGGCGCGCCGTGCCGGAGCAGCACCGGACGGGCATGGTCGCGGGTGTCGCGGTAGCCATCGTCGAAGGTGAGGACGGCGAAGGGCCGCGCCTCCGGCCGGCGCAGGCGCCCGGGCACCGCATCGAGGCCGATCAGGTCGAAGCCGCGGCGGCGCAGGATCGTCAGCACGCGGTCGAGGAAGTCCGGCGTGATCGCGAGCAGGCGGTTCGGCGCATAGGCGCCCGGCGGCTCGGGCCGCACATGGTGGAAGGTCAGGATCACCCCGAGCCCCCGCGCGGCGGGCGCGAGCCAGTAATCGGCCCGGGTCGTGGCGATGGCCGCGAACCCGGCGCGGAACAGGCGGAGACGGGTCTCGGCGGAGAGCATGCGCCCGAGGCTAGCGGCGGCCCGCCAAGGATTCGTTACCGATGCCACGCGAAATGGAGGGCGGGCGCGGCGGCCGGTCGGCTAGGGTGGCGCATCGGGAGCCGCCCCGGGGCGGGCCATGGGGGACGCAAGGGGACATGGCGGGGCTCGCGGTCGATCTGTCGGGGGCAGAGCGGGTGCGCGCAGCCGCGCCGATCACCCTCGTTCCCGAAGCCTTCGCGACCCTGGAAGCCGCCGAGGCGCTCTGGCGCGACCTCGAAGCTGCGCGTGACGTCGTGATGACGCCCTACCAGCGCTTCGACTGGGCCGTCGCCTACATGGCGACGGTCGGGCGCGAGGCGGGAGCCCGCCCGCTCGTCACGGTGCTGCGGGATCCGGCCGGACGGGTCCGGCTCCTCCTGCCCCTGGCGGTTCGCCGCGAGAGGGGCCTGACGATCGCCCGGATCATCGGCGACCGGCACGCGAATTTCCACATGCCGGTCTTCGCGACACGCGAGGCGGCGGCGCTGAGACCTGAGGCGATTGCCGCGGCCCTGCGCAGTCTCGGCCGCGCCGCCGGCATCGACGCCTTCGCCTTCACGCATCAGCCGCAGATCTGGGAGGGCGTTGCCAATCCCCTGGCCGTCGGCGGCACACCCTCGGCGAGCGATGCCTACGGGATGCTCCTCGATCCGGATGCGGAGACGACTACCCGGCGCCTGTTCAGCGGCGATGCGCGGCGCAAGCTGCGCCAGAAGGAGAAATGGCTCACGGCCGCGCACGGCCCGGTCACGCACCGCGTCGCGGCGACCCGCGAGGAGGCGGATGCGATCCTGGCGGCCTACCTGGCCCAGAAGGCGGCCCGCTTCGCGAAGCTCGGCCTGCCCGATCCCTTCGCCGAGCCGGCGGCGCGGGACTTCCTCGCCGCAGCGAGCCGCCCGTCGCCCGCCGGAGCGGCGGCGCTCGAGCTCCATGCGCTGCGGGCGCAGGCGGACGGGCGCATCCTTGCGACCTTCATCGGCGTCACGGATGCCCGCCGCTTCAGCGGCATGCTGACCTCCTTCGATCCCGATCCTTCGCTCGCCCGCTTCAGCCCCGGCGATCTGCTGCTCCACGGGCTCGTCCGCGACCAGATCGAGCGGGGCCGCCTCGCCCTCGATCTCGGCGTCGGCGAGGCGCATTACAAGGCGAGGATCTGCGACGAGACCATCCGGCTCGTGGACGGGCTGGTGCCGGTGAGCCCGCGCGGCCGCCTCTTCGCTGTCGCCGCGCGCCTGGGCGTGACGGTAAAGCGCCGCATCAAGCGCAGCCCGCGGCTGAGAGCGCTGGCCGACCGCCTGCGCCGCGTCCTCCGGCGGCCGGAATAGAATCGTCCCGGAACGATTTCCGCATCGGAACGGCATCGGACATTGAACCAAACTCGGCCATGCGCGTCTCCTCGTGGGAGCGGCCCGCGACGGACGGGCCGCGCAACACGGAACGACCCATGACCAAGCTGAAGACCCTCGCGCTGGCGGCCGTGTTCGCCGCGGTCTCGATCCCCGCCTTCGCGCAGGGCGGTTCGCCCTACAACGCCTCCGGCTCGCAGGCCGGCGGCCCGCTCGCCGGCCGGGAGCGCGCGGTGGGCGCTCCGGGCGGCAGCCCCGCGGTGAGCGCGACGCCGCGCCAGCACCGCACGATGAAGCACCGCCGCACGCAGCGGCACCACCGCCCCATGCGCTGACGGGCGGTTTTCGGTCCGATGACCGCACGCGCGTCCGTCAGGCGCTCCGATGGGTACCTGACGGATGCGCGTGACCCGACCGCGTGATCGCTCCGGCGGATCAGGCGGCGTAGATTGGGAAGGCGGCGCAGAGCGCCTTGACCTCCGCACGGATGCGGGCGGTCAGGACCTCGTCGGAGGGCGTCGCCAGGACCTGCTCGATCCAGCCGGCGATGGTCCGGAACTCCGCGCCACCGAAGCCGCGGGCCGTCCCGGCATTCGAGGAGAGCCGCAGGCCCGAAGGCGCCTCCGGCGGGCGCGGATCGAAGGGAATCTGGTTCTTGTTGACCGCGAGCCCGGCCCGTTCGAGCGCCTTGGCCGCCACATCCCCGGTGATCGCCCGGCTGGCGAGATCGACGAGCATCAGGCCGCAATCCGTCCCCCCGGCCACCAGCCGCAGACCCGCCGCAGCGAGCGCGTCGGCCAGCGTCCGGGCATTGTCGAGCACGGCCTGATTGTAGGCGCGGAATTCCGGCCGGAGCGCCTCGCCGAAGCAGGCCGCCTTCCCGGCCACGGCGTGCAGCATCACCGAGCCCTGAACGCCCGGGAAGATGCCGTGGTTGATGCGGTCGCTCAGCCCCTCGTCGTTCCACAGGACGAGGCCTCCCCGGGCGCCGCGCAGCGACTTGTAGGTCGTCGAGGTCACGACGTGGGCGTGCGGGAACGGGTGTGGGTAGAGGCCGGTCGCCACCAGCCCGGCGACATGCGCCATGTCGACCATCAGGAGCGCCTCGACCTCGTCGGCGATCGCGCGCAGGCCCGCGAAGTCGAGGGCCCGGGAATAGGCTGAGCCGCCCGCGACGATCATCCTGGGCCGGTGGGCCCGGGCGAGATCCCGCACCTCGTCGAGATCGACGCGCTCGGTTTCCCGGTTCACCCCGTAGCGGACGATTCCGTAGTCGCGGCCCGTCAGGGTGGCCGGATGGCCGTGGCTGATGTGGCCGCCGGCGGCGGTGTCCATCGCCAGAATGGTGTCGCCGAGCTTCAGCAGGCCCAGGAACACGCCCGCATTGGCATTCGAGCCGGAATGCGCCTGCACATTGGCGAAGCGGCAGCCGAACAGGCGCGTCGCCCGCCGGATGGCGAGATCCTCGATGGCATCCGCGAACTCGGCCCCGCCGTAATACCGCGCGAAGGCGAGCCCCTCCACGGTCTTGTTGGTCAGGACCGAGCCCTGCGCCTCCAGCACCAGCCGGGAGACGATGTTCTCGGAGGCGATCAGTTCGATCCCGTCCTGCTGCCGGGCGAGTTCGCCCCGGATCGCCGCGGCGAGTTCGGGATCGGCGTCGAGACCCTGCGTGAAGTAGCCCGCGTGACAAAAGGACATCAGCCGTCGTCTCCGGTGGTCGTCCTGCACTGCATAGGCCGGCATGCCGCCCGCCGTCACCGCGGCCGGCATCCCATCGCGGCGGGCAGCACCGCTCAAGCCTTGCAGGATCGGCCCCCTCCCCTCCCCGCGCCCGGACGGCATCGACGACGGCGCGCGGCCGCCCTGGCGGCGGCGCTCAGGTTGACCATCATGCTGCGACAGCCGGCAGAGAGGCCGGCGGCGAAGAAGAAGAAGCCGATGAGGCCCTCGACGGGCTGTCGTACGCGCCGGAGCGCTCCCCTGCCCTCGCCTCTATCCGACCGCCTAGGCGGTCACGGGAGGGCTTGGCTGCCGAGCGCCAACAGGCGATCGATGCCGCGGATGAGGTCGTCGAGGGCCGCGAACTGATCCTCCGCCAGCGGATCCGCCTCCTCGACGGCCTCCCGGAGGAGAACGGCGCGGGAGCGCAGCCCGGCCAGGTCCTTCTCCAGCATCCGGCCGATGGCATCGATGTGATCGCGCTGCAGATCCAGCACGACGCCTTTCTCGGAGGCCGCCACGATCGCGGAGGAGACGCGGCGCAGATCGGGTTCCGACAGGACGCTCGTGGGGCTGGCGGCCGCCTCGGGACGAGTGTCGTCCTGGGCATCCGCGGAGCGCGCGCCAGCGTCGAACTCGTCCGACGGCGGTTGGGCTTCCATGATGTCCGATTCCTTACCTCAGCGGCAGCGCCCTCCCGGGCCCGGATGCTATGCCCAAATCGTGAGCAGGTGACAATACATGATTGCGGGAAACGGAAAGGAAACCGAGACCAGTTGCGATCCTGCCGAGGAATTTACTCCGTCGCCCTGGACGGAACCGCCTTGCTGCCGTAGCGGCGCGACCATTCCGCGAGGATGCGCGGGCGGTTCTCGGCCATCCAGGCGAGATTGTTGCGGATCATCCGCGCCTCGGCATGGGGCGGATAGTCGGGGGGCGGCGTCGCAAGGCCCGGAAAGGCTACGACTGCGAAAGTCCGTGCGTAGAGCAGGTTCGCCTCGCGGCTCGCGGCCCAGTCGGCCACCCGCCGGGCGAGAGCCGCATGAGGCGAGGATTTCAGGATTCCGAAGGCCTCCAGCTCCCAGCCGACGCCGTCCGCCGGCACGATGATGCGGATGGGAGCGCCGGCCGCGCGCAGGACCGCCGCCCGCATGTCGTAGGTGAGCCCGATCGCGTGGCTGCCCCTCGCCGCTTCGCGGCAGGGCGTGGCTGCCACCGGCAGATAGGCGGCGACATTCTCGTGCAGCGCATCCATGAACGCCCATCCGGCGGCCTCGCCCATGGTCTGCAGCCATCCGGCCACGAGGAGATAGCCGGTTCCCGTATGGACCGGGTTCGGCATGAGAATGCGCCCCTTCAGGGCCGGCGCGAGGAGGTCACGCCAGAAGACCGGGGCCGAGAGCCGCGCGCTCTCGCCTGCGGCCGTATTGAAGCAGATGACCCCGAGATAGGCGTCCATCCCGGTCCAGGCATAGCCGTCATCCGCATCCCGGAAGGCCGGCCGCAGCCGCTCGGCGCCCTCCGGCCGATAGGCGAGCAGGAGATCCGCCCTCTTGAAGACCTGCAGGCTGGTGGCGGCGAGCCCCAGCACCATGTCGGCTTTCGGGGCCTCCCGCTCCGCCAGGATCCGATCGGTGATGATGCCGGTCTGATCCCACACCCAGGCGATCTCGACGTCGGGCACCGCCGCCTCGATGGCTGCCTTGATGGGCCCGTGCTGCTCGGGCTCAAGGGCGGTGTAGACGGTCAGCCGCGTCCGTTCGGCGCCTCGCACGGGAGGTCCGATGGACAGGGCCAGGGTGAGAGCCAGCAGGAGGCGAAGCATCGCAAGCGACGGGCCCTCGCCGCCGGATCGGGCGGCACACGCCCTCGCTTGTAGCGGCGCGGATGGCGGATGGACAATCCGCGGCGGCGCAAGCGTGGATCTCCCCGCCCGGGCGGCTCCCGCCCTGTCATGCCAACGGCCCTGGCTGCTGACGCAGCGGGTGCCGGCGCGCATGCTCACGCACCGGGCCGTCGAGCCGTCTCGGATCGTCGATGCCAAGCCTCCGGCTTGGCGATCATGCGGAGCCGGAACCAGCGGGCATCGGCGATGCCCGCTGGTTCAATCAGGCCGCGTCCGCGCCCTCCTCGCCTGGAAGGCCGCGTAGAGATCGGGAAGCGACTCGACCAGAAAGGCGCCGAAATCCGGCTCGGCCAGATCGTCCACGGTCAGCTGCGTGCGCCGCGGGGTGCGGTCGATGCGCACCACGGCGCGCCCGGCCGGGTTGGTCCAGGATGTGACGGAACCGTCCCGGAGGCTGCGCTCGGGCGCGGTGAGCGCCGCGAGGAGTCGCGCGAAGCGCGCATCGGAATCGAGGGCCCGGAACTCCTCCGCGGCAAGCGTCCGCTCGATGATCGCCCCGGCATCGGGCCGCCCGAGGGCGTCGACGAGGGCGGACCAGCGCGGCCGCCCGGTCTTCGGCGCAGGACCGATTGCCGCGACGACCGGCAGCGGCACGGCGCGGCCGATGGCGATGAGCCGCGAGAGCTGCGTCTTCTCCATGGACAGGGCCGCCATGATGACGCTGCGCTCGAAGCCGCGATCCTCCAGGGTCACCGCGAAGGTGGCCCGCTCGATATAGCTGAGATCGGTGCGGGCGGAATTCTCCTGCCCCTGCGCGACCACCAGATCCTCGTCCGTGAGCGGCTTCACGACAGCGCGGACCGGCCGGCCGAGGGCGAGGGCGGCGCGCAGGCGGCGATGGCCGTAGGCGACCTGGTAGCGGCCCGCCTGCTCCGGATGCGGGCGCACCAGGATCGGCACCTGCTGGCCGCGCTCGCGGATCTGCTCGGTCAGCACCGCATCCTCCTCGGGCGAGGAGCCGAGCCGGTCGGTGACGAAGGACGGATCGATCAGGGCCGGATCGAGATCGACGATCCGGTCCCCCGCCGCGACCATCGCCCGGGCCTCCTCGGCCGCGGAGGCGATGCGGCCGAGCGCCCGGCCCATCGCCCCGACCGCCCCGGAGCGCACGGCGGTCCGCGGCGGGCTCGAGGCCGGCGCGGGGGCGGCCTCCGGGGCGGGCGTCTCGGGCTCGTTGCCAAGCTCGTTGCCAAGTGGCAACTCGCGGGCCCGGGCGGTGAGAGCGGCGCGCAGCGCATCCTTCCGGGTCGTCATGCGGCGCGTCCCCAGGCACGGTGCATCAGGCCCAGGATCTCGCCGTTGACTCCGTCGAGCGCCTCGATGGCGCGGTCGTAGGTTGCACGGGAGAAGCTTTCGCGGCCGATCTCGTAGAGCGTCTGCTTCGACAGGCCGGCATCCGAGACGGCGGTGGATTTGAGCATCGTGTGGGTCAGGACGCGGTCGCGGAACAGGGAGCGCATGAAGGCGACCATCTGGGTCTGGGGGCCGTCGGAGGGCTCATAGCGCGTCACCACGTAGCGCAGGAAATCGTAGTCGAGCTCAGCCCCGGCTTCCTGCACCACGCCGAGCAGGTCCGAGGCCATCAGCAGGAACTGGCACATCGACATGACGTCGAGCATCTGCGGATGCACGGTGACCAGCATCGCCGTCGCCGCGCAGAGCGCCCCGAGCGTGAGGAAGCCGAGCTGGGGCGGGCAGTCGAGGATCATGACGTCGTAGGCCTCCGCCACGCTGCCCAGAACCGTGGCGATGCGGCCGAAGAACAGCTCGGCCTCCTGGTCGGCCAGGGCCTTCGGCGTGTCGTGCTCGAACTCCATGAGTTCGAGATTCGCCGGCACGAGGTCGAGGCCCGAGAAGTAGGTGCGGCGCACGACCTCCGCGAGGGGCCGCCGGGCCTCGTCGTACCGGATGGCTGCGTAGAGGGTCTGGTTGGCATCCACGTCGAATTCCGGCTGGTAGCCGTGGAGCGCGGTCAGCGAGGCCTGGGGGTCGAGGTCGACGGCGAGCACCCGGTAGCCCTTGAGCGCGAGATACTGGGCGAGGTGGGCCGCCGTGGTGGTCTTGCCCGAGCCGCCCTTGAAGTTGACGACCGCCAGCACCTGGCAATGCTCGGACCCGCTGCGATGCGGCACGTAGCGCTTGCTCTTCGGCCCTTCGTCGAGGAGATGGCGCAGCGCGTTGATCTGGTCGAGGGTATAGGAGCGCCGCCCGCCCGGGCCCACCTCCGGCTCCGGTCCTTTGCCGGCCAGGGAGATCTGGCGCAGGTAGCCATCCGCCACCCCGATCAGCCGGGCCGCCTCACCCGAGGTGAAGGAGCGCAGGACCTTGGTGGAGGCGGGTGGAAACAGCGTGCGGCGCAGCGCGTTCAGCTCCGCCGAGAGCGCGCCGCCATCGGCGGCGATGAGGCTCGTGATCGAGGGACGGGGCGCGCCTGCGGCGCGCAGCGAATCCTGCGGTGTTTCGGCCATTTACGGCTTCCGGGCGCTAATGCGGGGTGTGGCCGTAACAGAATGCCTGCCTGGGCCGGATCATGCAAAGGCTTTTTGGTTAACGCGAACTTAAGACCGGCCCGCCTGAACGAACGGATGGTCTTACGCAGCGGAAATAACAAACAATTCAGTCATTTGTCGCCTTCCCGACGCGACCGGGCGGAATCCCAATCGTCGCGCCTCAAGGCGGTTGCCATCTGGCAACCGGCAGCACCTCGCAGACGACGGCCTGATTTACCACCGAATCGGGTTGCGGACCCAGTTCGACCGAGCGATGCCCGGCCACAGGCCTGCCGACCATGCGAGACCGGACCCGACGGTCATGCACGAGACCCGTCGGGATCGCAGCAGCAGAGGGAAGGGGAGGGCACAAAGAAGCCGGGGAGGCTGACCTCCCCGGCGTGATGGATGCCGCGCTCAGCCCGATCAGAGCACGAAATCGGAGGGTTTCAGCGGAATGGCGCCGGCGAGCTCCACGGCGAAATCGGCGACCTTGTCCCCGGTGATGTCCGCCTGGATCAGGGTCGAGCCGGCCGCGGTGGTGCCATAGCGCAACTCCCCCGCCCGGCCATCGAACGCGCCCGTGCCGAGCCAGGTGAAGGCCTCGTTCGCCGGCGTGCCGTCGACCGCATCGATCGCCGCCAGATCCAGCTGATCCTGCCCCTGCGTGAAATCGGTGAGGTAGTCCCGGCTCTGCGGCAGGCTGTCGGTGATCGTCTCATAAACCAGGCGGTCGCGCCCGGCCCCCGTCGCGATGATGTCCTTGCCCGCGCCGCCGAGAATCGTGTCGTCGCCATCCCCGGCCTTGATCGAGTCGCCGCCCGCGCCGCCCTGGATCAGGTCGGCCTGCGCGCTGCCCGTCAGCACATCCGCCCCGTCGGTGCCCGTCAGCGTGTTCACCGGCACCGCCGCCGTGCCGATCCCCAGGATGAAATCCGCCGCCGTGAAACTGTGCTGGCCCGAGAACTCGATCTCGAAATCCGCCGTCATGTCGCCGTCGCGGTCGAGCTCGACCATCGTGGTGCCGGTCGCGGTCGCCACGGCGCGCAGTTCCCAGGGGTTGCCGTCGAAGCGCCGCTCGCCGAGCCAGGTCCAGGACGACGCCTCCTGCGGCGCGCCCGGCAGGTCGACCAGCCGGATCTTGTCCGCGCCAGGCACGAAGTCGCTGATCAGGTCGCGGCCGTCCGTCCAGGCCCGGTACAGGAAGCTGTCCGCTCCCGCATCGCCATACAGGTAGTCGCGCCCGGCGCCGCCCTCGATGACGTCGCCGCCGCCGCCGGCCGAGATCCAGTCCTGCCCGTCGCCGCCCTGGATGAAGTCGCGCCCGGCGCTGCCCAGGAGCGCGTCGTTCTGGGCACTGCCCACCTGCCGGGTGGTGCCGTCGGTCAGGGCCGCGAGCGTCGGACCGGTCGAGGCGGTGCCCGCCCGCGGCGGGATCCCGAACCTGTCGTGGTTGCCCGCATAGACGAGGTCGCCGGGCCGGTCGCTGAAGAACAGGTTGCCCCACTGCCCCTCGTCCACGACGTTGCCCGTGACACTCACGCCCGCGACGTTGCCGGCATCCGCCCCCGTGTCGGTGACCGAGACCGTGTAGCTGCCGCCGAGCAGCACGTTGTTGCGCACCGTCACGTTCGAGACGTCGCCCTTCTCGGCGGTGATGCGCAGGGCATTGTTGGTCTGCACCTTGGCGTCCGCCGCCGAGCGCCAGTCGAGCAGGTTGCCCTCGATCGTGATCGGGCCGGTGGACTTGCCGATCCAGATCCCGTCGGCATGCGCCCCGGTCTGGTAGCCGCCGCCCGCGATGTAGTTGCCGGCCACGCGCCCGGATTCGAGATAGAGCGCGTCGCTCGGCGCATTGAGGAAGGCGTTGTTGGTGAGGGTGGTGTTGAGGCCCTGCGCCACCACGAAGTCGTTGTAGTACTTGTCGAGCTTGAGCCCGTCGAAGGTGGAGTGGTCGATGGTGAGGTTCGCGTAGCCCGGGTAGCCCACCACCGCCGCCGCCCCGACCGCGGCGTCGAACAGGGAGTTCCTGATGGTGACGTCGTTTGCCTGAACGAAGACCGTGGTGCCGCGGAAGTCGATGTTGTCGAGGGTGACGCCGGCTTGGTAGATCACGACGGTGTTGAGCGCCTTGTTGTAGTAGACGCCGTCGGCGGCGCCGAGCGTGGCGGCCGATCGCGGCGGCGTGTCGCGCGCGATATAGCCCACCGGCGCGTCGATGCCCGGGATGGGCGCGACGTCGGGATTGGCGGCCCGCAGCGCCGCATAGTAGGTCGTATCCAGCGAAACCATAGCTCAGCCTCATCGGTCGATGATCGATCCTCCTGGTCGCGGCGCCGGCACCGGCCGGAGGTTTTTGCGATCACCCCATCGCGAGAGCGCTCCCCGCCGAAGTGGATGCCGGCTCGGGCGCAAGGAAGCGCGTGACATCAAGGCTTGAGAGCCGTGATTCGACCCGACGTAGTCGGGCACGGCTCTAGGCGTCGTGCGTTGCGACGGTCTTAAACAAATCTCTCCGATTGAGCGACCGAATGCCCGGACGTGACTGCTTTTCGCTGTTGATAGAGCGTCGATCCAGGACTGGTGCCGCCGCGAAACCGCTGAAATGCCTCTCTTCAGCGGCCGGCGCGGCGCTTCGGGACGATTGAACGCAAGGTAACCGACCATCCGCCCGAATCAGACGCGACGTCCCGCATGTCCGGATTCGCATCGCCGCGTCGGGGCCGGGAGCCCTCCGTCAGGCCGCCGCCACGCGCGGCCCGGTGGGACCGAGCAGATCGGGCTCGCGGGCAATGAGGTCGCGCAGGGCCGCCCGGTCGAGGCGCCACCAGCCGCTCGCCTCGATCCGGGCGATGGTCTCAGGCTCGAAGCGCAGGCGGGCGACGCGTCCGGGGACGCCCACCACGACGGCATAGGGCGGCACGTCGCGGGTGACGACAGCCCCCGTCCCGATGATCGCGCCGCGCCCGATGCGGGACACGCCCGGCGCCACCGTGGCGTTGTGGCCGAACCAGACGTCGTCCTCGACTTCGATCCGGCAGGCCGAGACCCGGCTCTCGCTCACGACCCCGAAGGCTGGATCGTACAGGAAGGGATGCGTCGAGAGGGCGTCGATGGGGTGGTTGGCGTTGAGGAGCCGCACCGTCTTCGCGAAGGAACAGTAGCGGCCGATGCGGGTGCCGGGCGGGATGCGCCAGCGGTCGAAGCAGCCGTAGGAATAGAGCCCGACCTCGATTCCGTACCGGGCCGCGAACTCCCGGCGCAGATACCGGCTCTCGAATTCGCGGCGCCGCAGCAGCGGGACGATGACACGGTCGAACAGGCGGTCCGGGAGCTTCATCGCGGCAGCATCCGTCGGATCAGAAGGGCTGGCGGAGAGATGGGCGGCGGCCATCGCGGCGGGCCGCCGCGGCGGTCCGGGACGGGGAGGGGAGCCGGAATCGCGCCACCACGCCCCGCCCCTCAGGACGCCTGGGGACGCGCGCCGCCGCGCACCGCGCGGAAGAGCGTGCGGGCGGCCCGATAGGCTTCGGGAAAGCGCCAGCGCATCCGCGCCTTGAGATGGCTCGCCCGCAGGCGCGGCTGCTGCGGCACATCCGCGAAGTAGCGGGCGCGCAGATCCGGTTCGAGCCGCATCAGGCAATCGAGATAGTGCCGGCCGTAATGGATCGCGAAGGGATCCTTCCAGGGCTTGTGCGGCGTCGTGTAGTGGATGATGGCGGGTCGCGCGCGGGTGCGCCGGAACTCGGCCCTGGCGCAGGCGATGTCGGCCGGCGTCGCATCCGCCATGCGCGGCTGGAAGTTCCAGCGCGGATCGACGAAGCGCGCGCGGCCCCGCAGCACGACGTTGAGCGCGTCCTGGTCGAAGTACTTGAGCGAAGCCCCGTGCGCGTCGATATGGGCGGCGACCCTCTCGGCGAGGCCCTCGCGCCGCCAGACCGCGAGATTCATCAGGAGGACGCCCGCGTTGAAGTAGGGCTCGTCCGGAGAGAAGCCGATCGCCGGCCGGTTGTCGCAGAAGGGATCGCGCACCGCCGCAACCGGCGCCGCGCCGAGTTCCGTTCGCCAGAGCGGCGCGACATCGTCGAGGACGATCAGGTCGGCGTCGAGGTAGAGCACCTTCGCGCGACGGGGCATCAGGTAGGGCAGAAGGAGCCGCGCATAGGTCCCGGCCGAGATGGCGTCGCTCACCGGGAATCCCTCGAAACGGTCGAGGGAGATCTTCTGGAAGTGGCAGCCGTGCCGGTCCTGGTCGGCGAAGAGAGCGGCGATCCGGGCCATGCAGGCCGGATCGGCCTCGGCGTAGAAGATATGGACGTCGAGGGGCTGGCGCGGCCCCGCATCGAGCAGCGAGGCCACCGTCACCAGGGCATGCCGGAAGAAGGCCCGGTCGATGCACAGGGCGACGGCGATGCGGTCTATTTCATCGGTCTCGTGAAGGGCGTTCATGCGACCTCGCGGAGGCGGGGAAGGGGCGGGCGGCGAATCACACGGTTTCCGATTGATCCGTTCCGAGACGAGAGGGCGCGGGAAGCGCGGGATCCCCTCTCCCGTGCGGGAGAGGGGTAGGGGTGAGGGCCCAGATGGTTCAGCAAGAAGACTGAGCCGTGCCGCTGTCAGCGCGACGCTCAGTGCTTTGTTCTGAAGCGTAGCACCTTCACCCCTGCCCCTCTCCCACTCGGGAGAGGGGTTCTTCCTGCGCCTCCTCGTCTCGGAAGAAATCAACCGGAAACCGGATCACTGGGTCGGCTTGAACTCGTATTCGACCCTCAGCGCGATCTCGACGGTGTCGCCCGGCTGCAGCTCGGTCTCCTCGTCGGCGGCGATGCGCTCGCGATGGGTCGGATCGGTGCGCCGGTAGACGGCGATCTGCGGCGTGCCGCCCGTGCCCCGCACGAGCTGCGAGCGGACCACGCCCGTATAGAGAAGCTTCTCGCCCACGGCCTGCAGCTTCGCCCGGGTCTGGGCGAGCTTCACGTCGTTGTCCTGCAGCTCCTTCAGCAGGTCGGAGCGGTGCTGGTCCTCCAGCCGCTCGACGGCCCGGGCCGCGTCCTGGCGGTCCTTCTTCGCCTGCTCGGCCTGCACGCCGATCTGCAGCGCGCGGGTCGAGGACAGCAGGCTGAGGCGCCGGGTCTCCAGCGCGCGGGTGATCGGGACGACGCCGCGCCGGGTGAGGTCGTTGATGCGCTCGATCTCGCTGGCGTCGAGTTCGGCGCCCTCGTCCTCCTTCTTGCGCTGCTCGGTCAGCACCGTGATGCGGGAATCGTAGAGCGCCACCGTGCGCGTGAGGTGGTCGCGCTCCCGGGTGAAGTCGGCATTCCGCGCCAGAAGGATCTTCTGCTCGTTGTCGATGATCGCGTTCAGGACGGGAGCCGGGAGGGGGGCCTCCGTCACGCTCTTGCGGTCGAAGTCGCGACGGCCCTCCAGCTCCGCCCGCAGGCGGGCGCCCTCGGCCTGGGCGCGGGCGAAATCGGTCCAGAGCGTCTGGTACTCGCCGCGCAGATCCGCGGTCTGGAGGATCGGGCTCTCCATCCGGAAGCGCTGCAGATCGTAGCCGCCGGCCAGCGACACCGCCTGCCGGACGCTGAGCCCCGCCCGATAGGGCTGCTCGCCGGGCTTGGCCACGTCGCCGCTGACATAGACCGGCCGGTATTCGGCGATCGCCAGCGTGATCTCATCCCCTGAGATGACGGTGAGGGTCTCCTTCCCGTCCTGCCCGCGCAGGGTCAGGCTGCGGTTCGGGAGCAGGGACTTCACCGTCTCGCGCAGCTCGGCCACCGGCCGGCCGGCGGCCTTCACCTCGCCGATCAGCGGGAAGGAGACCTCGCCGTCGAGGTTCACGGCGAGCTTCTGGCGCATCTCCGGGACGCCCGCGACCGAGAATTCGAGCACGTCGCCGGGCTGCAGCCGGTATTCGGCCGCCGCCGCGCCGCGGCTCGCCCATGGCCCGCCCGCGGCGGCCAGCGCCCCGACCACGAGCGCCGCTGCCCGCATCCCTGTTCCCAGACCAGCCATCCGATCCGCTCCGTTGTTCGACAGACAATGTCCAATGAAATTCCGCAATTTCACGTAGAATTACGCATCACTTCATGCAGTTTTGCAGATTTATTCTTGACTCTTCCCAAAAACTGCCGAAGTGATATTCACGAATTCTGCAACGGGTCAAGCCCCGGCCGGGCGGTTCCGGACCGTCCGGAGAGGCCGCCCCCGCTGCCGCACAGGAGACCTTGGCATGATGCGCCCGCCGCTGATCCCGCTCGCCCTCCTCGCCGGCCTCGCGCTGGCCGCGCCCACCGCAGCGGGATCGCCGGTGGCATCGGGATTCGAGGTCGAGCGCGCCCGCGCGCTCCTCGGGCGTCCATCGGGCGCCTTCGCCTGCCCGCCGGTGGTGGAGCCGGTCGTCGACATGGCCGGCCTGCAGTCGCGCTACGATCCGAAGGATCCCACGCAATCCCGGGTGAGCCCGGCCCGGGAGCAGCACGAGGCGGCGCGGGGCGGACGCCTGATGGCCTTCGTCACAGGGCTCGCGCGCATCGCCGACCAGGCCGTGCTGAGCCGCCCGCGCAACCCCGACCATGCGGCCTGCGCCCTGCGCTGGATCGCGGCCTGGGCCCGCGAGGACGCGCTGTTCGCCAACGCCGCCGCGAACGACGAGGTCGGCCGCCATCAGGCGGTGATGACGCAGGCATGGCAGCTGAGCGGGGTGGCGGCGACGATGCTCAAGGTCGCGCCGCGCCCCCCCGGTCCGGACGAAGCCGCGTCGCGGGCCTGGATCGGGAAGCTCGCCCGCTCCGTCATGGACGAGTACCGCGCCGACAACCAATGGTCGCGCCACGGCGCCAACCATCTCTACTGGGCGGGGCTGGCCGTCGGGCTCGCCGGGGCGGTGCTGCAGGAGCCCGAGATGCGCGCCTTCGCGCTCGATGCCCTGCACCGGGGCATCGCCGACATCGACGCGGCCGGGGCGCTGCGCCACGAGATGGCGCGGGGCCCGCGGGCCATGGTCTACCAGCACTTCGCGAGCCTCGCCCTCGTGGTGCTGGTGCGCTACGCCGAGGCGAACGGGCAGGGGCTCGACCCGCAGAGCGAGGCGGCCTTCGTCCGCATGCTGGCCTTCACGGCGGCTGAGACGCGCGACCCGGGCCGGGCGCAGGAGCGCTCGGGCGCCCGGCCCTTGCCGACCATGAACCGGGCCTCGCTGGCCTGGATCGACCCGATCCTGCCCTGGGCGGCGGCCCGGCACCCGGCGCTCGCCGACACCCTCCGGACGCTCATCACGGATGCAGCCGCGCGGCCCTCCTGGCACGCCTATCTCGGCGGCAATGCCAGCCTCGTCCTCAACCCGGAGGGCAGCGCGCCGTGAGGGCGCCGGGGCGCCGTGCGAGCGGAACCGTTTTCGAAGCACGGCGTTCCTGGCCGCCCACGCGGCAGGATCGAACCGGGAGCACGGACGATTGACGATTTCCGCAGACGATCTCACCGACGGACCGGACGCCTCACGCATGGCGGGTCCCTCCGAGGACATGATCGCGGCGCTCGGCCGGGCCATCCTCGAGCAGGAGGCGCGCCGTCAGGAGCAGCTCGATCACATCGCGCATCTCCCGCGCCTCGGTGGCCGGCGCGGCGACGCCGTGCAGGCCCTCGGCCGGACCGAGAACGCCCTCGCGGTGATGCGGGCCCGGCGCTCCTATCTGCGCATGGTCCTGTCCGTCGCCTGAGGGGCGGTGGTCCGCGCCGCAGGCGGAGCCGTTCCCGCAGCGGCCCCGCCCGTGTAGACACCCGGCGGGGAGGCGGCCGGCGGGCGGCCGCGCTCCACCGGAGACGCGGTGGGAACGAGGGTGCGGAGAGGTGTTCGCCAGGGCGGGGCTGCGTTGCGCCAGCGCCTGATCGCGCGGTTCGGCCGCCGGCAGCCGCCGGCCCCCGGACCGATCGAGTACTGGCCGGCCCTCGGCGGGCGCAGCGTGGTGGCCTTCGGCGACATCCACGGCCGCGATGATCTTCTGGCCCGGGCCCATGCGCGCCTCGACGCGCTGAGCGCGGCCCGCGGTCTTTGCCCGCTCGAGATCTATCTCGGCGATCTGATCGACCGGGGCCCGGACAGCCGGGACGTCGTCGAGCGCCTGATCGCCCGCGCCCGGGAGCGCGAGGTCATCGCCCTGCGGGGCAACCATGAGGCCATGCTGCTGCGGGCCCTCGACGACGACGAGGCACTGCGGCTGTGGCTGGCCCAAGGCGGCGAGGCGACCCTGCGGGCCTATCGGGGCGCGCCGCCGGAAGGGCAGGGGGGTGCGGCATCGGCCCGTGAGATCCTCCGCCGGGCCCTGCCCCCGGCGCATCTCGCCTTCCTGCGCGGCATGCCGGTGAGCTACACGATCGGCGCGCTGCTCTTCGTGCATGCGGGCATCCGCCCCGGCCGGCTGATCGACCAGCAGGACGAGGAGGACCTCCTCTGGATCCGCGAGCCGTTCCTGTCCTCCGAGCGGGATCATGGCCTCCTCGTGGTGCACGGGCACTCGCCCGTCGCCGAACCGGATTTCCGCTTCAACCGCATCAACATCGACACGGGCGCCGTCTATACGGGGCGCCTCACGGCGCTTCTGATCTCGGACCGGGCGATCGAGATCGTGTGAAGCCGCAGGCGCCCCCGTAGGAGCGCCTGTCCCCGGCGGGCCTCAGGAGCCCGTCACCCGGGTGGGAGCCGGGGCGGAATCCTCCACCCGGGCGGGCGCCCCCGCGAAGAGCTGCTCATAGGCCGCGAGCAGCTTCGGCTCCTCATAGGGCCAGGCCAGTTCCTCGTGCACGCGGCGGCGCCCGAAGGCGCCCATCGCGGCCCGCCGCTCCGGATCGGCCAGCAGGTCGAGGATTTTTTCCCCGAAATCCGACGGCTCGGTGTTGCGCGCGTAGAGCGAGGCCTCGCCCGCCGAGACGCGCCCCTCTGTCAGGTCGAACTGCACGATCGGCTTGCCCAGCGCCATGTACTCCATGATCTTGTTCATGGTGGACTTGTCGTTCATGGCGTTGGGCCGGTCCGGGTTGACGCAGACATCGGCCGTCGAGAGGGCGCTGAACAGCGTCTCGTCCGGCACGCGGCCCGTGAAGGTGACGTAGTCCGACACCTTCAGCGCCGCGCTGGCCTCCTGCATCTCGGCCAGCGCCGGTCCGCCGCCGACGATCACGAACTGCACGTCGGTACGCCCGCGCTCCGCCACGATGTGGCGCACCGCCTCGAGCAGCAGGTCGATTCCCTCCTGCTGGCCGATCACCCCGACATAGCCGACGAGGAAGCGGCGGCCCTTGCGCCAGGCGGGATCGGGCGGGAGCTCGCGGATCCGCGACAGGCTCGGCCCCGAGCGCACCACATGGACGCGGTCGGGCGGCATGCCGCCCCGCTCGATCGCGATCTGCCGGTAGGAGCCGTTGGTCGCGATCGAGAGGTCGGCGATGCGGAAGGTCAGGCGTTCGAGCAGCAGCATCAGCCGCCAGCCCCAGTCCCGCCGCCCGAACTTCGCCTCGTAGAGCTCCGGGTTGATGTCGTGGTGGTCGAACACGAACTTCTTGCCGAAGAGCTTGAAAAAGCCCCCGACGAGGAAGATCAGGTCGGGCGGGTTGCAGGCGTGGATCGCATCGAAGCCGCGCTCGCGCAGCACCCGGACGGCGAGGCGGAACTCCCAGAACAGCGCGGCGGCGTATTCCGCGGCGTAGCCGAGGAGGCCGTGGCCCTCGACCGGAAGGGGATGCCGGTAGACATGCACCCCCTCGATGACCTCGTAGCGGGCCTCTGCGTCCCGGCCGGTCGGGCAGATGACCGAGACCGCGTAGCCGGCCCGCTGCAGGGCGGTGGCCTCCGACCACACCCGCCGGTCGAACGGGACCGGCAGGTTCTCGACGATGATGAGGACGCGCCGCATCGGCTCACCACAGGAAGCCGTCATACTGGCTCTCCAGCGCCTCGGCCTCGGGCAGGCGCGCGAAGTCGAGCACCCGCTGGCCGGGTCGCGCGAGTTCGGCGATCGGCCGGTATTCCGGCGACTTCGCCGTCACCACGACGATTTCGGCCTCCGCCACCGCCTCCTCGATCGAGGTCACCATCAGGTCGGCCACATGCGGGATGACGCCGTACAGGTAGCTGCGGTTGGCCCCCGTGAGCTTGGCGAGCTCGACGTTCCGGTCGAAGATCCGCACCTGGCAGCCCTTGCCGATCAGCCGCTCGATGATCTCCAGATAGGGACTCTCGCGCAGGTCGTCCGTGCCCGCCTTGAAGCTGAAGCCCAGGAAGGCGATGCGCTTCGCCCCGGTCGCCAGGATCCACTCGGTGCCGCGCTCGATCTGCTGGCGGTTGCTGCGCCCGATGCTGGCGATCACCGGCAGGTCGAGGTCATGCGCCACCGCATGGTGGGCGAGCGCCCGCGTATCCTTCGGCAGGCACGAACCGCCGAAGGCGAAGCCGGGCTTGAGATAGGCCTTCGAGATGTTGAGCTTCTCGTCGGCGCAGAACATCTCCATGAGCTGGTGGCTGTCGATGCCCGCCCGCTTGCAGATCGCCCCGATCTCGTTGCCGAACGTCACCTTGAGGGCGTGCCAGACGTTGTCGGCGTATTTCGCCATCTCGGCGATCTCGAGGGAGGTGCGGAAGGTCGGGCCCGGCAGGCCGTCATAGAGGCTGACGAGCCGGTCGGCGGTCTCGGCATCGACCTCCCCGATCACCGTCTTGGGCGGATCGTAGAAATCCGCCACCGCCGTGCCCTCGCGCATGAATTCCGGATTGCTGGCGAGCCCGAACGCCTCGCCGACCTGCCCGCCGATCTCCTGCTCGAGGATCGGCAGCACGCGGCTGCGCACCGTGCCGGGCAGCACCGTCGAGCGCACCACGATCGAGTGGTAGGAGTTCTTGCCCGCGATGGCATGGCCGATCTGGCGGGCCACGGTCTCGACCGCGCTCGTGTCCAGGGAGCCGTTGGCCCGGCTCGGCGTGCCGACGCAGATGAGCGACAGGTCGGTGTCGAGGGCTGCCTCCTCGACATCCATGGTCGCGCGCAGGTTTCCGGCGGCAACCGCGTCCGCCACGTATTCGGCGACGTCCCTCTCCACGATCGGCGGTTGGCCCCGCGCGAGCAGGTCGACCTTGGTCCGATTCAGATCGACCCCCACCACATGATGGCCCATATGGGCCAGGCAGGCCGAGCAGACGGTACCGACGTAGCCGAGGCCGAAGACACTGACATTCATGCGGGTAGTCCTTCTTCCGGCTTGGGAATTCGGGATGCCGGCTTTGGGTTCGGGATGCGAGCGGCATGGTCGCGCCGGACCGGTTGGACCGGCACGCTTGGCATGATGTGCTTCGCGGACTCCGATGGCCCGTCGATTGCCGATCTCGGCTCTATCGCACTGCGGTAATCGTGAATGCAGTGGCCTTTCGGCGTCAACCCGTAAATTTTAGCCTTGATAGACGTTTTTTGCCTGTTTTTTAGGCATTTTTTGATTAATTTTTAGTCTTTCTTGGCGTCCCAGCCGCCGGTAACGTCCGACCTCATCCAGAGCGGTTGTGCACTGCGATATGGCGCGTTCCTGCCGATGGAACGCGCGGCGCCAGAAGCAAGGACGCAGCAATGGTGGCCTCCTTCGAGCCTTACCGGACGAACGCCCACGCGGCGGCCCAGACCTTCGGAGGACACAGCGAGATCACGGTTCCGGTTCACCTTCTCAGCGCAGGCGTCTGCCTGGGCGAGTTCTTGGTAATCGTGCTCGCCTCCTGGGCCTCGGGCATCGCCTACCATTGGACGAGCTTCGGCCGATTGGGCCCGGTGGACCAATGCGTCGCCACGGGCGCCGTCTTCGCCTCGCTGTTCGTCCTGCGCAGGCATGCCCGCGGGCATTACGACCTCGACCGGCTCGCCGCCCGCATGCTGGGCGTCACCGACATCCTCTCGACCTGGCTCATGGTCGTGGCGATTCTCGCCGGACTGGCCTTCCTGCTGAAACTCGGCAGCGACGTCTCCCGCGGCTTCTTCCTGATCTTCGCGGTGTCGGGGCCCGTAACCCTGTGCGGCGCGCGGTCGGGCTTCCAGGCCCTGGCACGCCGGGCGGTGCGCACGCACCGCCTCGTCGAGCGGCGCGTGCTCCTCATCGGCGAGCGCGGCGAGGCGCTCAGCCTCGGCCTCCAGCGGCGCCTGCGCAATTCCGGGGCGCGCATCGTCGACGTCATCGCCTGCGACTTCTCGGGCGGCGACATCGAGGCCTGCGCGGCGGCGGCCGTCGGCCGGGCGCGGGCCGAGCGGGTGGATCAGATCCTGGTCTGCCTGAACTGGGCGCGGTTCGGCGAACTCGACGGACTGCTCCAGCGCCTGCGGGTGCTCCCGCTGCCGGTGCTGCTCGTGGCGGACCATCGTCTGCGCAACCTCGTGGCCAATCCCCTCACCCAGATCGGCTCCGTGCCGGCCCTCGAGGTGCAGCGCAGCCCGTTGAGCCTCGGCGAGCAGGCGGCCAAGCGCCTGCTCGACCTCGCCTTCGCCTCCGCGGCGCTGGTCGCGCTGTTCCCTCTCCTCGTCGGGGTGGCCTTGGCGGTGCGGCTCGACAGCCGCGGCCCGATCTTCTTCCGCCAGACCCGGATCGGCTTCAGCGGCCGGCGCTTCCGGATCTACAAGTTCCGCACGATGACGAGCCTCGACGACGGGCCGGTCGTCCGCCAGGCGACTCGGGACGATGCGCGCATCACCCGGGTCGGGCGCTTCCTGCGGGCGTCGAGCCTCGACGAGCTGCCCCAGCTCATCAATGTCCTGCGGGGCGAGATGTCCCTGGTGGGGCCGCGCCCGCACGCCCTGGCCCATGACGACCAGTATACCCGCCTGATCGCCAATTACGCCTACCGCCATCACGTCAAGCCGGGCATCACCGGGCTCGCCCAGGTGAGCGGCTGCCGCGGCGAAACCCCGACCGTCGACAGCATGGAGCGGCGGGTCGAGTTCGACATCGCCTACATCAACCGCTGGACCCTGTGGCTCGACCTCAAGCTCATCGCCACGACGGCCGTCCAGATCTTCAAGCACGACGCCTATTAGGCATCGCCGTCGCGATCCGATCTTCCGCCGGCCGGGTGCCCTCCCGGCCCCGTCCGCACGACCCGACGAGGTGACGATGACGTCGACGGCCGCGGCCCTGTCCCTGCCGATCGGGCCCCGCCTCTCCGCGCGCGCCCGCTCGCTCGCGCCGGCCGCGTTCCGGCCGAATGCGCGCGGCGCCTTCTGGGCCGCGGTGATCCTGCTCGGCAGCCTGCTCGGGCCGGCCGAAGCGGCGGTCAAGCTGGGCATCGTGCTCACCAGCCTGCGGCTCGCCCTCTTCATCATGCTGGCCTGGGGCCTCGTGGTGCTCGCCCGCAAGCTGACGCGCGGCGGCTACGTGCCGGTCCTGTCCGACCTCGTCGTCCTCGCCCTCGTGCTCTGGATGGAGACGGCGCTCGCAGCGACCCAGGGCCCGGCCGCGATCGCGAGCGCGATCGGCCTGCGCCCGGTCGAGTTCCTGAGCGCCTATCTGGCGGGCCGCTGCCTGTTCGGCAACCGGGCGGGCCTCGAACCCTTCGCGCGGGTGCTGCTCGTCGTGGTCGGCCTCCTCGTGCTCATGGGCTTCGTCGACCTCGCCTCGGGCGAGAACATCTTCGGCCGCGTCGCCCGCCAGGTCTTCGGCATCGACCGGAACGCCCTCTACATCACCCAGTACCGCTTCGGCCTGCCGCGGGCGCGCGCCTCCTTCGAGCACGCGATCCTGTTCGGCACCTTCTTCGCGACCTGCGCGACGCTGCTCTACCACCTCTTGCGCAGCCCCACGGTCCGGGCCGGCGCGGTGGTGCTCTGCCTCGTCGGCACCCTGACCGCGCTCTCCTCGGCGCCGCTGCTCGCCTTCATGATCTTCTGCGCCTTCGCGGCCTATGACCGGCTGCTCTGCGGCTCGCCCTGGCGCTGGACCCTGCTCGTCGGCATCGCCCTCTACGGGCTCGGCCTGCTGCTGCTCCTCGTGGACGATCCCTTACGGGTGCTGATCGACTGCTTCACGCTCGATCCGCAGACCGGCGTCTACCGCTTCCTGATCTGGGAATGGGTGGCCTACAACCTGCAATCGTCGCCGTTCTTCGGTATCGGCGGCCGCGACTGGGTGCGGCTCTCCACCATGGTGTCGAGCGTCGACGCCCTCTGGCTCGCACAGTCTCTGCATGCGGGCTATGTCGGCCTCGCGCTCCTCGTCGCCTCGATCTTCAGCGCCTTCTTCGTCTGGACCCCGCGCGCGACACAGCCGCACGACTGCCCCTGGCACGATCGGGCCCGCAAGGGGGTCACCATCGCCCTCGTGCAGATGACCTTCATCGCCTTCACGGTGCATTACTGGGGCACCTGCTGGGCCTTCTTCGCCCTGCTGATCGGCATCCGCGCCGGCCTGGCGGAGGCCCGCTACCTCCCGCCCCCGATGCGCGGCGACCCGCCGCCCCCCGCTCCGGCTCACACCCGGCTCCGGCCCGCCGCAGGCCGGCTCACCCCGATGGAGGCGCGTCGTGCCGATGCCTGACCGGTTCCGCCCCCAGGCCGGGGCCTCATCCAAGACCGGCGGGCCCCGGCTCGCCGCCGTGAGGCCCACCGTCGCCAAACGGATCAGCGATCCGGGCGACATCTCCTACCTGATCGCGGTGGCGCGGCGGCGCTGGCGGATCATCGCCGCGCTCACGCTCGCCGGGATCGCGGTGGGTGGCGCCTATCTGGCGCTCGCCACGCCCCATTACGCCGCGACCGCGCGCATCCTGGTCGATTTCCGCCGCCTGGCCGATATCGGGCAGGACCAGCTCGCCATCAACAACAAGGTCAACGATTCGGCCGTCGACAGCCAGTCGACGATCATGACCTCGGAGGGCGTTCTCGGCGCGGCTTTGCGCGAGCTGAAGCTCGACCAGGATCCGGAATTCATCGACGACGCGAACCCGTTTGAGCGCCTGCTCGTCCGGCTCGGCTTCGGAGACCCGGCGCCCGCGACGGAGGAGGAGCGGCAGCGCGATGCCGTCGAGGCCCTCCTCAAGCGCGTGAAGGCGACGCGTGTCGGCGTCTCCTACGTGATCGAGGTGCGCGCCCTCTCGAAGGAGGCCCGCAAGGCCGCGCGGATCGCCAATGCCATCGCCAATGCCTACCTGCGCGACCAGCTCATCGCCAAGCAGGAGACCGCGGGCAGCGCCAACGACTGGTACCGTGCCCGCGTCGCCGACCTCCAGGCGCAGGCGAACGAGGCCGAGAAGGCGGCCGTGGACTACCGCGCCCAGCACGAAATCATGCTGGCCGACGGACGCTTCGTGGACGAGCAGCAGCTCGCCGAGCTGAGCTCGCGCCTCGTCGGCGCCCGCAGCGACCGCGTCCAGGCCGAGGCCAAGCTCGACCAGATCGAGGCGATCCTGCGCAACGGCGCCGAGGGGGCGGTGGCCGACGAGTTCCGCAACAACGTGATCACGGCCTTGCGCCAGAAGCAGGCGCAGGTTCGCCAGCGCATCGCCGACGCCACCGACCGCTTCGGCCCGACCCACGAGACCGTCGAGCGGGCCCGCAGCGAATTGCGCGAGATCCAGAACTCGATCGCCGAGGAGTTCCGGCGCATCGCGGCCGGCTATCGCAGCGACGCGGCGGTGGCCAAGCTCAACGAGGCGGCGATCACCCGCGGCCTCGAAGACCTCGCCGCCCGCTCGGCCCGCGCCCAGACCGTGCGCGTCGAACTCGCCCAGCTCCAGAGCGTCGCCGACACCACCAAGGCGATGCGCGACGCCTTCATGTCGCGCTTCACGGAGGCCGCGCAGGAGCAGTCCTACCCGATCACCGAGGCGCGCATCGTCAGCGCCGCGGCGGCACCCGCACGGCCGGCCTTCCCGGATCCGTTCCGTGCGCTCGTGGGCGGCTTTGCTGCGGGTTTCGGCCTCGGCTGCGCGCTGGCCCTCGGCCGCGAGGTGGTCTCCCGCCGGGTGCGGGACCGCGAGCAGCTCGAAGCCGCGGTGCGCAGGCCCTGTCTCGCCGTCATCGGCGAGGTGCCGGCGCTGGCACGGCCCCGGTCGCCGATCGAGGCGGCCCTGGACGAGCCGCTCGGTGCCTTCGCGGAGGCGCTGCGCGCGGTGCGGCTCGGGATCGACACGACGCTGCCGCCGGAGCCAGGGCGGAACGGCATCGTGCTGGGCGTCTGCTCGGCGCTGCCGGGCGAGGGCGCGACGACGGTGGCGGCGAACCTCGCCTCCGTGCTCGCCGCTGCGGGCAATCCCACCCTGCTGATCGACATGGATCTGCGCCGCCGCCGCCTGAGCGAGATCCTGCGCCGGGAGGGGAGGGGGGTGGACGGCGGCCTGCAGGACGTCCTCGACGGCACGGCGGCCCTGCGCGCCGTCATCGACCGGCGGGACCTGAGCGGGCTGCATGTCCTGCCCGGCAGCGCGGCGCGCGACCGCCTCCACCCGGCCGAGCGGATCGCCTCGCCTGCCCTGCACACCCTGCTCGAAGCCGGCCGCAAGGGCTACCGCTACGTCGTCCTCGACCTGCCGCCCATGCTCCCGGTCGCCGATGCCCGCGCGCTCGCGCCTCTTATCGACGGCTTCGTCCTCGTCACGCGCTGGAACCACACCACGCTCGAGGACCTGCAGAACGCCGTGGCGTTCAACCCGCAGGTCGCCGGCAAGCTTGCGGGCGTCGTCCTCAACCGCGCCGATCCGGTGATGCTGCAGCGCGCCGACGACCTCGTGCTGATTCGCAGCCTCGCCTACCTCGACGAGACGGCCGGCCGCCAGGAGGCCGCGTGACCTTGCGCCGCCGGCCGCCCGTCCTCCGATCGACGTCCCCTCTCGCCCCCGGAGCCGTCCTCGCATGACCTACATCGATCAGGACCTCGCGCTGGCGCCCTATCCGGGACGCTCGCAGGGGAGCGGGCCCACGCTGCAGAACGAGATCCGGGCCGTGCTGGCGCTGCTGCGCCGCCGGCTGCCGCTGATCCTGGGAGGCGCCCTTCTGGGCCTTTCGGTGTTCGCGGTCTTCGCCTACACGGCGACGCCCCTCTACCGGGCGAGCGCCGAGGTCTCGGTCGATCCGCGCCGGCTCAGCGTACTGGAGACCAAGGACGAGCGCCGCAAGCAGGAACCCGTCTTCGATCCCGCCCGCGTCGACAGCCTCCTGGAAACGGTGCGCTCCGAGCGCATCGCCCGGGCGGTGGTGGCCGACCTGCATCTCGACGAGGATCCCGAGTTCAACGGCACCCGCGCCGGCCTCCTCGCGCAGCTCAGGAACCTCCTCGCCTCGGACGAGGCCGAGCCGGCCACCCAGGCCGACCGCGAGCAGGCCGCCGTCGAGGCGGTCGCAGGCGCGCTTTCGGTGGCGCGGATCGAGAACACCTTCGTGATGGAGATCCGCTTCCTCTCGGAGACGCCCGAGAAGGCTGCGCGGATCGCCAACGGCTTTGCCGCCGCCTTCCTGCGCGATCAGGTGCAGGCGAACAGCGACACCACGCAGCAGGCGGCGGGCTGGCTCAAGCAGCGCCTGTCGGAACTCGCGGGGGCCGCGAGCCGCGCGGATGCCGCCGTGGCCGCCTTCAAGCGCCAGAACAACATCGCCACCGCGGACGGCAAGTCGATCGACGATCAGGCGCTGGCCTCGATCAGCACCATGCTCACCGACGCGGCCGGGGCGACCGCCACCGCGCAGGCCAAGCTCGACCGCGTGGTCGCGGTCAACCGCCAGGGCACGCCCGACCTCGCGGTGGCGGATGCGCTCACGAACGAGGTCGTCATCAAGCTGCGCCAGCAATATCTGGAGACGAACCAGCGGGCGACCGACCTCGCCTCCCGCTTCGGCGAGGATCATCCGGTGGTGAAGCGGCTGCGGGGCGAGGCGGCCAACACCCTCGAGTCGATCCGCAGCGAGCTGCGCCGCATCGAGGAGGTCTACCGCAGCGACCTCGAGATCGCCCGCCAGCGCGAGGCGGCCCTGCGCCAGAGCCTCGCGGAGCAGTTCCGCAAGACGAGCGACATCGGCAGCCATCAGGTGCGCCTGCAGGAGCTGGAGAGCACGGCCCGCACCGCCCGCCAGGCCTACGAGGATTATTCGCAGCGCTACATCCAGGCCGTGCAGCGGGAGAGCTTCCCGGTCAGCGAGGCGCGCCTGATCACCGAGGCGACGCCGCCCACCAAAAAATTCTCGCCCAAGCGCACGCTGCTGATGGCGCTCGGCTTCGGCGGCGGCGGGGTGCTCGGCCTGCTCTTCGGCTTCGCCGTCGACCTGGCCGACCGCTCCCTGCGCACCCGCCGCGAGGCCGCGGAGGTCATCGGCTGCGGCTGCCTCGGCTTCATCCCGGCCGTCCGTGAGGACACGGCCCGGGCGGGGGCGGGCGATCCGCCGGCCGGGGGCCAGAGCGCATCCCCGAAGGGCGGCCTCGCCTGGGACCACGTGCTGCGCATGCCCTTCTCGATCGGCGCCGAGACGCTGCGCTCCGTCAAGGTCGCGGCGGACCACGCCCGGGATGGGCAGGGGGTGCGCTGCATCGGCGTCGTCTCCTGCCTGCCCGGCGAGGGCAAGACCGCGGTCGCCGCCAACCTCGCCCGCATGATCGCGCGCAACGGGCGCAAGGTCCTGCTGATCGACGGCGACCTGCGCAACCCGACCCTGACGCGGGGCCTCGCGGCCGATGCGCAGGCGGGTCTCGCGGAGGCGATCGACGCCGGCCTCGACCTCGCTGCCGTGGTGCGCCGCGAGCCCGACCTGCCCCTCGACGTCCTGCCCGCGACCGCGCAGGCCATGCGCCGCGACGCCTACGAGATCCTGGGCTCGCCCGGGATGCGGGCGCTCCTCGCCGCGGCCCGCGAGCGCTACGACTATCTGGTCGTCGACCTACCGCCGCTGATGCCCGTCACCGACGTGCGGGCCCTCGCCGACGCCCTCGAAGCCTATGTTCTCGTGGTGGAATGGGGCTCCACCTCCCGCGAGGTCGTCCTCGACGCGCTCCGCTCGGCCCCCGTCGTCTGGGACCGGCTGCTCGGCACCATCCTGAACAAGGCCCGCCTGCGCCAGCTCAAGCGCTACGGCGAGGCGACCAGCACCTACTACCACGAGCGGTATCTGACGCCCTGACGGGCGCTCCGCGGACCAAAGACGGACACGCGCGACCGAGGAGGGGCCCGCCGTATGACCAATGCTGCCGAGACGCGTCAGACACGTGGACTGGGGACATTTGGGCTGGAGACGCCCGGCGCCGCCCCCGCGGGGGCCGCGCTGCTGCGGCGCGCCCATATCCCGGGCCTCGACGGCGTGCGGGCGGTCTCGATCCTGCTCGTGCTCGCCGGCCATTACGGCTTCGGCATGGTCGTGCCGGGCGGGCTCGGCGTCACGATCTTCTTCTTCCTGAGCGGCTTCCTCATCACCACCCTGCTCCTGCGCGAGCAGGACCGCACCGACGGCATCGACCTGCGCAACTTCTATATCCGCCGCGTCCTCCGGCTCACGCCCGAACTCTTCGCCTTCGTGCTCATCATCGCGGCCGTCGCTGCTTGGCAGGGCCTCACGGTCCGGCCGGTCGAGCTCCTGGCGGCGCTGTTCTCCTTCACCAACTACTATCACCTGACGGTCGGGATGTGCGGCTACGACACCTGCGCCGGCTGGCACATGCTGTGGTCGCTCGCCGTCGAGGAGCATTTCTACCTCGTCTTCCCGCTGACCCTGCTCCTCGTCGGGCGGCGCCCCCGGGCGCTCCTCCTCGTGCTGGCCGTAGTGCTGGTGGCGAGCCCCCTCTGGCGTCTCGTGGTCGTGAAGGCGCTCTCCCTCGATCCGGAATGGACCTACAAGGCGAGCGACGCGCGCCTCGACTCCCTCGCCTATGGCTGCGCGCTCGCCGTCCTGTTCGCCCGCTTCCCGCGCTCCTTGAGCTTCGCCGAGCACCGCGGCCCGGCCGTGTTCGCGGCCGCCGCCGCCCTCATGCTCCTGTCGCTCGCGATCCGCGATCCTGTCTTCCGCGATTGCGGGCGCTACACGCTGCAGGGCCTCGCGATCGGCCTCGCCTTCGTGGGCCTCTATGCGAGCGCGAGCGGCGCCGGCCTGCGCAGGTGCCTCGACGCCGCCCCGATGGCCTGGATGGGGCGCCTCTCCTACGGCACCTATCTCTGGCACTTCGTGCCGCTCGACATCGTGCTCCAGATGCTCGGCGTCCGGCATGCCGCCGCCCTGCCGCTCGGCCTGAAGCTCGTCGTGGCTCCGCTCTGCACGCTCGCGGCCTTCGGTCTCGCCTGGCTGTCCTTCCGCCTCGTCGCCCAGCCGGCGGCGGGCTTGCGCCACCGCTTCGCCCCGCGGCACGCGCCGTCCTGGTCTCCCGCCGCGGCCGGCCCCCTGGCGCCGGCATCCGGCCGGTCCTGATCCCGGAGAGACAAAGCATGCGGATCGCCTTCCTGTCCCCCGGCTCCCCCGACACGCCCGCCGCCTGGAGCGGCACCCCGTATTTCTGCCTGCGGGCCCTGCGCGAGCAGTTCGAGAGCGTCGAGCCGGTGACGAGCCCGACGATGCAGACGCTGCTGCGCGGCCTGCGGCGGGCCGGAACGCGGCTGCGGACCGATCCGGCCCGCGAGCCCCTGATCGCCCGCCTCTACGGGCTGGCGCTGCGCCGCCAGCTCGATCGGGTCCGGCCGGACGTGGTCTTCGGCCTTGCCGCCTCGACCCAGCTCGCGGGCCTCGCCGCCGATTGTCCGGTGGTCCATTGCTCGGACGCGACCTTCCGGCTGATGTGCGACTATTATCCGGATTGGTTCGCCGGCCTCTCGCCCCGCTCGCGGCGCAACGGCGAGGCAATGGAGCGCCGCGCCATCCTCGGCGCCGATCTCTCGCTATTTCCCTCCGACTGGGCGGCGGCCTCGGCGGTCCGGGATTACGGCGCCGCGCCGGCGCGGGTCCATGCGGTGCCCTTCGGTGCCAACCTCGCCACGCGGCCATCCGCCGATCCGTTCCGGCGCGACGGCACCTGCCGGCTCCTCTTCGTCGGGGTCGACTGGACCCGCAAGGGCGGGGAGGTCGCGCTCGCGGTGCTGCGCGGCCTGCAGGCGCGCGGCGTCGCGGCGGAGCTGCACGTCGTCGGCTGCGCGCCGCCGCCCGAGGCGGCCGGTCCCGGCCTCGTCGCCCACGGCTTCCTCAGTAAGGGCGATCCGACCCAGCTCGCGCGCCTCCAGGCGCTCTTCTCCGCCGCCGCCTTCCTGATCGTGCCGAGCCGGCAGGAGGCTTACGGCCTCGTCTTCTGCGAGGCCGGCGCCTATGGCCTGCCGAGCCTCGCCACCGAGACCGGCGGCATCCCGACCATCGTGAAGCCCGGCCTCAACGGCATCCTCGCCCCGCCGGAGGCCGGCCCCGCTCCCTTCATCGAGGCCGTGTGCGAGCATTGGGGCGACCCCGCCCGCTACGCGGCCCTGCGGGAGCGCACCTTCGCGCGCGCCCGCGACGCGCTGACCTGGGAGGCGTGGGGCCGGCGCAGCGCCGAGCTGATCCGCCAGGCGGCGAGGCGCAAACCCGCCCCCGCCCTCCCGGGCCTCGCGCCCGCCACCGAGGGTGCACGCTGATGGCGGGCCGCTCGCGCCTGAAGTCGGGGGCGACGCTCCTGTCGGCGAATCTCGCCGACATGGTGTTTCCGTTCCTGCGCAACGTCGCCCTCTCGCACACCCTGCCGACCGACCAGTACGGGCTCGCCATCTCCCTCTCGGTGGTCGCGGCCTTCGCCGAGCTCGCGACCGATATCGGCCTGCAATATTCGGCGGTGCGCGGCTATGGCGACACGGATCCGGAGGAGGTCTACGGCACGCTGCACGCCGTGGCGCTGCTGCGCTCGGGCGTGATCGCGCTCATCCTGCTCGCGGCGGCGCCCGTCGTGGTCGCCTCGCTCGATGCGTGGCACGCGCTCTGGGCCTTCCTCCTCCTCGCCCTGGTGCCGCTCATCCGCGGCTTCCAGAATCTCGGCGTCAAGGAACTCACCCGCTCTTACGAATTCGGACCGGACGCCGCCACGCTGATCGGCGCCCAGGTCGCCTGGACCCTCGTCTCGGTGCTGCTCGCGCTGGCGCTGCGCGACTATCGCTGCATGCTCGCCGGCATCCTCGGCGGCGCGGTCACGAGCGTGATCGTCTCGCAGGCGGCGGCACGCCGCCGCTGGCGCCTCGCCTGGAACCGCGAGGTGGCGCACGAGGCGGAGCGGTTCGGCCGGCCCCTCATCCCCAACGGCATGGCGAACGCCTTCAGCATCATGGGCGACCGCCTGTGCGTCGGCAGCCTGCTCGGCGTGTCGGTGCTCGCCCTCTACAACAACGCCATGGGCATCGCGCTCATCCCGCGCGGCCAGCTCATCAAGTTCCTGACCAGCATCTACCTGCCAGCCTTCGTGACCCGCACGCCCGCCGAGGCCGGCCGCCCGCGGCTCCACGACCAATGGGCGGTCTGGCTCTCGCTCGCGGCCTTCGCGTATGGGCTCGGCCTCCTCGCCCTCGGCCGCCCGATGATCGGCCTCGTGTTCGGCCCGGGCTACACCCCGTCGCTGGCGCTGATGAGCGCGATCGCCATCGACGTCTGCATCAAGACGCTCCTCGCCTTCCCGGTCCCGCCCTGCCTCGCCGCCGGCCAGACCGGCTTCGTGCTCCGGGGCTCGATCGCGAGCGCCGCGGCCGTGCTGCTCGCCGCCCTGACGATTCCGCTTCACCGCTCGCTCGCCGGCTTCGTCGGAGGGCTCGCCGCGGGCGAGGTCCTGGCGCTCTTGTGGATCGTCTCGCGCACGCTCGCCGCGCACGCCTTCTCGCCGCGCCTCGCGTGGTTCCTGGTCCTGTTCCCGATCGCCGCGCTCCTCGCCTTCTTGGGCGTCGAGTTCTTGGGCGTCGAGCCGATCGCCGAGAGCATGCCGGTCCTTGATTGGGTCGCGCTCTGCACCGGCTACGGCGCGGTCGTCCTCGTCATCTACCTGCTCGTGCTGCGCTCGAGCGGTCTCACGCCTGGCGATCTCGTCCGCATGGGCGGGGGCCGCCCGGCGCCGGCCGGCACGCCGATCGAAGCGACCTGACGGAGGTGCGATTGACCCAAGAATCCCCGCTCATGTCAGCCCCGCTCGTGTCGGTCGTGATCCCGCACGTGAACGACCTCGCCAACCTCGAACGCTGCCTCGATCTCCTCGCCGCGCAGACGCTGCCGCCGGGCACCGTCGAGGTCGTTGTGGCCGATAACGGCTCGGCGGCGGGCCTTGCCGCCGTCGAGGCCCTGGCCGCCGGCCGCGCCCGGGTGGTCCCGGCCCCGATCCGTGGCGCCGGGCCGGCTCGCAATGCGGGCGTCGCCGCCGCGCGCGGAAATATCCTCGCCTTCATCGACAGCGATTGCCGGCCCGCCCCCGACTGGCTGGAACAGGGCCTCAAGGCGCTCGATGCGGCCGACATCGTCGGCGGCGCCGTCCGGGTGGAGGCGGAGAATCGCGCTGCCCCGACGCCCGTGGAGGCGTTCGAGCTCGTCTTCGCCTTCCGCAACGACCTCTACGTGCAGCGCAAGGGCTTCACCGTGACGGCCAACATGCTGGTGCGCCGCACCGTCTTCGAGGCGGTGGGCCCCTTCGCCAACGGGCTCTCGGAGGATGTCGAGTGGTGCCATCGGGCCCGGGCGCGGGGCTATCGTCTCGCCTATGCGCCCGCGGCGCGCGTCGCCCATCCGGCCCGCCGGACCTGGGAGGAGCTGGTGCGCAAATGGCGGCGCACCACCCGCGAGGCCTATCTCCTCGCCGCGCCCGGCCCGCTCGGCCGGCTGCCCTGGCTCGCCCGGGCCTGGCTCGTCCTCCTCTCGGCGCTTCCCCATGCGGTCAAGGTGCTGCGCGCGCCGGTCGGCGGCCTGCGGGCGCGTCTGCGCGCCGCCGGGATCCTGCTGCGCATCCGGAGCTTCCGCTTCGCGGAGGCCCATCGGCTCGCCTTCGGGCGTCACGCAGAGGCCGCCCGATGACTGAGGTCGCCGTGGCGATCGTGGGCTTCCGCTGCGCGGAGGCGATCGCGTCCTGCCTCGATCATCTCGACCGCTCGACCTATCCGGTCCGCACCGTGCGGATCTGCGAGAATGGCGGCGAGGCCGCCTTCGACGCCCTCGTGGCGAGGCTCGCCGAGCGCCTCAGTGCCACGCCCGATCCGCAGCCGGGGAGCGGCGATCGCATCGACCGCATTGTGCGGCTTGCCGTCTCCCGACCGGGGGCGATCGGCGAGATCGTCCTGCACCGGGCCGTGCGCAACCTCGGCTATGCGGGGGCAATCAACGCCCTGCTCGATGCCCTCGCCCCCTCGCCGGACTGGTCGGCCCTCTGGATCCTCAACCCGGATACCGAGCCTGCGCCCGACGCCCTGCGGGCGCTCACCGCGCATGCCGCGCGCGGCCCCTACGGGATCGTCGGCAGCCGGCTGATCGTGAAGCATTCGGGCCGGGTCCAGCTCTATGGCGGGCGCTGGCGGCGCTGGCTGGGGCGCGGCTACAATATCGGCTTGGGGGCGCCCGCGGAGGCGGCGATCGACCCAGCCGAGGTGGAGCGAACCCAGCACTACGTCTCGGGCGCCGCCATGTATGTGAGCCGGGACTTCGTGCGGGCTGTCGGGCCGATGAACGAGGATTACTTCCTCTATGCCGAGGAGGTGGATTGGTGTCTCCGCCGGGGCAGCTTCCGGCTCGGCTACGCGCATGACGCGGTCGTGGTGCACGACCACGGCGCCACGATCGGCTCGAACCTCGATCGCCGCTCGCGCTCGGCGATCTCGGTCTTCCTCGACGAGCGCAGCCGCCTGCTCCTCACCCGCCGCTTCTTTCCCGGAGCTTTCCCAGTGGCCGCCGCCGCGACCCTGCTCCTGACCCTGCAATACGTGCGGGCCGGCGCGGTGCGGAACTTCGGCGTGGCGCTTGCGGGCTGGTGGGCGGGCCTGTGCGGGAGAACCGGCATGCCGGCCCAGCTCGCTGCCAAATCCGGCTGATCGGAAAACCTGATGACGGACATCTCGACCCTCGCCCTGCCCGGCGAATCCCGCGCCGAGGTCGCACCGCGCGACCTTCCGGGCGCGCCCGACCTCGCGGATCCGGCCCTGCGGCGCTCGAAGCGCCTCACGCTCCTCCTCGGGCTCCTCGGGCGCAGGCTCTCGGGCCGCTGGGTCTGGCGCCTCGCCCGCCGCTGGGAGGGCGGGGACGCGACGAGCTACACGCTGCGCAAGGTGCTATGGGAGCGCACCGGCGTCAGCGTCGGCGCCCATTCCTACGGCTCGCTGCTGTTTCCCGTCGATCATCCCCGCACGGGCCTGCGGATCGGGCGCTACGTCTCCCTCGCCCAGACCGCCTTCTGGTCCTTCAACCATCCGACCGATCGCATCAGCACCAGTCCCGCCTTCTACGAGGGCGGCACCTACGGGCATGTCGGCAACCTGCCGGCGCCGCCGCCGCGGCTCGATGTCGGGCACGACGCCTGGGTGGGCGACTATGTCGTGATCACGCCGGGTTGCCGCCGCATCGGCATCGGCGCGGTGATCGGGGCGGGCGCCGTCGTCACCCGCGACGTGCCGGATTTCGCCATCGCCGTGGGGGCTCCCGCGCGGGTGATCCGCTACCGCTTCTCCGAACCCGTGCGCGAGCGCCTGCTGCAGTCGCGCTGGTGGGAGCTCTCGCCCGAGGAGTTGCGCCCCTGGCGCGACGCCATGACGAAGCCCGCCTCCGACGCCGAGGCGCTGCGCGCCCTCGAGGCGATCGCGGCCCGCATCCGCACGGCGGCCTGATCCCGGACGGCACCCGGCCGCCCTGATTGACACGAGACCCCGGGCTCCCGTTCAACAGGCGGCGGCGCCCGCAAGCGCCCCCTCGGGGAATGGCACGATGGTTCTGCTGGCCTTGGCTGCGATCCTGGGAGGCGCAGTGACATCGATCCTGCTCTGGCTCGGCGGCCAGAGCTGGGCCTGGGCGGGATTCCCGCTCGGCGGCAGCGTGACGGCGCTCCTCGTCGGCGGGATCCTGGTCGTCCATCGCCAGATCCGGCCGCGAGCGAAACCCGCTCCCCTGCGCGACCAGGATTCGCCGCGCGGCGCCCGACCGAACCGCTGAGGCAGCGACCGCGACTCCGCCCTGTCGCAACAGGTTCAGATTGGGAGTTGACGGCCGGGATGGGGGGCCGTATACGACCCCCCATCGGCGCCGGCCGCGAGAGATCAGCGGCCCGGCTGCTTCTGCTTCTTTCCGACAGCCTGTGAGGTCGGGTCCGGGTGGGTTGCCCGGGGCGGCCGGACTGTCGTTGAGGCGGGCTCTTTGACAAGTGCATCGGAGGAAGAGAAGCGTGGACGGCGTTGTCCTTGCGGGCTGGGGCTTGGGCCCTGGCCGGAGCAGGATGAGGCGCCGGTCCGACGTTTCTGGAAGCTCACCGATCCGGGGCAACCCGGGATCGAGTGTGCCCTGTCAATGTTGTGATCGAGCGTTTTGAGGTCAGCTCTTCAAGGTGAGAGTTTGATCCTGGCTCAGAGCGAACGCTGGCGGCAGGCTTAACACATGCAAGTCGAGCGGGCCCTGCGGGGTCAGCGGCAGACGGGTGAGTAACGCGTGGGAACGTGCCCTTCGGTTCGGAACAACCCTGGGAAACTAGGGCTAATACCGGATACGTCCGCAAGGAGAAAGGCTTGACTGCCGAAGGATCGGCCCGCGTCTGATTAGCTGGTTGGTGGGGTAACGGCTCACCAAGGCGACGATCAGTAGCTGGTCTGAGAGGATGATCAGCCACACTGGGACTGAGACACGGCCCAGACTCCTACGGGAGGCAGCAGTGGGGAATATTGGACAATGGGCGCAAGCCTGATCCAGCCATGCCGCGTGAGTGATGACGGCCTTAGGGTTGTAAAGCTCTTTTCTTCGGGACGATAATGACGGTACCGGAGGAATAAGCCCCGGCTAACTTCGTGCCAGCAGCCGCGGTAATACGAAGGGGGCTAGCGTTGCTCGGAATCACTGGGCGTAAAGGGCGCGTAGGCGGCTCGCCAAGTCGGGGGTGAAAGCCCGTGGCTCAACCACGGAATGGCCTTCGATACTGGCGGGCTTGAGACCGGAAGAGGACAGCGGAACTGCGAGTGTAGAGGTGAAATTCGTAGATATTCGCAAGAACACCAGTGGCGAAGGCGGCTGTCTGGTCCGGTTCTGACGCTGAGGCGCGAAAGCGTGGGGAGCAAACAGGATTAGATACCCTGGTAGTCCACGCTGTAAACGATGAATGCTAGCCGTTGGGGTGCATGCACCTCAGTGGCGCCGCTAACGCTTTAAGCATTCCGCCTGGGGAGTACGGTCGCAAGATTAAAACTCAAAGGAATTGACGGGGGCCCGCACAAGCGGTGGAGCATGTGGTTTAATTCGAAGCAACGCGCAGAACCTTACCATCCCTTGACATGGCAGGCTACGTGGAGAGATTCACGGTTCCCTTCGGGGACCTGCACACAGGTGCTGCATGGCTGTCGTCAGCTCGTGTCGTGAGATGTTGGGTTAAGTCCCGCAACGAGCGCAACCCTCGCCCTTAGTTGCCATCATTGAGTTGGGCACTCTAGGGGGACTGCCGGTGATAAGCCGCGAGGAAGGTGGGGATGACGTCAAGTCCTCATGGCCCTTACGGGATGGGCTACACACGTGCTACAATGGCGGTGACAATGGGAAGCGAAGGGGCGACCTGGAGCAAATCCCCAAAAGCCGTCTCAGTTCAGATTGCACTCTGCAACTCGAGTGCATGAAGGCGGAATCGCTAGTAATCGTGGATCAGCACGCCACGGTGAATACGTTCCCGGGCCTTGTACACACCGCCCGTCACACCATGGGAGTTGGTCTTACCCGACGGCGCTGCGCCAACCGCGAGGGGGCAGGCGACCACGGTAGGGTCAGCGACTGGGGTGAAGTCGTAACAAGGTAGCCGTAGGGGAACCTGCGGCTGGATCACCTCCTTTCTAAGGATGCTGGTGGACGTGGGTGCGCTCACTCTCCCGGCGTCGTTGGATCATACGAGGCCGGTCAGGCCTCGATTGGCGGGACGCGCCGTCCTCGTTTCTCTTTCTCCGCCTTTCCGGGGGATTGGCTGATGCCAATCCCTGGGGCCTGTAGCTCAGGTGGTTAGAGCGCACCCCTGATAAGGGTGAGGTCGGACGTTCGAGTCGTCCCAGGCCCACCAGATCGCCGGGGCTGCGATCGCCGCGCGGGGCTGTAGCTCAGTTGGGAGAGCGCGTGCTTTGCAAGCATGAGGTCGTCGGTTCGATCCCGTCCAGCTCCACCACTCTCCTCTCGGGGTGCGGTGTCGAGCGGCGGATCCGGGCGCCGGAAGGGCAACGGGTTTCGCGCCGCCGCGATGCGGCCGGCGCGGATGTTTGACATCGTGAAGAGGGAATGCGTCCAGGGGTCCGGCGAGAGCCGGGGCTCTGGAGGTGTTCGGCAAGCATACACGGCAGGGTGCCGAAAGGGCCCTGCCGCTGGTCTTGACGTGACCGTGGCCGGAAGCGAGCCTTGCTCGCCCGGACACCGATCATGAGAGCGATCAAGTGCCTTAAGAGCATTCGGTGGATGCCTTGGCGCTGAGAGGCGATGAAGGACGTGGTACGCTGCGATAAGCCTTGGGGAGCTGCGAACGAGCTGTGATCCAGGGATTTCCGAATGGGGAAACCCACCCTCAGCCCTTCGTTGTGTGGGGCCAGGCCGGCTGGCTTGGCTCCGCACGACGAAGCGGCGCGACGAGGGGATCAGGCCCTGAATCCATAGGGGTTTGAAGCGAACCCGGGGAACTGAAACATCTCAGTACCCGGAGGAAAGGACATCAACGAGACTCCGTCAGTAGTGGCGAGCGAACGCGGATCAGGCCAGTGCTTCTTCGAGCTTCACCGGAACCGCCTGGAACGGCGGGCCGCAGCGGGTGACAGCCCCGTACGGGTCAGGGCGAGAAGAAGCCATGAGTAAGGCGGGACACGAGCAATCCTGTCTGAAGACGGGGGGACCACCCTCCAAGCCTAAGTACTCCTCAGCGACCGATAGCGAACCAGTACCGTGAGGGAAAGGTGAAAAGCACCCCGACGAGGGGAGTGAAACAGTTCCTGAAACCGGATGCTTACAAACAGTGGGAGCCCAAGATGCGTTCTGGGTGACCGCGTACCTTTTGTATAATGGGTCAGCGACTTAAAGTAACGAGCAAGCTTAAGCCGGTAGGCGGAGGCGCAGCGAAAGCGAGTCTGAACAGGGCGGTTCAGTTCGTTGCTTTAGACCCGA